>DATHEQ010000222.1:0-2365 GCA_035318505.1 Polyangiaceae bacterium | reverse complement strand
CCGCCTTCGCCCAGACAGACGCCGTCGAGCGGGCCAAGGCGTCGTTCAAGGCCGGCGCAACGGCGTATGCCGCGGGCGAGTACCTCGCCGCCATTCAAGCGCTCGACGCCGCCTATGCGCTCACGCCAATTCCGGCCATCGGCTTCTCGCTAGCGCAGGCGGAGCGCAGGCAGTACTTCGTGGCGCACGAGCGCGAGCACCTCGATCGCGCGCTCTTGCTGTTTCGACGTTACGTCGAGCAAGTCCCCACCGGGGGGCGCCGCGCCGACGCGCTCGACGCGCTCTCCCAGCTCGAGCCGCTCGCCGCCATGGCGCCTTCCAGCGCAACGACTTCGGCCGCCGAGCGCGACGCCGTTCGGCGCACGCGTCTCATGATCAGCTCCGAGGCTCCTGGCGCGAGCATCTCCATCGACGGCGGCCCTCCCGCCGGTTCACCGCTGATTCGCGAGGCATCGCCGGGAAAGCACCACGTCGAGGTGACCGCCGAAGGCTTTTATCCGGAGCAGCGAGAGCTCACGGCGATGGCCGGCGATCTGATCCCCGAAGTGGTGGCGCTGCGCGAGCGCCCGGCCACGCTCACCATTGCTGCGCCGGGCGGTGCCGAGATCTACATCAACGGCGCATTCGCCAGCCGTGGTGGCCAGCAGGTCGTGCTCGAGCTGCCGAGCGGTATGCACCGCTTGGCGATCGCCGAAAGAGGCCATAAGGTCGTCTATCGTGCGCTCGAGCTCGAGCGCGGCAAAGCACAAGCGCTCCGCGTCGAGCTCGAACCCACCGGCCAGCGCAGGGCCGCCAATGTCCTTTTCATCACCGGCGCGGGCGCGCTTGCCGCGGGCGCCGTTTTCGGCACGCTGGCGGTTTACGCCGAGAACCGAGCGCAAGATTTTCTGGCGCGAAAAGAAGAAGGCAACGTCGCTGGCAGCGCCCTCGCCGACTACGACGATGATCGCGCCGCTCGCGAGCGTTTCCGCATCGCCACCGCCGTCAGCGTCGCCGCCTCGGCGGGGCTCTTCATCACGGGTTTTTTTCTCTACGAGCTCGACCGGCCCGCCTCGGAGGACATCCAGCGATCGCCGGGCGACCCGCGGCACCGTACGACACGAGGCGAATCGGTCTCGATACGCTTCGCTCCGACCCTCGAGCCGAGGAGTCTCGGCGCGGTGCTACGCGCCACGTTTTAACCAGCTTGGTGCGTCGCTCGGGTCGTCTTCTTGGTCGCCGGGGCGCGACGTGTCGTCGTTCTGGAGGTCCCGCGCGCGGGAGTGGGACTCGGACGAACCGGTCGAGCGCGGCGCGCGAGCCCGGTCTCTGTTGCGGCGGTGGGTGGCGCGCTGGGCACGTTCGATTCGGACGCCGACGTCGGTTGCTCGGCCAGCGGCGCGCTCTCCGGACCGGAGCCCGTCGCCTTGCCGAGATTTGCGGTGGCCAGCACCGTGCGTGCGGTCGTTTCTTCGCTCGGCCTTGGAGCGGCGCTCGGCGCGGAGATTCGTTGGTAGAGAAGTTTCAATCCCGCGATCGCGACGATGAAGATGCACGTGGCAATGACGCAGGCCACCGCCTTGAGCACGCGCGGATTGGGCGGCTTGCGCATGGGCGAAGGCGCCATGCTCTCGCCCGTCGGACGCATCGAGGGCGGGGCAACGGTGGTGCCCGTTCGAAACCAAGGCTGCTCTTCGAGCGCCGTCGCCGGCGGCGTGGCGATTCGAGAAGTACTCGCCGCGTCCGTGTCGACGGGGTCGACCGGCGTGAGCAAGAGCGTGGGCGCGGCGGCCAGTTGCGCCCAATCCGCTTGCACGGGGTGCGCGGCCGACACCGGCAGCCCTTCCGATAGCGAAGCGGTCAGCCTCGCGCCCGAGAGGTTGTCCTCGCTCGGCTCGGGGGGCCGCACCATCGCGCGCGCCGCAGGATGTCCGGCGCCCGGGTCATCCATGCGAGCCGGCCTTTACGCAAGCGGCGCGACGTTTCGTCTGCACGAGGCGCGCACCGCGCCGGCCCGCCTCGGCGAAAGAAAGCATTCTAAACATTATCTTATAAGCATAACGAGAGTTCGTCGGTCAACCAGTCCTATCGCGCTATGCGATAGCGTGGGCACGTCGCCGCCGATGTCGGCAAAGCGGCGCTCATCGAGTGATGACCACGGCCAAGGGCTGGCAAGCGCGGCGCGTGGCCGCCATCACCGAAAACGCACTGTCGCGGAACGCCGGCGCAGCGCGCGCGACCGCGCGAACCAAGCCACCGCGGCGAGACCGATTCCCCACGCGCCAGCAAGCGGCCGGCGATCTTGCGCGCCCGCCGAACGACACGCACAACTATCGCCCGTCGGCGTATCCGGTCCCGCGCTGCCACCGGAGCCCGCATCTCTGTC
>DATHEQ010000221.1:0-3347 GCA_035318505.1 Polyangiaceae bacterium | reverse complement strand
TGATCTGCTCCAAACACTTGGTTTGACCTTTCACCCATAATCCGAAACGAGCAGGCGACGCATGCCAACCTCACGCGACAAGAACGTTCTTCCGCACGGAGAGAGCGGTACGCATTCGTCGGGCGAAGCTGCGCCGAATTCGGGCGCCATGGGCACTGCGGATTCGCGCCGCCAACACTCGCGCCACAACGTCGAGCTCGAAGTCACGATGGAGAGCGAGACCAATTTCTACATGGGCCTCACGGAGAACCTTTCCGAAGGCGGGCTCTTCATCGCGACCCATGTGCACAAACCCCTCGGCACGCAGATCGAAGTATCCTTCAAGCTGCCGGACATGTCCGAGCCGGTCAAGGTGACCGGCACGGTGCGCTGGGTCCGCGAATACTCCGAGACGAGCGACACGAGTCCCGGGATGGGCGTTCGCTTCGAGCACATCGGCCCCGAGCACACCGAGCAAATTCGGCGGTTCTTGGCGGCGCGCGATCCGCTCTTTTACGACGACGACTGAGGTGGCAAGGACGACGGCCGCCCGGATCCGACTGCCGTAGCAGCCGGAGGCGGCGGCATGCGCGAAGGTCGCGTGGAGGGCGCCGCGGTGAAGGTGATCTGGTCGACGAGCACCGGCGTTGGGTCTCCGACCGGATCGACGAGGCCTATCACCCAGGCGTCGATGGCAGATCCATCGGCGCGCACGCGCATGCGCACCATGTGCTTGTAGCCGGGGTGCGCCAGTGCCGCGAAAGCCTGATCGTGGTTCAAACCAAAGAGCGCCAGCGCCGCGAGGTAACAGCCAAAAACGAACGCGCCGCCGAAAATCGACAATCCGAAGACGAGCAGCGCCGCCATCTTCGGCGACGGACTGACCTTGAGCCACTGCAAGCTGGCGTCGAAACCGGCGTGCGTCGCGGTGGGGACGAGCGCCATGAGCACACCGGCCGCGCTGGCGAGGAGGGTGACGGCGCGGAACGTCGCCTTGCGCAAGCCGGCGAGTGCGGCGCAGACCACCGCGCCCAGGGCCGCGGCGCCGACAGAAACGGCGTCCATGGTTCCTGGTCCGGCGCGGAGGCCGACGCCGAGCGCTGGGGCGAAGAGCGCGGCCAGGCAAAGGTGCGGGATGATGCCGGCGCGGCCGGTAGCCACGCGCCATGGAACCTGGGAGAGCAGCCGCCGCGTCGCGGCCGCGCCGGGAAACTCCACCTCGGGTGCGCGCATTGCCTCGCCGCGCGACATGCGCGCGCCATGGAGAAACGCGCCGCCGCCCCCCGCGACGAGGTGAACCGTAGGCCCCATCTTCCAGCGCTCGTAATGGTGTACGTCGCCGGCGAGGCAGAGCATCGGATCGTAAACGGGATCGAGATCGAGCGCCTGCAGCATCTCGGCGCCGATCGGCGAGGGCTGCAGGTAAAGAAAGAGCGGATCGGGCAGGCAGAGCAAAAGCGATTGCGACGGGGCCGCGCTTCGCCTGTCCCAGAAAAAGCGGCGCTGCTGGAAGTTGATCTGCCGTAGCTGCCGATCGACGCCCCAAAGGTCGATCCCCGGCGCGAGCGCCAGCGCGAAGTAGCTCGCGCGCTGCACGGGTTCGTATCCGACGAGGGGCAGCGCGCGTCGTTTGACGACGTGCTTGCCCATGGCGAACGCTTCCATCCACGACACGAAATGCTCGATGGGTTTTTCGGCGCCGGGGGTGGCGCCAGGGCGTTCCTGGGCGAGGGGGCCGGAGCGCACGCGGAACATGCGAGCAAAACCGTCGAGCCCGTCGAACCAGTCGTGGTTGCCGGCGATCCCCAAAAGCGCGCGCGTCTTGCCGTCGTAGCGATCGGCGAAGACCTCGTTCCACGGCCGAAGCAGTCGCGCCTCGATTTCGGTGGAGGTGGCGACCGGGTACGCGGTATCGCCCCCGAAAAGAAGGATGTCGCCGCGCGGGACGATGCAGGTGCTGCTTCGGTCCGGCGACGGCAGCTCGTACTCGCAGACGACGAGCTCGGCCATCGCCCGGCTCACGTCGACATCGTCGCCCGTATCGGCGATGAAATCGATGTAGACGTCCCGGCCGAGCGCCTCGGTGACGGATGGCGCGCCTTCGACCGCGGCGGCGTCGATGGTGCGCGCGACGCTCTTCGTCAGCCCCGCCGGGGAGTCGGGGTGCATCCAGTCACGCGAATCGATGTCCTGCGTCGCGATGGCGCTCGCCACGAGGTGCCACAGATGTCCGTAGAACGAGCGAACGCCAAACCACGGAACCGCTCGAGGGCGGTTCACACCGCGGCGAAAGGCGCGCCGCGCCGTGTCGTGCTGGGCTGGAACTGGCCTCACCGGACCTCGTGCGGGCGCGTCCATAGGTGCTGGAAGACATCTTCCCATGCAACGCGTGGCGCTAGGAGAGAATCCCGACGAGGGGGGCCCTCGGGATACGCGGGTGCTTAGCACCGGGGCCGGGTCGTCGTTCCGAGCGCTGCTAGGGCCGAATCTCGTGGATGAAGAGGAAGGCCCCTTTTTTGTTGGCGATGAGAATGTCGTCCAGGCCGTCGCTCGTCACGTCGCCGACGGTGATCTGAGTGCCGACGCCGGAAGCATCGTCGATGAGGTGGGGTACGAAGGTGACCGTACCTGCGGCGCGAACGAGCTCGAACCAATAAAGGTGGGCAGGCGCTGCGAACTCGGGCGCTCCCGCGGGAACATGCCCCCAGAAGCGCTCGCCGGTGACGATGTCTGGGTCGCCGTCCTTGTCGATGTCTACGACCGCGAGCGCATGCGGTTCGTGGAGCGCGATACCACCGGCGTCGGAGAGAGGCGGGACGATGACGTGCTCTACGAAATCGGTCGCCGGCGTCGACGTCGATAGGGATTGCTCGAACCAGGCCAACCCATAGCCGTGCGCTTCGAGGCTCGCCACGACGTCGCCGTCGGCGTCGCCGTCGACGTCGCCCACCACCATCTGCGCGCCTCCGCTGCCGAAGGTCTGGAGCTGGCGTTCCCAGATCGGATCCCCTTGCAAAGAAGCGGGTTGTCGCCACCAGCCGCTCGCCTCCAACACGTCGGGTCGTCGATCGTTATCGACGTCGCCGACACCGAGTCCATGCGTGAAAGCCTGAAAGCCGGAAGGTGGCGTCAGGGCGTGCAAATTCCAGGGCGCGGTCGGGTCGGTCGCCGCCGGACCAGCCCACACGAGGCGCCCTTGCGCGGCGAAGACGAGCTCGGGGCTGCCGTCGCCGGTCAAATCGGTGAATGCTGGTGACTCGGTGTCGACGACGTTCACGACGACGTGGTGTGGCCAGTGCTCGCCGCCGCGCCCAGGATTGAGGAACAACGACGCATCCGCGCCCGGAAAGCCGACGCGTAGGATGTCC
>DATHEQ010000220.1:0-26371 GCA_035318505.1 Polyangiaceae bacterium | reverse complement strand
TGCCCAGGCCTTCCGCAAATAGCCGGGGCGCGGCGGTCAGGTGGGCTTCTTCAGCCAGGCCATAGCGGCCACCGGGTTGTCGAAGACGGCGGCGGCCACACCCTTGGCCGAATAGGTCGCAATGAAGCGCTTCATGTTCATCTGACCGATGACGTGCTCCGGCAGCACGATGGCCCAGTGTTTCCAGCCTGTCTTTTGGGCGCGCGGAAACCAATCGTTCAAGGCCCAATCGGTATCGTCCTGGGACAGCGCGGCATTGTTGCGATCGTCGGAGAGCCACTTGGTGCCGCCGTGCTGCTGCAACACTTCCAAGCCCTTGTCGAGCGCTTCGCGAAAGGCCGTTCCCCATACATGCTTGTGGAACCGATGCTCGAGGATGCCGCCGTCCTCGTGGTACTGCATGGTGACGAATTCGTTTTCCAGCACCAGCGTCGGCATGTCGGATCTCCAGCCTTCTTTGAGCGCAGCGCTACTTCTTCATCGTGCGCTTCTTGCCGACACGTTTCAAGGCGCACGGCGGCCTCGACGCGAGCGCGAAGCGCTGCGACGTCCATGTGGGTAGACGACTCTTGCCCTCGCCTCCCAACTCGAACTGATGTTCGGGATCGCCCGAGACGCTCACCCCAAGGCGCGGACGGCGCCGAGCGCCGTTTCGATGTCGGCCGTCGTGTTGAGCAGCGCGGTGCTGAAGCGGGCATACTTGGTCGCGTAGGGCGTGACGCTGGCGATGATCTTCCGCTCTTGCAGACGTTTGACGACGTCGTCTGCGGGCACCCCTTTGACTTCGAAGCAAACGAGGCCGGACGAGAGTGACTCGCCCATTGGCGTGTGGAGCGTGACCTGTGGCATCTTGCGCAGCTCCTCCTTACAGTGTCGGTTCAGGTCGTGAATGTGCGTGGTGATGCGCTCGCGCCCGATCTGCTCGTGAAAGGCGAACGCGTGGCGCAGCGACCATCGATGCTCGAAAGAGTGAAAGCCGCCGGGGCTGACGAGCTGCGCGCGCGGCACGTCGTTCGGCAGGACACCCTCCATCCATCGTCCGTACGCTTTACTGAACGACGGGATGACCGGCTGGACTGCTTTCCACGCCGCGGGACTGCCCCACACGAAACCCGTTCCCCGGGGACCGAAGAGCCACTTGTGACATCCGGCGATGAGAAGATCGCAGTGCAGATCGGCGACGCTTTCCTTCTCCACACCCACGGCATGGACGCCATCGACGGAGAGAAGCACCCGGTCCCCCTCGTCGCGTTTGGCGTTCGCTTCGGCGAGGGCATCGGCGATCTTGCGCACGGGGAGCTTGAGGCCCGTGCTCGAATGCACCCAAGTGACAGCGACGAGACGCGTCTTCGGTGTGAGCGCCTTGACGACGCTGCCGACGATCTCGTCCTCGGAGACACCATCCAGCTTTTCATAGAGCTTGATTCGCCGCACCGAAGCGCCGTTGCGTTCGGCGCGCAGGCGCAACGACTCTTGCGTGGAATAATGGTCGTGCGCCGTGCTCACGATCTCCTGGCCAGGCTTGAGCACCAAGGCGCCATAGACGAGACCTAGCCCCATGGTGGTGCTATCGGTCAGTGCGATCTCATCGGCTTGGACGTGAAAGTAGCGAGCCGCGGCTTCGCGAGCGCCGAGCTCCTCCTTCTCATAGTTGGCGTGGTGGTAGCCGACGGGGTCTTCGTCGAGGCCTTGACGATGTCGCTCGATGGCGTCGCGCACCGGTTTTGGGTGCGACGCCAGATAGAGAAGAGCGAGGTGGATGTACTCTCGCGAGAGGCTGAATTGGTCGCGAATCGACGCCCAGTCGTCGTAGCGCTGCGCGGTGGAGGCGGCCAAATTGGCCGGCGCGGCTGGCGCGTTCGACGCGGAAGGCACCACGCTTGCGGCCGGACGACAGCCGGACGCACCGCCCAGCGCACCCCCCACGAGACCGAGACTCGTACCCTTCAAAAAATCACGGCGATCGGCTTGGAATGACATGGCGAATTCTTACGCCATGCACGAACGGGCTGGCAAGCGCGACCTCACCGGTGCGATCGCAGCGATATACGTCTGCTAACGTCACGGCATGGACGCGGTTCGCATCGACCGCTGGCTCTCCGCCGCGCGCATCTACGCATCACGATCGCAAGCCACCGACGCGTGCGTAGCCGGCCAGGTCACGATGAACGGCGCGGCGGTGCGCGCAAGCCACATGGTGCGCGTCGGCGATGAACTGTCGGCCCATGCGCCGCGAGGGATCGTCATCGTCAAGATCATGAAGCTTGCCGACAAGCGTCTCGGGCCCCCGCTCGCGCGCGAGCTTTACGAGGACCACTCCCCTCCGCCGCCACCGCGCGAAGAGCTCTTTCCCATGCGCGATCGCGGCGCCGGGCGCCCTACGAAGCAGGAGCGCCGCCGCATGGATCGCATGCGCGTGCGTTAGTTACCGCGGCCGCACGGCCTGGGGGAGGCCTTTGCCCTCGATCATCATGCGCAGCTCGTCGGGCTCTTGCGAATGGCCGTGCGCCTCTTCCAAGGTGATGATGCTCTTTTTGTAGAGCTGTAAAATAGCCTGATTCAGCGTCTGCATGCCGTACTTGTCCTGCCCGACCTGCATCGTCGAATAGATCTGGTGCACCTTGTCGTCGCGGATGAGATTCCGGATAGCGGCGTTGGGCACCATGATCTCGAGCGCCAGTGCGCGACCGGGGCCGTCCGCGCGCGGCAAGAGGATTTGCGAGATGACCCCCGCCAACACGAACGAGAGCTGCGTCCGGATTTGCTGCTGCTGGCTGGTGGGGAACACGTCGACGACGCGGTTGATGGTCTGTACGCAGGAGTTCGTGTGCAGGGTCCCGAACACGAGGTGACCGGTTTCTGCGATGGTGAGGGCGGCCTCGATCGTTTCGAGATCGCGCATTTCGCCGATGAGAACGACATCCGGGTCCTGCCGCAATACGTACTTAAGGGCGATCTTGAAGCTCGCCGTATCGCTGCCCACCTCGCGCTGATTGACGACGGACAATTTGTTGGGGTGAAGAAATTCGATGGGATCCTCGACGGTCATGATGTGTTGACGCGTCTCGCTGTTGATCTTGTCGATGATCGACGCAAGCGTCGTCGACTTGCCGGACCCGGTCGGCCCCGTGACGAGCACGAGACCGCGCGGCTTGCTGGCCAATTCGGCGATCACCGGCGGCAGGCCGAGATCGTCGAACGTTCGCACCTTGAAAGGAATGGCGCGAAACGCCCCCGCCACCGCTCCGCGCTGCATGAAGACGTTCGCGCGAAAGCGCGAGAGGCCCTTGACGCCGAACGACAGGTCGAGCTCGTTGTTCTTCTCGAAAGTGATCTTCTGCTCTTCGGTCAAAACGGAGTAGCAGAGTGCCTTGGTCTCGATGGGGCCGAGCGGCGGCAGCTGCAGCGGCAGAACCGACCCATCCACGCGCAAGAGCGGCGGCGCGGCCGTCGTGATGTGGAGGTCGCTGGCCCCTTTGTCGATCATCACCTTGAGCAGCTGATGTAGGCCGATGCGCGGAACTTCAGGGCTTTGGACCATGTATCCTTCGCCAACGGCGTGCCCTAGGTGAACTTGAGAGTTGGACCGCCCTCGCGTGATGACGCCTCAGCGTACGCCGGAAGCCCGCCCGCGCGAAAGAGCGGCTAGGGGCCGACCGGACAAAACTTTGGCTCGCACTGCCACGAACCTCTGAACACGCAGAGGTCGACACCGCAGTCTTCCTTGGCGCGGCAGGTGTCGAGCGCCGTCGAGCAATGGTATCCCTGCGCCATGCCGTGACAGCCGAGCTCGAGACGGCACTCTTGGCCCTCCGCGCAATCGCCGTCGGCACGACAGTCCGCCGGCACGCACACGTTGCCGGTGCCGTAGATGGCGCAAGCGCAGCGCATTCCTTGTCCGCAATCGGCGCTATCCATGCAGCCTTGGTACACACAACGAACGGAGATGATGCGCTTTTCACAAACGCCGCCGGCCGCGGTGGTGCAATCTGCGTCGCTGCTGCAGTCCTCGTCGCGGTAGTTGCAGCGCTGCTGCGTGATCTCGCATCGCCCGGTCGGATAGCAATGCGTTTGGGTAACGGTGGGCGTGCAGAACCCGTTGGGCAGGGCGGTGCAGTCGTTTGTCGCCGAGCAGACGTCGCGGTCGATGGGGTAGACGCAACGGGCACTAGGTGAGCCGCGGCACGCACCGAAAGGCTTGGCCTCACACTCCGCGTGTCGGGTGCACAGCGGCTCGACGTCGCAGTCGCGGACCATGTTGTTGCCTGGTCGCACACGACACGCGAGGGTAGGCTTGATGCGAAAATCCTGAGGGATGCGCTGCGGTGGGCAGCCCTGACTGACGTGCCGCTCAAGATCGTGCTCGCCCTCGAGCGGTGCGATCCGGCGCTGCCATTCCTCTTCGGTGATGAACCCTGTCGAGGTGTCGGAGGCGGGTACGACATCGGGGGCAGATGATGTCGCGTCATCCGCCGGCGACGGTCCATCGGGGCGCTCGCCGTCAGAGGCCGCCGTGCCGGCGTCGTCAACGGGGCGCGGGGACGCGTCATCGGCTCTTGGCGCACAGCCAACCAGCAGCAACAGGAGAGCTGCCGGTCGACACGCGGCGAGGAGATCGCGTGACCGGCGGTCGTGCGCAAACGACGGCATTCGTGAAGTATGGCATGAGAGCGCGCCGCTGGCCGCGGTTCCACTTCACAGTGGCTTTGCTTCTGCCTAGGTCCGCGCCGCCAGCATCCGGCGAGGACTCGCCGTCACTCGCCATGAGCAGAAAGCTCGCCGGCTAATCGCCCATCGTTACGCGCAGGATCTCCTCGGTGCTGGTCACGCCGCCCAGCACTTTTCGGATCCCGCTCGCCCTCAAGGTGCTCATTCCTTGCTTGATGGCCGCCGCTTTGAGCTCGGCCGTGGACGCGCCCTGCAGCACCATTTCTTTCAGTTGGTCGGTGAAGCGCATGACCTCGTAGAGCGCGACGCGGCCCTTGTAGCCGGTGCCGTTGCAGGTCCGGCAGCCGACCCCCTTCATGAGCTTGGCGCCCGCGATCTGCTCGTCGTTGAACCCGATGTCGAGCAAAGTCTGGCGCTCGACCTGGATCTCCGCCTTGCAGTCGACGCAATTTTTGCGTGCGAGACGCTGTGCCAAGACCAAGTTCACGCTGGCGGTGATGAGGAACGGCTCGACGCCCATGTTGAGCAGGCGCGAGATGGTGGCTGGCGCGTCATTGGTGTGCAGCGTCGAAAGAACGAGGTGGCCGGTGAGCGCGGCCTTGACCGCGATCTCGGCCGTTTCGAAATCGCGGACCTCGCCGACCATGATGATGTCGGGGTCTTGCCGCAGGAACGCGCGCAAGCTCATCGCGAAATTGAGCCCGATCTCGTCGTGCATCTGCACTTGGTTGATGCCGTGCAGGTTGTATTCGACCGGATCTTCGGCGGTGCAAATGTTGGCGCTCGACTTGTTCAAGTCGGCGAGCGCCGAGTAGAGCGTGGTCGTCTTGCCGGAGCCGGTGGGCCCGGTGACGAGCACCATCCCCCACGGCTGGTGAATGGCCCATTGAAAATCGTCGAGAGGTTTCTGATCGAACCCGAGCTTGGCCATGTCGAGCTGGAGGTTCGACTTGTCGAGAAGACGCATGACGATCTTCTCGCCCCACAACGTGGGGAGCACGCTGACGCGAAAGTCCATCTCGCGCCCTTTGCCGAGCTTCAACTTGATGCGCCCGTCTTGCGGCAG
Source organism: Polyangiaceae bacterium (assembly GCA_035318505.1). Taxonomy (GTDB): domain Bacteria; phylum Myxococcota_A; class Polyangia; order Polyangiales; family Polyangiaceae; genus DASWDH01. Next base: position 20,637 of record DATHEQ010000220.1, on the reverse strand, counting down.
GCGCCGCTCGGCGATGTCGAGCTGGCTCATGATCTTGAGGCGGCTGGCGATGGCGTTCTTCAACTTGAGCGGCGGCGCCATCTCGTCGATGAGCACGCCGTCGATGCGGTAGCGGATGCGCAGCTTCTTCTCGTAGGGCTCGACATGGATGTCGCTCGCCCCTTTCTTGATCGCGTTGAGCAAGATCATGTTGACGAGCCGGACGACGGGAGCGTCTTCGCTCGCCTTCTCCAGCTCCATCAAGTTCATCTCTTCGCCTTCGGCGCCGAACTCGATCTCCTCTTCGTCGAAGCCGGCCATCACCTCGTCGTAGGAGGGGCCGGATTGGTAGTAGCGCTCGACCGCGGCCTGGATCGCCGTCTCCGAGGCGACGACGGGCTCGACGTTGAAGCCCGTCAGAAATTTGATGTCGTCAATGGCGTGCAGGTTCGTCGGATCGGCCATGGCCATGATGAGCGACGATCCGGCGCGCGAGACGGGGATGATCTTGTGCTTGTCGCAAACCTCGCGCGAGACGAGCTTCAGCACCTCTTGGTCGATCTCGTACTCTTCGAGGTTGACCGCGGGCACGCGGTATTGGGCCGAAAGAAAGTTGGTGATTTCGCCGTCGGAGATGTACCCGAGCTTGGCGAGGGTGGCGCCGAGGTTCTGTCCCGTCCTACGCTGCTCATCCTGAGCCTGCCGGAGTTGCTGCAAGCTGATGAGCTTTTCCCGGACGAGGAGCTCACCGAGGCGATTGACATTCGACATTCCGAGGACCGTCTCTCCTTCTTGCCGGCGTAAGGTGGCAAGCTGCGAGGCTTCGAATTCTCGCACAGTGCGCGCGACGTACGGAAGGCAAAGCTTCGGACGGCCTTCCCCTTTGCGGAATCGAAAAGCATGCTTAGCTTCTCTGCCTCAGATTGTCCCCTAATCCGATGCTAGAATGCCTTTCGACTCGGTGTTCGACCGCCTCTTCAGTGAATAGCCCCAGGATTTTACGAGGAGTCTTCGATGGCTAAGACGTACAGCGACCTCATCTCCGAAGCGAAGGAATCCGTCAAAATCGTGCCCCTCCAGGAAGTGAATCGGCGTCTCGAACAGAAAGAGCCGATGGTGCTCGTCGATGTGCGCGAAAAAGAAGAGTTTCGCGCGGGGTACATCCCCGGCGCCGTCTCCCTGCCGCGCGGCTTCCTCGAGCAGCAGTTCGAATCGAAGCTGCCCGACAAGGACGCGCCCATCGTCGTTTATTGCGCGGGGGGCACACGGTCGGCCTTCGCCGCCAAGCAACTGAAGGAGTACGGGTACACGCGGGTCGAGTCGGCCAACCCGGGTTTCACGCGCTGGAAGGACCTCGGCTATCCGCAGGAGACGCCCCCGTCGCTGACGGAGGCCCAGCGCGATCGCTACGGCCGCCACATCCTCTTGCCCGAGGTCGGCGAAGCCGGGCAGGCGAAGCTTCTCGGTTCGAAGGTGCTCTTGCTCGGCGCGGGTGGGCTCGGGAGCCCCGCCGCCCTCTACCTGGCGGCGGCCGGCGTGGGAACGCTCGGCATCGTCGACGCCGATACGGTCGATGCGTCGAACCTGCAGCGGCAGATCCTGCACGCGACGAGCCGGGTGGGGATGCCGAAGGTCGAAAGCGCGGCCAACGCCATCCGCGATTTGAATCCCGACGTGAAAGTCGAGCCGTACCAAGAGCGGCTCACGAGCGCCAACGTGGACCGCATCTTTTCGCCGTACGACGTCATCGTCGACGGGTGCGACAATTTCCCCACGCGCTTCTTGGTCAACGACGCATCGGTGTTCTTGAAAAAGCCGGTCGCGCACGGATCGATTTTCCGCTTCGATGGCCAGGTGACGACGTTCTTGCCGGGGAGCGGACCGTGCTACCGCTGCTGGTACCCCGAGCCTCCTCCCGCGCATCTCGCACCATCGTGCCAAGAAGCGGGCGTGCTCGGGATCTTGTGCGGCATCATCGGCACCCTGCAGGCCACCGAGGCCATCAAGATCTTGCTCGGCAAAGGAGACACCTTGTCGGGCCGCGTTCTCACGTACGACTCGATGAAGATGAAGTTTCGCGAGTTCAAGCTGCGTAAAGATCCATCGTGCCCGGTGTGCGGCGAAGCGCCGTCGATCAAGAGCTACATCGACTACGAGGGGTTCTGCGCGGCGTAGAGCGGCATCGCTTCGCGCAAGCTCAGCGGGATCGACGGCTTCTTCGCCAACGCGACCCCATCACGACGACGCCCGACACGGCGGCGGCGCCGGCCACGGCGAACGCCGTGCTGTTCATGACCGCCGATAGCGTCTCCGCCAACACCCGCGCTTTTTGCGACTGAACGAGCCCGGACCGCCGGCCACTCCTTTGCTCGCGGTGGCACCACTCGCGTCACGGATGTGCCAATTCGAGCGTATCCTCAAAGGGTAGGTGCATGTACGAGCGAGGCGTGATGAACTGACAAATCTGCCGGGCGCTTGCATTCTTTTTGGGGAACGAGGAAATAAGACAATGCCCACGCGCTCGCGCTTTCTTATTCATTGGATGCTTCTGCTGTCGGCCCAGCTGATCGGCACGGGCTGTGAGGGTTCGGACAACGTCCGCTTTGCCAACCCCGGAACGGATGCCGGCACGGGCACGGGCGGAACCGCGACCAGTGGGGGAACGGCCAGCTCGGGGGGCGCTGCAGGATCCGGCGGTGCCGGCACGGCAGGTACCGGCGGTGCGAGCGGCGGCACCGGGGGCGCCGCCGGCATTTCGGGCGCATCCGGGAGCGGCGCGGGCGGAGCGTCTGGCGATGGCGGCGCGGCCGGCATTGCCGGAGCGTCTGGCAGCGGCGGTGCGGGCGGTGCTTCGGGCACTTCTGGCACCGGCGGCAATTCTGGGGCGTCGGGTACATCTGGCACCGGCGGCAATTCCGGCGCGTCGGGAGCGTCTGCCACGGGCGGCGCATCGGGCACCGGCGGTGCTGCGGGCACTTCTGGCGGTTCTGGCTCCGCGGGCAGCGGCATCGACGCCGGTCCTGACGGCGACGCGAGCAGGGTCGACGTGCGCGCGGACGGCGACGCCGCCCCCGGCGCGGGCGACGCCAGTTGTCCCACCATTTTTGGCACGTACCAGATCAACAACGCCGACGGCAACGGCTGTGGCGATCTCGACGAGAACGCGCCGCAGGAGATCCGTGGCACGGCTCAAGCCTGCTTTTTGCACTTCATCTCCGTCGTCGACGGCGGCGTCGGAGCGATCAACGGCGGCGCAACGCTCGGCCCCAATGGGACGTTTTCGGGCGCGACGCTCGTCCTGGGTTCCGCGATGCGCAATCCGTGTAGCGGTTCGTGGAATGCAAACCAGCAGGAGATGACGGTCGTGTGCGGTAGCGGCGTCGACCAATGCTCGGTGGAGCTCCTTCGAACCGGACCGTGATTTGCGATGGACGGCGCGCGTGCAGCGCGCCGTCTTAGACCGGGTAGTCCGCGATGAGATCCTTGCTCGGCCGTTCCACGCCTTGCAGTGGGCTCGTGATGAGATCGCGGCCACCTTCGCCAAAGAAGAGTGCTTCGCCGACCTTGGGTTCGCCTGGATTCGGTAAAAGCGCGCCGTTCATGAAGAAGCGCAGCCCGCCGAAGAGGGGTCGGCGCAAGGCCAGGTGCCCCGGCAGCCACTCGCCCGTGCGACGATCGCGCACGGCGATGCAGACGCCGTCACGGAAGTGGTACTCCGTGTTGCGGGTCGTGTACACGCGGTGGCGACGACGTTCTGTCCCTTGGTAGTCGGGCGTTGTGTTGGCTGATTCCATGGCGAGGTCCCTCCAGTCCTACGATGCCGCGATGTTCTCTTCGTGGCCAAGTTCTCCGCAGAGCGTGTCACGAACTTCTTTCTGCGCTCGCGGATTCAATACGATTGCTTCCATGAAGCCAACCGCGAGGCGCCCCGGCCTCTCCAAGACGACCCACAGCAAGCTTTTTCATTCTCGAACTTTTCGGCTCATCGCATCGTCCGACGCGCGCTGGGGAGAACTTTTCGACCGCGCCGACGTGATGTCCGAGGGCGCGGCACGAGGAGAAGGAAGCGAGCGCTCCTACTTTGGTTCGAGCAGCATCATCCTGCTCATCGCGCCGGAAGATGCGGATCAGACGGTTCAGAGCTTGGTGACGGCCGTTGCGCACGATCCACATGTGCGGCTCCGTGCCATGCGGGTCGCGCGACGCGAAGCGGCGCAGCGAGCCAATGCGCCGCTCGATCGGTTGCGCGCGGAGATCACCGTGTCGTCTTGCGCGACTGGTGTCGCCTTGCACGTCGACGTCGAAGCGTCGGTTTTGCCGGAACGCCGCGCGACGCCGCGCGGCGCGGCCATGGCAGCGATGGCGTCCACCGCCAACGCGCCCCCCTAACCCAAGGGCCTCGTCGCAGCAACGGTTGCGTCGTGACGAAGCTCGGTCATGTTGGTTTCGAACGCGAGCGCTTCGTGTCGATCCATCCACCCTTGACGCGCGGCTTTAGCTGAGCATGGCAGCGAGATGAACTCTCGCCGAACTCTTGTCGAAGAGGGGCAGGCGGCATACGGTAGGCTCACCGCGTCCTCCGTTGGTTCTCCCACAAGGTCGGGAAAGAAGATGCGCCAGAAGAATCGTCGCGGAACCGACAAGGTGATTCACGTCGTCTTCGGTCCCGGGGGCGGGCGCGTCGAGTCACGCCCGCACCGCGCCGAAGGCTCCGTCGCCAAAGCCGAGCAGAGTCTGCCCGACGCACGCGAGCCGATCACCGACCTCTTTTCGGGCACCGAGGTTTCGCGGCTGCTCGGCTTTTCGGCAGCCCGACTGCGCACGCTCGACCGCGCGGGGGTCGTTTCGCCGAGTGGGCGCCGGCGTGGGCGGCGGGCGTACACCTTCGCCGATCTCATTGCGCTTCGCACGGCCCAGACACTGCTCGCCCGGCGCGTGCGACTGCGCGACGTGACACGTGCCATCGCCGCACTGCAGCGAACGCTACCGAAAGTCACCCGTCCTCTCTCCGAGCTCCGCGTCGTCTCCGATGGACAACGTGTGGTCGTGCGATCCCAAGAGGGGACGTTCGAGCCGCTCACGGGACAAATGCTTCTCGATCTCGAGATCAAGACCCTGCGCGACGACGTCGTGCGCGTCCTGCGCCCCGCGGCGGGCAAAGAGCGCTCGCAGACGGCGTACAACCTCTACGTCCGCGCGAGCCAGCTCGACGAAGACCCGGCGACGATGAAGGACGCCGAAGCGCTCTACCGCGAAGCCCTCGAGCTCGACCCATGGCTCGCCATCGCTTACACGAACCTCGGAAATATCTGCTTTCGCAAGGGCGAAGAAACCGACGCCGAAAAGCTGTATCGGCGAGCGCTCGAAATCGACGCACGCCAGCCCGAAGCGCAGTACAACCTCGGCTACATCATGCTCGAGCGGGGCAAAGCCGTGGACGCGATCCCTTACTTTCTAGGTGCTATCGAAGCCGATCCACGTTTTGCCGACGCGTATTTCAACCTGGCCATGGCCTACGAGGGCACCGGCGACGCCGTGCGGGCGCGCCCCTGCTGGAAGCACTACCTCGAGCTCGAGCCGGCTGGCACGTGGGCCGAAATCGCACGTAAGCACCTCTAGCAGCCCTAGTTCAACTGCAGCGGGGCACCCGCCCGCGCGAGAAGATTCTCTGGGTAGCGGATTCGATGAATCGACTCACCCGACTCGTTGCTTTCCTGTTCTTTGGCTCCGGCGTCTGCGCGCTCGTCTACGAGATCGCCTGGTTCCGCGAGTTCCGCCTGGTCTTCGGCGCGTCGACCTTGGCCAACGCCGCGGTGCTCGCCGTCTTCATCGGCGGGCTCGGCGCCGGTGGGCTCGTGATCGGCAAGCGCGCCGACCGCGCGGAGCGGCCGCTCGTTCTCTATGCGCAGCTCGAAGCGGGCGCCGCGGCGCTGGCCGCGCTCTCCCCTCTTCTGCTCTTCATCATGCGAAAGGCGTACATCGCCGCGGGGGGAACGCCCGTGCTCGGCTCGTTCGGCGCGACCGTGCTGCGCCTGGTTTTAACGGTGATCGTGCTCCTCGGGCCGACATTCCTCATGGGCGGGACGTTGCCGGCGGCGGCGCGCGCCGTCGAAACGGACGACGATTCTGCGCGTCGGCGCGTCGGACTTCTCTACGGCGCCAATGCGCTCGGCGCCGTGGTGGGCTGCGTTCTCGCGAACTTTGTGATGCTCGAGATGCTCGGAACGCGAACGACGCTCTGGGCGACGAGCGGCTTCAATCTGCTGATCGCCGCGCTCGCGTATGCCGTGGCTCCCGCCGTTGCCGCGCCGCCGGTTCTCGCTGCCAACACCAGCGAGGCGAGCGCGCAGTTGGAGCCGGTGACGGCTGCGGAGAGCATCGCCACGGCATCACCCGATGAGAACGCGCACGTCGCCGCGGTGATCGCAGCGGAAGCCCCGAGCGTCGCACCGATCGGCGCCGAGCAAGGCGCGGTCCCCCCGGTCGCCGCGCTCGAGCGCGTCGCGGCACCTGCGCCGAGCGCGGGGTTGCCGAGTTGGTACGTGCCGTTTGCTGCGGCCGCGGTCGGATTCGTCTTCTTTCTGATGGAGCTCGTCTGGTATCGCATGCTGGGGCCGCTTCTCGGCGGAACCGTATTTACCTTCGGGATCATCTTGGCGGTCGCGTTGCTCGGCATCGGCCTCGGCGGAACGGCGTACGCGCTCTTGGGCTCGGAGAAGCCCGCCACCCTCAATGGATTCGCGGTGACCTGCCTCCTCGAGGCCATCTTGCTCGCCGTTCCCTACGCGCTCGGCGATCGCGTCGCGACGTTGGCGCTGCTGATCCGGCCCCTTGGCTCGTTTCATTTTGCAGGGATCGCCGCCGGATGGACCATCGTGACGTTGGTGGTCGTGCTGCTCCCCGCCATCGTCTCAGGCGTGCAGTTTCCCTTACTCATCGCCCTCATGGGGCAAGGGAAAAAAGAGGTGGGTGTACAGACCGGATGGGTCTATGCGGCCAACACGGGCGGTTCCATCGCGGGCGCGCTGGCGGGCGGCTTTGGCCTCTTGCCCGCGCTATCCGTGCTGGGGTGCTGGAAACTCGCCGCAGGCCTGCTCGCGCTGGTGGGGCTCGGCGCAGCCTTCGAGCGGCTGAAACGATGGGCGGACGCGCCCTTTCGCGCGATGTGGACCGTACTCGGCGCGATCGCCGTTTTCATGCTGCTCAAGACCGAAGGTCCCACCGCCGTCTGGCGCCATAGCCCCATCGGCGTCGGCCGTGTCCCGGCCGAGACCACGGCCTCCATCAATTCCTTTCGCGACTGGATGAACAGCGAGCGTCGCGGGATGAAGTGGGAAGAGGACGGCGTGGAGAGCACGGTCGCGCTCGATGGCCGCCACGGCTGGGCTTTCATCGTCAATGGCAAGAGCGACGGCCACGCCGTCGTCGATGCGCCGACGCAGGTGATGGCGGGTCTCGTCGGCGCGGTCTTACGCCCCATCAAGCGCGCCATGGTCATCGGTCTCGGTACCGGAAGCACGGCAGGCTGGCTCGGTGCATTGCCGCAGATGGAACGGGTCGACGTGGCGGAGCTCGAACCGGCCATTTTGCACGTGGCGGAGATTTCGAGCATCGCCAATCATCACGTCCTTCACAACCCGCTCGTCCACATCAACATCGGGGACGCCCGCGAACAGCTGCTCACTTCGCGCTCTCGCTACGACCTCATCTTTTCCGAGCCGTCCAACCCCTATCGCGCCGGGGTCGCTAGCCTCTTCACCCGCGAATACTACGAAGCGTGCGAAAGTCGCCTCACCGAGGAGGGGCTCTTTCTGCAGTGGGTGCAGGCCTACGACATCGACAAGCGCACGCTCCGCGCCGTCTACGCGACCCTCGGCTCCGTTTTTCCCGAAATCGAGACGTGGGAGCTTGCCACCAACGACCTTCTCCTGGTCGCCTCCAAGACGCCCATCCGCTACGACCTTGCCGACATTCGAGCGCGGCTCGCGCGAGAGCCGGTGCGGTCGGCGCTCGCCGGACCGTGGCGCGCCATCGACGCGGAAGGCTTTTTCAGTCACTACGTCGCGAACGCGGCGTTTGGACGCTCGATCGCCGGTGCGAACCTCGACAGCATCAGCACCGACGATCGCAACCTCATCGAATTCGGTTTTGCGCGAAGCGCCAACGCCGTGCGCGGCAGCGAGGCCGACGAGGTGCGCCTCGTCGCGCGTGCCAATGGGCAGCATCGACCGGTTGGCATCGACAAGGGGCTCGACTGGGAACGCGTCGACGATGGGTGGCCTTCCTTTCAAACGTCGGCCAACGCTCCAGTGACGCCCAACTCCCAAATGAATGATGGGCAGCGGCGGCGCGCTGCCGCTCTCGGAACGTTCCTGCAGGGCCTGCCCCAAATGACGCTCGGTCACTGGAGCGCGCAAAAGCGCGAGCCCATCGATCCCACGGAGATCGCCGTGATCGCCCACTCGCTCGCGGAAAATGCCGACGAGGCCGCGATCCCGCTCATCGATCGCCTGCGTCCCCTCAAATCGGCGGAGGCCGCTGCCATCTTGGGGCGACTGCGCTTGCGCCAAAACAGACTGCAAGAAGCGGCCACCGCGCTGGAGGCGGCTTTCGTCGCCTACCGCAGCGACCCTTGGGCGTGGCCTTTCGTCATGAACTTTGCGATCGAAAGCGCCAAAGAGCTCACCACCAAAAATGCCGATGCGATTGGCCTCGTGCGCGAAGCCTTGTCCAAGCCTTTTGTCTTGAACATGTTCGACGATTCGCGGCGCGCCACGCTGCTTTCGCTCGACATGGTGCAAAAGCTCGACCCGGGGTGCGTCGAGATTCTTCGCCCCTTCGAGCCTTACGTCCCCTGGCGCGAGGAGCTTTTGTCGTGGCGCACCCGATGTTATGGGCTCACGCATCACCCGGAGCAGCAGCGCGCCCAGTTGGAGCTCGACGACTATAACCGCAACGTGCCCATGCCTTTCGGCAAAGGTCTCGATTTCGTCCGCGCCAGCCCGTGAAACACGGCGCCGCGGCTCATAGCCGGCGATGGCGCAGCGCCGGCAAGTTGGCGCGCACGCGTTCGATGTAGGCGCGGTCGACGTCCGCTACGGCGACGCCTTCGCCTTCCGCGCACTGCGCTACCACGTCGCCCCAGGGATCCGCGACGAGACTCTTTCCGTAAGTGCGACGGCCGCGCGGATGCGTCCCCCACTGGGCCGCGGCCACGACGTACGCTTGCGATTCGATGGCACGAGCGCGCAAGAGCACGTGCCAATGATCCTTGCCGGTGACCATGGTGAAGGCAGCGGGAATGACGAGAACGTCCGCGCCGGCGGCAACGAGCTGACGATAAAGCTCCGGGAAACGGAGGTCGTAGCAAACCGAAAGCCCCACGACGAAGCTGCCGATGGTGACGGTGACCGAAGCATCTCCCGGCGTGGTGCTGGCGGACTCGCAGTAACGCTGACCGTCACCGACGTCGACATCGAACAGATGGACCTTGCGGTACTTGGCTATCGTGTTCCCATCGGGCGAAACCACGACGCAGGCGTTGTACGGGCGGGCCGGGTCGGCCGCGCGTTCGGGCATGCCGCCGGCGATGACGTGCACGCGGGCGCGGCGAGCCGCTTCCGCCACGGCGGTGAGAATCGGGCCCGGCGCGCTGCCGACCGCTTCCGCCGCCGCGCGCTTGCCCTCTTCAGAGCCGAAATACGCGAAGTTTTCCGGGAGCACGACGATCTCGGCGCCGGCGTCGGCAGCCTGAGCGACGAGCACGGTGATGCGCGCCAGATTCGCACCGACGTCGTCTTGACTCGACATCTGCACCGCGGCGACGCGAAGGTTTCCAGCCATGCGCAAGCAAGATGTCACGATTTCGTAACGACGTCGACGCACTCGCTCCGCGGGTGTTTCGTCAGCGTCGCTCGCTTGGTAAAGCATCGTCTACGAACGCGCGCAGAGCGTCGTACCACACGAGCTTGTCGGCAAACCCGGGATAGCTCGCGTTGAGACCGCTCGGGTTCGGCACCACGAACACGCGCGCGCCGGCGATGCGCTCCGGTTTGGGGCCTGCGCCGCCGCTTTTTTTCAGGCCGAAGAACACTTGATAGACGCTGAGCCCCACGAACGCGACGACCCACGGCCGCAGTGTCTCGATCTTGCGCCCGAGGGAACGGCGCCCTAAGGCCATTTCTTTGGCCGTCAGCTCGGCGGCCGTGCGCGTCACGCGTGGGCAGATGTTGGTGAGCGCGAGGCCGAATTCGGCGAGCCGTTCATCCTCTTCCGGCGTGAGCAGCTCCGGCACGAGACGGGCGGCGTGCAAGAGTCGCCAGAACGGGTTGCCACGACCGGCGAAGTGATGGCGCGTCGCCCCCGAGCGTAGGCCGGGATTGATCCCGACCAGAAGAACGCGCGGTCGATCGACGATCACGTCGGACAAAGGCCCCCCGCCCGCAGCAGACGGCCCACGGGCCCGCGGCGCGAGGCGCGGTGGCGCGGTGGTTGGCGGCGGGGGTTCGCGCCGGCTTTTTGCGCGTCGCGGAGGCATTTCGGCGCTGAGGTGGCACGGCGTAAGGGCGCCGTTCTTTTAGACGAGCCAATCTTTGTTGGAAATCTTCTGCGGAATGTAGACGTCGGTCACGAAGCTGATGTCCTTGTTGGAGAGCGCTTCGATCTCCATTTTGAAACCCGCCTCGAGCTGATCGTTGATCTCTTCTTGCCACTGTTTGGCGGCAAACCACGGATAGGCGAGCATCTGCTTGGCGCGGGTGATGTCCTCTTTGAGAAGCTCGATCTTCACCTCGTCGGAGAGCTTGAATTCCTTGAAATCGCGCGTGCGCAGGCCGAGAAAACGCGCCTTGGGACAGGCCATGCGCATCGACTCGTAGGCCAAGCTGATCGAGCCCTGCTTGACGACGCTGTAGATGTAAAGACCCCAAGGATCGTTGTCGACGAGCACGTAGACGGGCAGCTTGAGCTCGCTGTTGAGGCGCTGAATGAGACGGCGCGCGCCGCGCGTGGCTTGTCCGCCGCACGTGAGGAGAAGGCATTTGTGCTTGCGCCAGAATTTGTCTTCGTTGAGGCGGTGCCAAACCGCTTCCTTCTCGACGAGCATGACGAACTCGGCTTCGCTTTTCTTGAACTCGATGACGTAGTCCTCGGTAATGCTGGGCACGCTCCACCCGCCCGATCCCATGCGCGACAAATCGATTTCGTCGCCGGTATCCACGATCACCATGGGCCCGACCATGCTCCCCTTCTTGTTGGCGAAGAGGTGAAGCTCCTCACGCAAAGCATCGAGGCCGACCTCGAGGTCCTCGATGATGGGATCGCTCTCCACCTGATCGTCGAAGGTGTTTTCGCTGTACCCCTTGATGGTGTGCTTCGTCATGTAGAAAAGATCGCGGATGCTCGTGGTCTTGCCGCTCTCCAGCAGATCCTTGCACGCGCCGGCCACGAGAAACGTCTGCATGAATTTTTTGGCCATGGAGACGTTGAAAAACTCGCGCGACTGCACCTTGTCGCCGAGCTCGATGAGGCGATGCTTCTCGCTGAACGCGACATTGGAGAGGGCGCGGATGGGGAGCTCGAGCGCCGGGTTATCGGCGCGTTTGACCTGACGGAGCGTTTCCAGCGCGAGCGCCTCGATCTTGCCGAGCGTTTTTTGGGCGCGCACTGCGCGCGCTTTGTCGAGGGAACCCTTGGTTGCCATGGTTTGCTTCCTTACTCGATGAGCTTCAGTTGCTCGCCCTTCTTGCTGCGGCCAGCTTTGCTGTCGCGACCGCCCTTTTTGACCTTGGCCTTCGACGTAGCACGCCCCCCGCGCGCGCTCTCGACAGCCTCGGCCTTGCTGCGGGCGCTCTTCGTCGGCGTGACTTTGACCGCCTCTTCTTGGGCGCTGTCGGCCTTTGTTGCCTTGCCGCGCGGGGTCGCCGTGCCCTTAGCCTCGCCGTCGCGCTTGGCGGCCTTCTTCGTTTTGGGCGCTTTGTCCTCGACGCTGCCCGGCCCTGGCGTGGGCGGCAAATCCGGGGCGGCGGCCGCACCATCCGCGGGACCGCCTTCGGTGGGCGGAAGCTCGGGCGGGGGCTCCTTCATGTTGACGAAGTGGGGGAGCGCTTGCAGAAAAAGTTTTTCGACATCGGCCCGCGTCCGACCCGTGATCTTGCCGATGCTCATTCCGAGCTCCGGAATGTAGCGCTCGAACAAACCGCGCCGCTTGGCCTCGCTATCGAGCCGCGCCCGGGCGCGGAGGCTTTGCGCCAGCCGCCGCCCGCATTCTTGGAGGGCCAGCGTGATCTCCCGTAGGAGCTCCGGGTAGTGCGCAACCGCCTCTTTGGCTTCGCTCGTGAACGGCACCCACACGCTGGCGAGGTGAATGAAGATGGCCATCGGGCCGAGCGGCAGCGAACCCCGCGGCTGGCTCAGCCCGTAATTGCGCCAGTTGAGCTCGTAGACGGCCTCGCTGATGGCGCACGCTTTGGGCTGGTACTGGAGCGGTACGCGGTTGGCGAAACGCAGCACCTCGGCTGGTTCCTCGAGCGGCAGGTCACCGCCATAGGCGATCCCGCATTCGACGACGAAGGGATTGCCGCGGTAAACGGCGGGGGGGCGCGTCGAAGAAAAATATTGCCCCCCGTGAAATCGGCGCTTGAGCCCTGCCACGATGAGCTCCTCACCGATGGGCACGACGCATGTGGCGGGAGGAGCCAGCACTTTGACTTCGCCGAGCGCCTTGTGCAGCCGCTCGATTTCCTCGCCGAGAAGATCGGGAGCTCTCTTGTTCGGCTTGACCCCGGCCCTTTCGCAGATACTTTGCGCCAGTGCCGGCGAAACGCGGGAGAAATTGTCGACGAGCGCCGCCTTGGCGCTCATGTGGTCGGAGTCCTGCATCATCTTGAGCAGCATCCCGAGCTCGACCCCATGAGGATGCGGCTTGATTTCCTGCGCTTCGCGCGGAAGCTCTTGCGACGCGCGCGGGTACTCCTGCACTTCCCCCTTGGGGGAGCGGTAGGTGAGCTCGAGGTGAGGATTGGCCACCACGCTCTGCTCGAGGTAGGCGTCGACGCCGGTTCGCCCGCCCCGATAGGTGCCCGTCAGCTCGAGCTCGACGCGCGTGCCGTGGTCTTTGTCCCACTCGACTTGCTCGTCTTTCAGGACGTCGGGCTGATTTTTGCGGGTGTCGATGCGAAGCTCGACTCTGCGAGCCGCGCGTCCTTTGCCCGTCTTCGAAAGAATGAGGATGGGCCGGCCCGTGGTCAGCATCGCGTAGAGCCCGGCCGCGCTGATACCGATGCCCTGCTGGCCGCGCGCCTGCTTCAGACGGTGAAACTTCGACCCATAGAGCAGCTTGGCGAAGATTTTCGGGATCTGCTCTTTGACGATGCCGGGCCCGTTGTCCTCGACCGCCACGCGGTATCGATTTTCCGAGACCTCGGTGATTTCGACGGCGAGGGTGGGGAGGATCCCGGCCTCTTCGCAGGCATCGAGGGAATTATCGACTGCCTCCTTGACCGTTGTCAGGAGGGCCTTGGCGGGGTTGTCGAAACCGAGCAGGTGCCGGTTCTTCGTGAAAAACTCGCTGACCGAGATTTCCCGTTGCTTCTGGGCCATGGACTCGGCGGTGGCCCGCCGCTGCGGTTTGGGCGAGAGCTCTGCGACGCTCATGATTGCAGAGGTATCGACGATACTGCACGTATGTCAAGTTCGCTGCAGCTCTGTGCGGAGTCCTTACCTGCCCCTTTAAGCGGGAGCGATCCTGCGCTAACGAGGCGGCGGCCTGAACAGACGACCCCCAGCCATGCCCGGACTCCCCCGCTGACTCCCTGATGCCCCGTCTCCATTTGGTCCGCGCGCTCATCGCGCTGTTCGTCGTATTCGTCTGCTTCGGCTGGATAACTCCCGCTTTCGCGCAGGACGCCGGCACGCTCAGAATGCCGGCGTTTTTCGGTGGCGACGGCGGTTCGCCGAAAAGTCCAACACCGTCGAACGGCGATCGCGCATCACCCGCCGTTCCGAACGACGGTAACGGAGCGACCCCCCGCGCTGCCGCTCGTGACGCGGGTAACGCGGCGAGCGCGAATGCCGATGCCGGGGCGGGCACCGATGCCGCGCCGAGCGCGGGCGGCGACGGCGGGCCCCCCATCGATGACCTGGGCGAACCAGGTTCCGACGGACAGCGCACGCCGGCCAACGAAGAGGTCATCCCCCGTCCGCTCGCGCTTCCTCCCACCGAGGCGGAGCTGGCGCGCAACCAGTCCATCGCCCGCATCGAGATCGTCGGCAATCGACGTGTTTCCAAGGACGACTTCCTCACCTACCTGCGCGAGCACGTGGGACAGCCCTTCACCCCCGAGGGGCTCACCCGCGACGTGCGCGAGCTGTGGGATTCCGGATTTTTCGACGATGTCCAAGTCGAGATCGATCGTCGTGACGACGGCGTGACCCTGCGCTTCGTCGTGCGCGAGCGGCCCAACATCAAAGAGATCAAGTTCGAAGGCAACGAGGAGCTCGATGCCGAGAAACTGCTGGAAGGCATCGAAGCCAAGCCGAACACGATCCTGAGCTATCCGTCGCTGCGCCGGAGCGTGCAAAAGATCCGCGATCTGTACGCCGAAAAGGGATATTTCCTGGCCGAGTCGACCTTCGACGTCACGTCGCGCAAGGACAACGAAGTCAACATCCTCTTCAAGATCACCGAGCACCAAGCTGTGACCGTGCGCCGCGTGACATTCATCGGCAACGATCACCTGCCCGACCAAGATCTGCGCGACGTCATGTACACCGGGCAAGGCGGGCTGCTCGCCTTCGGATCGGGCGGCCCCTTTCGTCAAGACGCGTTCGAGCGCGACGTCCTGATGATCAACGCCACCTATTACGATCGCGGCTTTCTGTCGGTCGCGGTGGCGGCGCCGCGGGTGATGCTGACCCCCGACCGCAGCGGCATCGAGATCACCCTCACCATCAACGAAGGTCCCCAGTACAAGATCCGTCAGCTCAAAATCTTCGAAAGAGATGCGGCGGGGCGCGAGGTCGAACCGATCCAGGGGCGTCGCCATCTGCGCGAAATGGTGCGCGCCAAGTCGGGTGACGTCTTCAATCGCGCCGAGCTCGCCAAGGATCTGCAATCGGTGCGGACGATGTACCGCGACGAGGGGTACGCCAACGTTCAGGCCGACCCGCAGACCCAGCTCGACCCCGACAAGCAGATGGTGGACATCATCGTCGCCATCCGCCGCGGACCGCCCGTGTATTTCGATCGCATCGAGATCCGCGGCAACACCAAGACGCGCGACAAAGTGATGCGCCGCGAGATGCAGATCGCGGAAGGGCGTCTCTTCAGCGAGACGAAACTGGAGACTTCCAAGAAGCTCATCACCGCCCTCGGCTACTTCGAGCGCGTCGACGTCTCCACCGAGGAGGGCAGCGCGCCCGACCGCATCAACGTCAACGTCGAAGTGGCGGAGAAGTCCACCGGCACGTTCCAAGTCGGTGCCGGATTCTCTTCGGTCGAGAATTTCATCCTCACCGCGCAGATCCAGCAAGCGAACTTCTTCGGCAACGGTCAGAGCGTCAGCTTGCAGGCGCAGGTTTCGAGCCTCCGGCAATCGGTCAACATCCGTTATTTCGAGCCCTATTTCATGGACTCGCAGTTCTCGATGTCGACCGACCTCTACGATCAGCTGCGCGTCTACCCGGACTTCTCGCAGCACACGCGCGGCGGCTCGATGACCTTCGGCCACCCGCTCATGACGCCGCCCTACCTGCGCGCTTCGCTCAGCTACACGAGCGAGTACGACGAGGTCTCGACCGCCACCACGACGACGCTTTTCGGAACCTCGAGCGCCGTCAGCATCTTCCAACGACTGCCGCTCCGTAATCTCTTCACGAGCGGTTTCACGTCCAGCCTGCGCCCGGCCATCACTTACGATACCCGCGACAACCGGCTCTTCGCTACCAACGGCGTTTATTTGCAGGGCTCGGCCGAGCTGGCGAGCCCTTGGTTCGGCTCGCAGAACCAGTTTTTGCGCTACCGCGCCATCGGCAGCTTCTACTACCCGATCGGGCTCGGGTTCGTGATGAAGATCAACACCAATCTCGGCGTGGTGACGAGCCCACTCGACGCTGGCGTGCCCATCTTCGCGCGCTTCTTTCTGGGCGGGATCCTCGATCTTCGCGGGTACCGTCTGCGCACCATCGGACCGCGCCTGCCGCTCACCTCGTCGCTCGACCCCAACGCGCAACCCATCAACAACGGCGCGACCATCGGCGGAAATTTGAGTTACTACCAGAACGTCGAGCTCGAGTTTCCCATCATCGAAAAGGTCGGCATTCGCGGCGTCATGTTCACCGACGCCGGCAACGCCTGGAACCTCGAGCAGGTCTACTGCAGCGCCGCCAAAGGGGCGTCGTATTCCGTCACCGATCCGTGCTTTCACGGCATTTCCAGCTTGGCCCGGATGCGCACTTCATGGGGCTTCGGGATCCGCTGGTTCTCACCGCTCGGCCCGCTCCGTTTCGAATGGGGCTTCCCCTTCGCTCCCCTCCCCTACGAGGAAAAGAGCGTGTTCGAGTTCACGATCGGCAACTTCTTCTAAGCGGACGCGGCGACAGTCACCGCCAACCCGCCCGGAAGAGCGCGCATTTTAGACTCCGGGTGGCTTGGTTGCTTGCTCGCGCAACGCCTTTGCTTCCGGCGCCCGTCCGCGGTAGACCCGTCGCCTCCGATCAGCGGGCCTTCCAGACGCCAAAACGGGCGTCATTCCCACCCGTTAGCCCCCAAAGACCGAGCGCGAGCTTAGGCGACCATGGCAGACGAATTCAATACCAACATCCTGCACAACAAACCCGTCAGCCTGCAAGACGAGATGCGCTCATCGTATCTCGACTATGCGATGAGCGTCATCATCGGGCGCGCCATTCCCGACGCGCGCGACGGCCTGAAGCCCGTCCACCGCCGCATCCTTTACGCGATGCACGAGCTGAAGCTCTCCGCCACGCAGCCCTATAAAAAGTGCGCGAAGGTCGTAGGCGAGGTACTGGGCAAGTACCACCCCCACGGCGACGCGTCGGTCTACGACGCCCTCGTGCGCATGGCGCAGGATTTTTCCATGCGCCACATGCTCATCGATGGGCAAGGTAATTTCGGCTCCGTCGACGGCGACCCGCCCGCGGCCTATCGCTATACGGAGTCGCGGCTTTCGCGCATCGCGGCCGAGCTCCTCGCCGACATCGAGAAGGACACCGTCGATCTCGTTGCCAACTTCGACGACTCCGAGCAAGAGCCGCTCGTTTTACCGACGCGCTTTCCGAATCTGCTCGTCAACGGCTCCAACGGGATCGCGGTGGGTATGGCCACCAACATCCCGCCTCACAACCTCGCCGAGATCGTGACCGCCGTCATCGCGCTCATCCACAACCCCGATCTCACCATCGAAGACCTCATCAAGATGGTGCCCGGGCCAGATTTCCCGACGGGCGGTATCATTTACGGGCGCGCCGGCATCGAGCAGGCATATCGAACGGGGCGCGGCAGCATCGTCGTGCGCGCACGCGCCATCACCGAGAAGCTGCCCGGCAAGGTCGACCGCGAGCAGATCGTCGTCCACGAGCTCCCCTACCAAGTCAACAAGGCGCGCCTCCACGCCAAGATCGCCGAGCTCGTCAAAGACAAGCGCATCGAAGGCATTTCCGAGGTGCGCGACGAGAGCGACCGCGACGGGATGCGCCTCGTCATCGAGCTGCGCAAGGACGTGTTCTCCCAGGTGGTGCTGAACCAGCTCTACCGGCTGACGGACATGCAGACGACGTTCGGCGTCATCAATCTGTCGATCGTCGAAGGCAGACCGGAGGTCTTGGACCTCAAACGGACGATGGCGGTCTTCGTCGAGCACCGCCGCGAGGTCGTCACGCGACGGTCGCGCTACGAGCTCACGCAGGCGCAGGCCGAGCGGGAGATCATCGAGGGACTGGGGATGGCCATCACCGAGGTCGACCTCGTGATCAAGACCATCCGCGCCGCGGCCGACCCCGAGACGGCGCGCGGCGAGCTGATGAAGCTGCCCTTGGCGGGGCTCGAGGATTTCGTGCGGCGGGCCGGTCGCCCGGAAGCGGAGATCGCCGAAGCGGCCAAGAAAAAGCAGTACTTTCTCTCCGAGCGACAGGCCAAAGCCATCCTCGAAATGCGCCTATCGCGCCTGACCGGGCTCGAGCGCGAGAAGCTGGCCAAGGATTACGGCAGCCTTTGCGACCTGATCGCTCGCCTCAGCGCCATCCTCGGCGACATGAAGACCCTGATGAACGTCGTCGTGCGCGAGCTCGAGGAGATCAAGAACAAGTACACCGATCCACGCCGCACGGAGATCGTCGCGACCGAAGCCGAGATCAACATGGAGGATCTCGTCCAGGAAGAGGACATGGTCGTCACCATCTCCCACGCCGGCTACATCAAGCGCACCCCATCGACGACCTACCGCGCGCAGCGCCGCGGTGGACGCGGCAAGGTGGGGATGGAGGCGCGCGAGGAAGATTTCGTCAACCAGCTCTTCGTGGCATCGACGCACGCTTTCGTCTTCTTCTTCAGTGACCGGGGGAAGGTCTACGTAAAAAAGGTCTACGAAATCCCGGCCGCGGCACGCAACGCCAAAGGGCGAGCCATCGTCAATTTCGTCGGCATCGAGCCCGGCGAGAAGATCGCCGCCATCACGCCGGTCATCGAAATGAAGGAGCAGACCTTCGTCGTCACGCTCACCAAACGCGGTCAAATCAAGAAGACGGAAGTGACGGAATACGAGAATTTCCGAGAAAAGGGCATCATCGGCGTCAAGATCGAAGACGGCGATCAGCTGCTCGGCGCCGCCATCACCGACGGAACACGCGACATCATCATCGCCACCAAACAGGGCATGTCGATCCGCTTCGACGAAAAGCAGGTGCGCCCCATGGGGCGGTCGACGGTGGGCGTCAAAGCCATCGATCTCTCCGAGGGCGACCACGTGGTCGGGCTCGGCGTGACCAGCGACGGCGAACCGCAGGTGCTCGCGGTGTGCGAAAAAGGCTTCGGCAAACGCACGCCGCTCGAAGAGTTTCGACCCCAAAATCGCGGCGGCAAAGGGATCATCCTCATCGACGCGAGCGAGCGCAATGGCCCGGTCGTCGGCATCGCGCTGGTCAAACCGGACAACGAAGTGATGCTCGTGACCGACCGCGGGCAAACGCTCCGCACCAAGGTCAGCGAGATCCGCGAGACAGGCCGCAACGCGCAAGGTGTACGCGTGATGACGGTGGAAGACGGCGAACGTGTGGTCGCCATCGAAGCCCTGGCGGAATCGGAAGACGCGGGAGCGCTGTCCATCCTTCCCGAGGGGGGATCGATCCCGCCCGGTGACAGCACACCCACCGACGACGTCAACTGACGGCGACCGACGACGAGCATGCCCCGTCCGACGAAGGCGATCCTCGCGGCGCCGCGCACGTTCGAGCGGCTCCGCGCCGCGCATCCCGACGCGCACTGCGAGCTAGAGCACAAAAATCCGTTTCAGCTCATCGTGGCCACCGTGCTCTCCGCGCAATCCACCGACGTCATCGTAAACAAGGTGACCCCCGAGCTCTTCGCGAAATATCCCGACGCGCGCGCGCTCGCTACAGCCGACCCCGCGACGGTCGAGAAGATCATCGGCCGGCTCGGCATGTTCCGCCAGAAGACCAAAAACATCGTCGGGCTCGCCAAGAAGCTCATCGCCGACCATGGTGGCGAGGTCCCGCGCTCGCTGGCGGAGCTGATCCTCCTTCCCGGCGTGGGCCGCAAGACGGCCAACGTCGTGCTCGGCGTAGCGTTTCAAGCGCCGGAAGGCGTCGTTGTCGACACACACGTCCAGCGCATCACGCAGCGACTCGGCTGGACGCGGCAGACCATGCCGGAATTGATCGAACAAGACTTGATGAAGCTCTTTCCCCGCCGGGACTGGGACATGCTGAGTCACGTCCTCATCTTTCACGGACGCCGGATCTGCTTCGCGCGCAAGCCCGCTTGCCCCACCTGTCCCGTCAACGACGCGTGCCCCTCGGCCTTCAAGGCGGAGCTCGTCGGCCGCAAACCGCTGAGGATCCGAGCCGTGCCGGAGGAGCCGGTCCGCCCCCGAAAAACCGCCCAGCCCGCGCGACTTCGCGGCGCCGCCATCAAGCCGGTGCGCGGCGGAATCGTAAGCCCTCCCGCGCGCGGGCGCGGAACCAGCTAGTGCAGCGTGGCCTGCCGCGCTTCTTGGTAGATGCGTTCGTAGGCACCGCCAACGGCGTCGGCGGTGAAGAGTTTCATCGCTCGCTCGTAGCCGCTTTGCCCCATGCGGCGCGCTAGCTCGGGCGACGTCACCAGCTGCTCGATGGCGTGCGCGAGACCAGCAACGTCGCGCGGCTCGACGATCAGCCCGGTTTCGCCGTGCGCCACGATATCGGGAATGCCGAACCACCGCGACCCGATGGTGGGCAGGCGCATGGCCATCGCTTCGATGAGCGACAAGGGGAACGTCTCGCCGGGCATGTAGCTGGGGAGCACTACCGCGCTGGCCGTGCCCATCAGCGCAGGCACTTGTTCGTTTGCCACATGCCCCTTCAGATCGACGATGGCTTCTAGCCGCAATCGCCGCACTTCCGCTTCGATGGCGGGACGCTGCGTGC
>DATHEQ010000219.1:0-22485 GCA_035318505.1 Polyangiaceae bacterium | reverse complement strand
AACCGCGCCGAGCGTACGCGCGACATCCAGACCACGCTTTTCCGCGGCTTTTTCTCGGGCGGACCCAGCACCAACCGCGGCTATCCGACGCGCGGCATCGCGCCGCACGGGATCATTCCTTTCTTGAATCCGGCCACGGCGTCGCAACAGGTCGCCACGCGCTGCAATCCCGACGAGCCCGACTTCCGTGCCGAGCTATGCGCCGTTCCCATCGGGGGTTTCACGTTGTGGGAGTTTTCCTCCGAGCTCCGCATCGCCGTGACGGGGCCGCTCTCCGCTGCGGTCTTCGTCGACATGGGGGATGTCTCGCCGCAAACGTCCGATCTTCGCTTTCAGCGACTGCACCTGTCGAGCGGCGTCGGGGCCCGCTACGACACGCCCGTCGGCCCCATTCGCCTCGATATCGGATATCGCATTCAGCCGCTCCAGGTCCTCGGGTTTCGCAACGAAGACGACGTTGCGCGACAGGATCCGGTCGCCGGCTTGCCCCCCAAGCTCTTAGGGATTCCGGTCGCCATCGCGTTCGGAATCGGAGAGGCGTACTGATCATGGCAGCGAAGCACGCTCACGCACGGCGCGGATTTTGGCGGTGGGTACTGCTGGTGGTGCAGTGGATCGCGCTCGCACTCGGCGGCTTGATCGTCGTGGCCCTCCTTTCTCTGCAATTGCGCTTCGTCCGCAATTTCATAGCGAAGCAAGTGGAGGGCGTCCTCGCATCGACATTTGCGGGACGGGTCGCGATCGAGCGGCTCGACGGCTTGAGCCTGACGGGCCTCAGCGGTGCGCGCGTCCGGATCTTCGATCCGCGCGGAGCGCAAGTCCTCCTCGTCGACGACGCGACCGTGAACGTGGCCACCTTCGCCACCTTGCGGTCGTTCCTGAAAAAGGAAGGCGATCTCGTCATCGACATCAGCGCCGTCAAGCTCGGGTACGTGGATGCCAACCTCGATGCGGATCCCGACGGCAACTTCAAGCTGCTGCAAGCCTTCGCGCCCAAGGAGGAAAAGACCGAAACCGAGCCGTCTGCGCGAGCAACCGTGATCCACCTGCGGAAAATCGGGCTGCAGCACGGCTGGGTGCACGGGCAGCCGAAGGATGCGCCGTTGGTCGACACCGACCTCGATCGGTTGGACCTTTCCCTCATCGTCGGAGGCGATCGCACGGTCGCCGACCTCGCCACGCTGGAAATCGATGCGCGCGCCTTGCCGCAAGGGCTCGGCCTCCGAACGCACCTCGAGGCACATTACGCCAAGCCTGCGCCGAGCGGTCGCGATCAAGCGGGACGCGTCGACCTGAAAGGCGAGATCAGCGGCGTGCCCTTCACGCTGAATGGGTCGATCGATGGCCCCGACGTCCTCGCCAACTTCGATGTCCCCAAGGTGACGCCCGATGATGGACGGCGCCTTTCGCCCAGCTTGGCGCTGACGCAAGACGTGGCGGCGCACGGCGAAGCTCGCGGCCATCTCCCCGATCTCGACGCCAAAGTGCACGTCAGCCTCGGCAAAGGTGTGCTCGACCTGGCGGCGCGCGCTTCGATCGCCGAAGACAAGAAATTGCACGCCACCCTCAGCGCGAAAAAGATCGATGCCCGCGCGCTTTCGCGAACAGCGCCCACGACGAACGTGGGGGCCGACGCAACCGTCGACGTCGTGCTCCTGGCCAACGGCGAAGGTAACGGCACCTACGTCATCGAAGTGCCGTCCGGCGACTTCGGCGGCAACCTCGTACCCGGCACGCGTTTGGAGGGGGGAATCAAGATGTCCCGCTCATCCGAGGGCGCCACCGCGATCGGCGTGAACGGTCGGGGAGACATCGACGAGCCCGGGGCGCGCACGACGGTCCTCTTCGACTTCGCGCAGCACGGCGCCGCCTCGACGGTCGACTTTCGAGTGAACACCGTCGCCGCCAAGCTCGATCGAACGCGCATCGGCAATACCATGTCCGGCTCGGCCACCCTTGACGCTCGCGGGACCGTGGGCTTGGGCCAAGCCACCACGGTGGATGCCACGCTGAACCTCCGTGCCTCCCGGGTCGTCAGCGGCAGCACCCGCGTCGATGACGGTACGCTGCGTGCGAAGGTCCAAGGCAACATCGCCGATCCCAACAGGGCCACGGTGGATGTCGACTTTCGAGGGCGCGGCGTCGGCGCCGGGGGAATGAGCTTCGCGACCGCCGCGCTCGCGATGCGCGGCTCTCTCCAGGCAACGGAGGTGACGGCATCGCTCGTCCCCACCAGCGGTCCGCGCGTCGACGCGAGCACCTGGCTTTCGCTGGACGATGGGATCGGCGTGCGAAACACGCGCCTCGAGGCGGCGCGCGACGGTGTGAGCGCCGTGCTGCGCGTCGCCAGGGTCCGCTCGAGCGGGGGGCAAATGCGGGTCGAAGGCGTCTCGCTGGAGGGCCTCGGCGAGCCGCTGCAGGGCGAAGTCATTCAAACGCCGCGCGGGCTCGCCGTTCGCGCCACGAGCCAAGGTTTGGACCTCGGCAAGGTGGGACGGCTCTTGCAGCAAAAGGACCTCAGCGGAGGAAAGGTGGGGCTCGATATCGACTTGGCTCTTCAGCCCGCGACGGCGACGGGACACGTGCGCATCAATCTCGAGGGCGGCAATTTCGCGCGCGTCAAAAACGGCACGGCGCAAATGGATGCGAAATTTTCGGGTCGCAAGGCAGAAGCGACCATTCACGCGCAGCTCGGCGAGATTGGACAGATCGACGTCGATGACTGTCACGTCGAGTTCGAAGGCAACGCGCCGCTCGGCATGGCTTCGCTCGAAAAGGCGCGGGGGCGACTGGCGATGGACTCGCAGATCAACCTCACGCGCATCAAAGCGATCCTGCCGCGCGGGTCGGTCCCGTTCACTGATATTCAAGGAGCGCTCCACATCAAAGGAAGCATCGCCCGAAACTCCATCGAAGAAGCTCCGGAGCTTCAGTTTTCCGCTGCGACGCGGGGACTCGTGCTGTCCGGTCGCGGCGATGCCGAGGATCGCGAGCAGGTGAATAGCACTCGCGTCGACCCTACTCCGCCTTGGAGCCTCGAAGGTGTCGACGTGGAGATGGTCGCCTCGATCGCGAAAGACAGCGGCGGCACCACCCTGCAAAGCCGGATCTTCGACCGCCAGGGGACGATCGTTTCCGTGAATCTCAATTCGGATTCGATGCCGTACCGTCATTGGTTGAAAGCCAAAGCAATCGATACCAGTCGCCTGACGGACATCCCCTGGGCGGCCGAGATCGCCGTGCCCAGTCGCGAGCTCAAGAAATTCCCGGCGTTCTTGAAGACGCGCCAGATGGGTGGCTCGCTGGCGGCGAGCCTTCATTTCGAGGGCGCCCTCGCCCACCCCGACCTGCGTCTGCTCGTCGAAGCCAAAGATTGGGAGATGCCCGCCGCGCGCGGGATGCACCCCATCAACGCCAAGGTCGACGCGCATTACGAAGAGGGAAAGGGGGCGGTCGACATCAATCTCACCGCCCGAGAGAAGCAGCTTCTCGGCGGAACGGTCGAACTGCGCGGCGACCTTCCAGGCCTGCCCTCCTCGAGCAAGGAGCCACCCGCGCCCATGCGCGCCTCGACGAAGATGCGCCTCGAAGAGTTCCCCTTAGAAACGCTGGACGCTTTCTCGGACCTGCAGCTGAAGGGGCTCGTGTCGGGCGAGCTGACCGTCGATGATGTTCACAAGGATGCCCGCGCCAAAGCGCAGATCGCAGTGCGCGATCTGCAAGTCGGTCGGGCGCGGTTTCCGCGCGGCAACGCCAACGTCGATTTCGACGGTCGAGCGCTGCGCGCGTCCGTGCGGCTCGATCAAACGGACGGATTTCTGCAGGCACAGGCGCAGCTCGGCATGCGCTGGGGCGCGGACACGACGCCGACCGCCGCCACCGAGGAGCCGGCCTTCGTCGTTCTCAAGGCGAACCAGTTCCGCGCAGCGGCGCTCTTGCCCTTCGCCGCCAGCGTGCTCGGCCAGCTCGACGGTCGTATCAATGCCGATGCGCGCGTCGACCTCGTTCCCGGCGGGGCGCCCAAGATGAACGGCAATGTCACCTTCGAGCGCGGGCGCGTCCAGTTGACCCGCGTCGGAGAGCCGATGCACGACGTGAAAGCTCGGGTCGTCTTCTCGCCTGACGGTTTGGTTCGGCTCGAAGAATTCGAGGCGCACGGGTCGACGGGCCGAATGAATGTAAAGGGCGCCGTGCGGTTGAACGGCTTTCAGCTGGTCGGTGCGCGCGCCAAC
The DNA here is from genome assembly GCA_035318505.1 of Polyangiaceae bacterium. Classification (GTDB taxonomy): domain Bacteria; phylum Myxococcota_A; class Polyangia; order Polyangiales; family Polyangiaceae; genus DASWDH01. The sequence continues at coordinate 18,253 of DATHEQ010000219.1, read as the reverse complement.
ATCACCATCCCGAAGAACGACCCCTTCCCGCTCGACATCGACGGCCAAGCGGTAGGAGAAATCTACGCCGATATCAGCATCGCGGCCGACGTGACGCCCGATCGACGGACGATGAACGTCAAAGTCGATATCCCGCGCCTTCACAGTGATTTGCCGCTCGCGTCGTCGAATAAGCCGCAAGAGCTCGGCGAGGCCGACAAAATACGAGTCGGCTACTTTCGACGGCCGAAGCAATTCGTCATTTTACCGAAGGACGCCGAGGATTTGAAAGACAAGGACGCTCCTGCCGCCGATGAGGCGCCCACGACCACCAACGTTGCCATTCACCTCGGTGACGACGTGGAAGTACAGCGCGGAACGACCCTTCGGATCGCGCTCACCGGAGACCCCAAGCTCGAACTGGCCGAGGAACCGAAAATGTCCGGCCAGATCCGCCTCACACGCGGACAGCTGGAAGTGCAGGGCAGGCGCTTCAAAGTCGAGAGAGGGACCGTGACGTTCGTGGGCGAGCCGGATAACCCGCAGATCGTCGTCAGCGCCTATTGGGACGCGAGCGACGGGACGCGTGTTTACGCGGACTTCGTGGGGCCTCTCAAGACGGGCAAAGTGAATCTTCGCTCGGATCCATCACGTCCTCAGAACGAGATCCTCGCGCTCATCATGTTCGGAACCGCGGAAGGATCGTCTTCGACGCCTTATCCCACACAGCAACCCGACGGCGCCACGCGCGCGGGCACGTTCGCGGGCGGGTTTGCCACCGAAGGACTGAGCAAGGGTCTCGACGAGCTCACCGGGCTCGACGTTTCGGCCAAGATCGACACCAGCAGCTCGGCCAATCCGAAACCCGAGGTCGAAGTTCAGATTGCGCGCGACATCTCGGTGCAAATTGCGTACGTGCTCGGTACGCCGCCGCCTGGCGTGAACCCGGACAAGACGTTCGTCACCCTCGACTGGCGCTTCAAACGCAACTGGTCGATGGAGACGACGTTCGGTGACCAGGGCAGCTCCATCGTCGATTTCCTGTGGCAGTACAGGTACTGACGACGCGTCCCGCGCCCTTAGCCGATATCGCGTCCGACCTTCGGCCGAGCGGCGATCACTGGCTTGTTGCCGGCGGTCGCGGCAGGTAACGATGGATCCGGGGACCTAGTTCGTCGCGGAAGGGACAATTCGATATGACTTCTACCCCGGCCTTCCAGGACAGGATGGCGCGACTGGCCGACCCATTCGCCACTGGCGCCATTCCTCTCGACGATCATCTGGTCCAGTTCTACGAGAAGGACGACTACCTCTGCGATGTCGTCGTCACCTTTCTCGCGGTTGGGCTCGCCGCGGGGCAACCGGCCGTCGTCATCGCGACCGAAGTGCATCGCCGGGCGTTCCTGGCCGGCCTCGCGTCCGCTGGCGTCGATGTCGGCAGTGCTTTTCAGACGGGTCAGCTGACCGTTCTCGACGCCGGTGAAACACTCGCTCAATTCATGTTGGACGGTGCCCCCGACCGCATCCGCTTCCGTCACGTCATAGGTGGACTGCTCGCCCAGAAAACAGGAAGCGCGGGGAACATCACGGTCCGCGCCTATGGCGAGATGGTCGACATCCTTTGGCGCGCGGGCAATCGCGAGGCGGCCCTCCACCTCGAGGAGCTGTGGAACGAGCTGCAGCGCGAGCAGCCCTTCAAACTGCTCTGTGCCTATTTGATGGACGGCTTTTACCGTGAAGCGACGGGCCTCCACGAGATCTGCGGGGCGCACGGCAGCGTGCTCGCCTTTGGGCCGCACGACGTTCTCGCCGACACGGCCGGCGCGCGCCACCGCGACGACGCATCGGCTGCCGGCGGACAGCTCGAAAACATCGTGCACGGTTCGTTCCGAGAGCTGCGACGAGCCGAAAGCGAGCTGCACGAGCGTCAACGTGAGCTGCACGATTTCGTCGACAATGCTCCGGTCGGCGTGCACCGCGTCGGACCTGACGGCACCATTCTTTGGGCCAATCGCGCCGAGCTCGAAATGCTCGGCTACGACGCGAGCGAGTATATCGGACACGCCATCAGCGAATTTTACGTCGACCCCAGCAAGGCGCGCGAGTTCTTGGTGCGGCTCGCCCAAGGGGAAACGCTCCACAATTTCGAGACGACGCTGATCGCGCGCGATCGGTCTCCGAGGCATGTGATCGTCAGTTCCAACGTTCACTGGCGCGACGGAAAGATCGCCTACGCGCGCTCTTTCACCCGCGACGTCAGCGATGTGAAGCGCAACGAACGCGAGAATCATCAAGCCCGGGAACGGGCCGAGCTTTTGTACCGGCTCGTCGGAGGCGTCGTGGACGCCAACACCGTCGATGACGTCTTTGCGGCCGCGCTCGACGCCATCGGAACCGCTTTGCAGGCCCCCCGCGCGTCCATTCTGGTTTTCGATCGACAAGGCACGATGCGCTTTCGGGCATGGCGCGGCCTATCCGAGAGCTACCGGCACGCGGTCGAAGGGCACTCGCCCTGGGCGCGGGACGCGCAAAACCCGCCCCCCATCGCCGTGACCGACGTCGAGACCGACCCCACCATGACCGCATACCTTCCCCTTTTTCGAGCGGAAGGCATCGGCGCGCTCGCCTTCATTCCTCTCCTCGCCGGAGGCCGTCTGATCGGCAAATTCATGGTGTACTACGATCGGTCCCGCGCGCTCTCGGCGCACGAGCTCGGGCTCGGCATCGCCATCGCCAATCACGTCGCCTCTGCCATCGTCCGCTATTCGGCGGTCCAAGAGCTCGAGCAGGCCGTTCGTTTCAACGAAATGTTCACGGCGATTCTCGGGCACGATTTGCGCAATCCTTTGGGGGGAATTTTGGCCACCGCCGAGATGGCGATTCGGCGACCGGAGAGCGATCGCTTCCTCAAACCGCTCGGGCGCATCATCGCCAGCGGCAAGCGCATGGCCCGCATGATCGATCAGCTCCTCGACTTCACCCGTGCCCGGGTGGGCACTGGCATACCGCTCGAGCTCAAGCGAATCGACGTCGTGCCGCTGGCCCGACAGGTGCTGGACGAGCTCGCCGTGGCTCACCGCGAGTGGCCATTTCGCATCGACCACGTCGGCGACACGGGCGGTGTTTGGGACGATGATCGCCTTTGCCAGGTGTTTTCCAATCTCGTCGGCAACGCCATCCAACACGGCGTCGCCGAACACGGCGTCGAGGTGCACATCGATGGATCAGCCGCGCATGCCATTCGCATTCGCGTTCGCAACATGGGCGCGATACCCGCGGAGCTCATTCCGAGGATCTTCGACCCCTTGACCGGCGGCGAGCGCCGGCGCGAAAAGTCCAACGGGCTCGGCCTGGGACTCTTCATCACCCAACAGATCGCGAAGGCCCATGGGGGGCAGGTCGATGTGATGTCGACCGAAGCCGAGGGAACGACGTTCAGCGTCTTGCTCCCTCGCATCGCGTTGGGAGGCGAAAAGGTGGCTTGATGGGTGTTTTGATCGTCGACGATGAACCGGGTCTCTGTGAATCGCTCCGAGATTTTCTCGAGGACGAGGGGTACGCCGTCTCCACCGCCGCGAACGGCGCCGAGGCGCTCCATCTTCTCGAAGGGGCCGAGCTTCCATGCATCATGATCCTCGATTTAATCATGCCCGTCGTCACGGGAAACGAGGTTTATGACACGGTGCGGAAAGACCCGCGCCTTGCGAACATTCCCATCGTCGTCTCGACGTCCGATCCCTCGCGCGCACCGGCCGGCGCGGTGATCATGAAAAAACCGATCAACCTCGAACGACTGCTGGGTGCGGTGAGAAGCCACTGCCACGTCCCTTCGGCACGCTGATTGCTCCCGTCCGAGATTGATCCGACGTAGCCCTCCCGGATCATGTGGAGATGAGACCATGGCCACCAAGAAGAAGGCGACTCGCCAACGTTATCCCAAGGCCGCGAGCAAGAAAGTGGCAGCGGCGATGCACGAGCGAAAGCGCGGCAAGCTCCGCTCCGGTAAATCGGGCAAAAAAGTAACGAGCCGTAAACAAGCTGTTGCCATTGGCCTTTCGCAGGCGCGACGGTCGGGAGCCAAAGTACCCCGCAAGCGCGCGGGTGGGCGCAAGAGCAAGAATCAGAAGCGCCGTGCAGCCAGCTAGCGGCGACGTCGCGCCGAAAAGCGCCTCACCCTTGCCGCGCGGCGAGGGCTCGCTCGACGCCCTGCCGACCGCGCTTGCCCGCAGGTTACCTGTCGGCAGCGAAGTCACCGCGAACGGCGTGCATTTTCGTGTTTGGTCGCCGGCGCGCAAGAAGGTCGAGCTCGTCATCGACGGGGCCAACGCCACCTCGATCGAGCTCGTGGCCGAAGCGGGGGGATATTTCTCCGCCCTCGCACCCTCGGTTCGGCCCGGCGACCGCTATCGATTCCGACTCGACGGTGAATCGTCTCTTTTTCCCGATCCTGCCTCGCGGTTCCAGCCCGAAGGCCCGCACGGCCCGTCCGAAGTCGTCGATCCCACGCCTTTTGCGTGGACCGATGCGGCGTGGCCAGGCGTCGGTCGATTCGGACAAGCGATTTACGAAATGCACATCGGCACCTTCACGCGCGAGGGCACGTGGGCGGCTGCGATGCGGGAGCTCCCCGAGTTGGCAAAGCTCGGCGTGACCGTGCTCGAGATCATGCCTCTCGCCGATTTCCCCGGCCAGTTCGGCTGGGGCTATGACGGCGTCAACTGGTTCGCGCCGACGCGCCTCTATGGCCGCCCCGACGACGTTCGCCGCTTCGTCGACCGCGCGCACGCCTTGGGCCTCGGCGTGATTCTCGACGTCGTCTACAATCACTTCGGCCCAGATGGGAATTACATCACCCAATTCACCAAGGACTACATCTCCGAGCAGTACGCGACCGAGTGGGGCGGCGCGCTGAACTACGACGGAGAAAATTCCTTCGGCGTGCGCGAGTTCGTCATTGCCAACGCCCGCTATTGGATCGAAGAATTTCATTGCGACGGCCTTCGCCTCGACGCGACCCAAACGATCTTCGACGCGTCACCGACGCACATCTTGTCGGAGCTCGTCACGGCCGTGCATCAAGCGGCAGCGCCGCGGACGACGCTCATCGTCGCCGAAAACGAGTCGCAACAGGCCAAGCTCTGCCGCCCCATCGGCGCCGGTGGGTACGGAATCGACGCCGTCTGGAACGACGATTATCACCACAGCGCGACGGTTGCCCTGACCGGCAACACCGAGGCCTACTACACCGATTACTGCGGCTCGCCGCGGGAGCTCGTTTCGGCGATCCGATGGGGCTACCTCTACCAGGGCCAGTTGTATGCCTGGCAGAAGAAGCGGCGAGGCACGCCCGCACTCGACCTCGACCCCGCGACATTCGTTCTCTTCCTGCAGAACCACGACCAGGTGGCCAACTCTGGTTGCGGAAAGCGGGTCCATGCGCTCACCAGTCCGGGGAGATGCCGCGCCTTGACGGCGCTCACGTTGCTCGCTCCCGGAACGCCCATGCTGCTCCAAGGGCAAGAGTTCGCCGCATCGACCCCGTTCCTCTATTTTGCGGATCACGTTCCCGAATTGGCCCATCTCGTTCGCGAAGGTCGTTGCCAGTTTCTGGCGCAGTTTCCCTCGCTGGCGCTCGACCAAGCGCAAAGTTGCGTTCCCGATCCCGGCCGAGCCTCGACCTTCGAATCCTGCAAGCTCGATTTCTCCGAGCGCAAGACGCACGCCGCGAGCTACGCGCTGCACCGCGATCTACTCGCGCTGCGACGTAACGACGCGGCGTTTCGCAATGCTCAGGGCCTTGGAGGCGTCGATGGGTTCGTCTTGAATGACCAGGCCTTCGCCATTCGTATCTTCGGCGCCGATGCCGGCGACCGCCTCCTCATCGTGAATCTCGGCCGACGCGTCGTGCTACCTTCGGTGTCGGACCCCCTGTTCGCACCGCCAGAAGGCACCATGTGGCGCACACTTTGGTCGAGCAACGACAATGCCTACGGCGGCGACGGGACGCCGGCCATCGAGTCCGATCACGGCGTCACCCTTCCTGCCGAATGCGCCGTGGTCCTATCCCCCGCCCCGCCCTGAGGTCGTCGTGGACGAGCACGCGCGTCAAAACGAAGATGAAGGCGCCCGCCTGAGCGACGGGCCCCATTCCGATCCCGACCGGATCGGAGCCGACCATCCGAGCATCTCGCGCGAGTGGCTGGTGACCAATGGTCTCGGTGGCTACGCCTCGGGAACCGTGTCTGGCTTCATGGCCCGGCGATTTCACGGGCTCCTCATCGCGGCGCTGCCCGCTCCGCAGGGGCGCACGATGATGCTCAATTATCTTTCGGAGAAGCTGCGCATTCGCGATCGTCCGCCCATCGCTCTCAATGGCGACGAGCACCCGAAACGAATGCTCGTTCCCAGCGCGTCGCGCTATCTCGTCGATTTTCGTTTGGACAGCGGCTTGCCCGTTTGGACTTACCAGGTCGCCGGCCTGACCATCGAGAAGCGGCTGTGTCTCCCCCACGGCCAAAACACCACGCTCATTGCCTACCATCTGCTCGAGGGCGACGACGTTCGCATCGAGCTTCAGCCGTGGGTCCATTTCCGCCGCCACGAAGGTGCGCTCAACGAGTCGATCGACGAACCTTATGCGCTCACCGTACAAGGCGATCGTTACGAGATCTGCAAGCCGGGCGTGCCGCCGCTCCGCCTCCAAGTCGCGGGACCGCACCCGATCTTCACCATCGCCGGCGATCGGCTGGGCAACATTCGCTACCGAACCGAAGAGAGTCGAGGTTACGACGCGCGCGGTGACCTCCACAGCCCGGGCTACTTCGGCGTGGATCTCGTACGAGACAGCCCGGCCACGGTGCTCGCTTCGGTCGAGCCCTGGGAAATCGCATCGTCGCTCGAGCCCGTGGCCGCGTTCGCGATGGAACGCTTGCGCCGGACCAAGCTCATTGCGAGCGCTCCCGCGAGCCTGCAAGTGAGCGCCGGCGCCGAGCTCGTTTTGGCGGCCGATCAGTTCGTCATCACGCCCGCTGGACGGCTGGCCGATGCCGCGCGCGCCAAGGCGGGCGGCGACGAGATTCGCACCATCATCGCCGGCTACCACTGGTTCACGGATTGGGGCCGCGACACGATGATCAGCCTCGAGGGCCTAACCTTGTCGGTGGGGCGCGTCGCCGAAGCCGCTTACGTCCTCAGAACCTTCGCTTATTACGTGCGCGATGGGCTCATCCCCAACATGTTTCCAGAGGGGAACAACGCCGGGCTCTACCACACCGCCGACGCCACGCTCTGGTATTTTCACGCGATCGATCGCTACCTCGAAACGACGAAAGACGTGAGCTTACTGCGCCACCTCCTGCCGACCTTGCGCACCATCGTGGCAAAGCACCTGGAAGGGACGCGCTTCGGCATCGCGGTCGACCCGAAGGACGGCCTCTTGCGACAAGGCGAGGAGGGTTATCAGCTCACTTGGATGGATGCCAAGGTGGGCGACTACGTCGTGACACCGCGCCGCGGCAAAGCGGTCGAAATCTGCGCGCTCTGGTACAACGCGCTTCTCGCTCTCGCCGGCTGGGAGCGCCAATACGGCGAAGTCACCCGGGCCGACGAGCTCGAGCGCCATGCCGCTCTCGCGCGAAGCTCGTTCAACCGTCGATTCTGGTACGAGCCCGGCAAGCATCTTTACGACGTCGTCGATGGCGAGACGGGCGATGACAATGCCCTGCGGCCGAATCAACTGCTCGCCATCTCGCTCAAACACCCCATCCTCGAGCCGGAGCGCTGGGAAAGCGTGGTCAACGTCGTCCGCGACGCTCTCTTGACCCCCGTCGGGCTGCGTACGCTGGCGCCCTCGCACCCCGAGTTTCGCGCCAAGTACTTCGGCGATCTGCACGCGCGCGATACGGCTTACCACCAAGGCACCGTCTGGGCATGGCTCATCGGACCGTTCGTCGACGCTTGGCTCAAGGTCTATCCAGAAAGCCAGCGCGACGCGCAACGGTTTCTGCAAGGCTTCGTTCCCCATCTCGCCGAAGCGGGCGTCGGCACCATCAGCGAGATCTTCGATGCCACGCCGCCCTTCTCGCCGCGTGGGTGCGTGGCGCAGGCGTGGAGCGTCGCCGAAGTGCTCCGGCTCTGGATCAAGACGTCGACCCCCGTCGGGGCCGACGTCCGATCCGGCCGGTGAGCTACAGCGCGTAGAGGAACGCCACGAGATCAGCTTTCTCGTTTGCCGACAGCTTCGTCTGCAGCACCAGATTGAAAAACTCGACCGTGTCCTCGAGAGTGAGGAGGCGCCCGTCGTGCAAATACGGCGGCGAGTCCTTGATGCCGCGCAGGAGCATCGTCTTGATGGGGCCATCGGCGTTGGCGAGGATGCCGTTGATGAGTCGTGGCTCGTAGAAACGCTCGACGTGCAGATCGTGCATGAGCTGATCGATGTAGTAGGGCGGCGTGTGGCAACTCGAGCACTGCGCCTTTCCGAAGAACAGATCCTGGCCGCGCGTCTCGGCGGCGGTGGCCTTTCCGGGATCGAGCTTGCCATTGATGCCCAGCTTGGGCGCGGGGGGCAAGGCGAGGATTCGCTGGAATTCCGCCATGCCTTGCACCTGCGCTCCGCGGTCCAAGGGGTTCAGGCCTTTTTTGGTGGCCAGCACCGGGTCGCCGTCGAAATAGGCGCCTCGCTGTTCGAATTCGGTAAAGTCCTCCACGCTCATGAGCGCTCGTTGCGAGCCGAACAGCTGCTCGATGTTGGTCCCGCGCAGCGACGGCGTATCGATGCGATGCCTCGCCTCCTGCGGCCTGATGTCGCCAACGAGATGCGTACCTGCATTGGTATGGCCATTGACGTGACAATCGAAGCAGGCGACCCCCTGGCTGGGTCGCTCCGAGCGCCGGTCGTCGGTGAAGTTGAATTGTTGCTGGGCAAACGCGGTGAGCAGAAGCCGCAATCCGTCGAGCTGCTTCGGATTGAGAACACATTTGAAAAGCTCGAAGAAATTGTCCGTCGTCACCACCTGGCCTTGTGAGACGTCGCCCAGATCGGGACGCGTCGTCAGAAAGATGGCCGGAGGAAACTCGGGCAGGAACGGGTCGGGCAAATCGAAGTCGAGGTCGAAGCGCGCCAGATTGCGCCCCGTTTGGCGCAAAATTTCTTCGATGTGAAAATGCGGAAAGAGCATCCCTCCCTCCATTTGCTTCGGGTGCGGCAGAGGGAAAAAGCCTGCCGGAAAAGCGTCCGCGGTACGGACCTGTTCCGGCGTCATGTTGGCGAGCCCCTCCCACGTTTGCCCCGCCGGCAATTTGACGCGCACGCCCTGCTGCACGGGCTTGCCACGGCTCATGGCGACGTCGGGTGACGGGCGGTCCGCGAGATCGTAGCGCTCCTCGAGCAGTGCGCGCTGGCGTGCCATGACGCCGTCCTTCTCGGCCATCTTCATCGCTCAGCGCCGGAAAGTCGACGTGTTGGTCGCCGCCGCCGTTGAGATCTCCGCATTGGGCGGGCGGCGGCGGGGGAGGTTTGGGCGCGTCGCCGGTGCCGGCATCGACGCGCTGCAGGGCGTCCGTGGGGACGCCGGTGTTCGAATCAGTGCTCTTCACCGATTCCGTTCCACAAGAGATGAGACAGGCCGTAAGCCAAAGTGCCGAGTGCACGCGACGAATCATGGGTGACTCCTTGTCGAAATCGGTTCGAGTGTGTCTAGCGGGTCCGCTTTGTCCCCTGGGTCGAACGCACCCATGCACGCCATATACCGGTCCGACTGAGCGGCAACGGAACCGATGGTTCGAGACGTCCGCGACGACTATGCTGCCGCGCCATGGTAGCGGCGCTCACGGCGGTGCGCGATCTCGGTCGTTTGCGCGAGATCGCTCTGGTTCTAGCGAAACATGGCTTCGGTGAAGTACTCGGACGAATGGGGCTCGGCAACCTCGCGCCGAAGAGCACACGGCTCGATGCCGACAAAGACCGCGGTGCGATGGCATGGCCGGAGCGGGTGCGTTTGGTGCTGGAAGACCTAGGACCTTCGTTCATGAAGCTCGGCCAGATCGCGTCGACGCGCGCCGACGTACTGCCTAAAGAGCTCGTCGTCGAATTGAAAAAATTGCAGGACGACGTTCGCGCCGTTGATTTTTCGGCGATTCGCAGCGAGGTAGAGGCATCTCTCGGCGCACCGCTCAGCGACCTCTACGCCGAATTCGACGAGCGCCCGCTCGCCGCCGCGACGATCGGACAAGTCCATCGTGCGAAGCTTCGCCTACCGGCCGCTCTCCCCCCGCCGCCCGCCAGCTCCTCCGAGGAAGTGGCACGCATCGGTCCGGCCTCGACGAGCCTCTCCCCGAGCACCGTCTACCCCGACGTGGCGGTAAAAGTGCAGCGGCCCGCCATCCGCGCAACCATCGAGCGCGACGTGGAGCTGCTCGGGTTTCTCGCCGCGATTCTCGAACGATCGGTGGCCGAGGCGCGCGCATACGACCCGGTGGGACTGGTTCAGGAATTCGATCGCTCGATCATGGCCGAGCTCGACTTCACCAACGAAGCGGGCAATGCGGAACGCTTTCGCCAGAACTTCGAAGGTCATCCCGAAGTCGCGTTTCCGCGGGTGTACAAAGCCGCATCCGCCAAGCGCGTTCTCACCACCGAATTCTTCGACGGCCTTCGCATCGATCAGGCGCTCGAGCGTGGCATGGACGGCAAGAAGCTCGCGCGCATGGCCATCCAGGTCGTCGTGAAGATGATCTTCGAGGACGGCTTTTTTCACGCCGATCCCCATCCCGGCAACATCATCATCAAGGGGCCCGTCGACGCTCCGGTGATTGGCCTCATCGATCTCGGCATGGTGGGTCGGCTATCGCCCGAGCTCCGCAACAAAACGGTCGATCTCATGGTGGCAGCGGCGCGTAAGGATAGCCTCGCGGTCGCCGATGCGCTCTATGCCATTGGCCGGCCCACGGGGAAGGTGGACATGCCCAAGTTTCGCGCCGAGGTATCGCTCATGGCGGAGAAGTTCATCGGGCTGCCGCTGCGCGAGATCGAGCTCTCGTCACTGATTCGCGACCTCGTCGCTACCGCGCTCAAGTTCGACCTCGAGATCCCCACGGACTTCATGATGGTCGGCAAGGCGCTCATGACGTTGGAGGGAATGGGTCGGCAGCTCGACCCCGAGCTCGACGTGTTCCAAGAGGCGCAACCCTATTTCTTGAACATTCTTCGCCGGCGCTACGGCCCCGAACAGCTCGGCGGCGAATTGCTGCGCGGGATGACGCAATTTGCCGGAGTAGCCCACGACGTCCCCCTCCATTTGCAGGAAGTCCTCGACGATCTGCGCGCGGGCCGCCTCGAGGTTCGAACCGTCGAAACGCAACTTGCGCCGGGGCTCGAGCGGTTGGGAAGGCGTCTTTTCAGCGGATTCGTCGTGGCTTCGCTCAATGTCACCGCCGGGCTCGCCCTCATCTCGTCTTGGCGTTACCGCGTCTGGGCCGCAGGTTTTCTCCTGGCCGGCTCCTGGGTGGCCTGGGCATTTCACGTATCGGGCGAGGCTGTCCGAAGTTGGTGGGCAAAAGGAAGGAAGCGACGCTGACGCCTCGTGGCGCCGCTACATCCAACCACCTATCGTCAACTTGCCGCCGAAAACGGTCGCCCTCGGATCTCCGCTCAAGTCCGTATCGAGAAAGGGACCGAAGCCGACGAAGAAGTGCCGCACCGGATGGAACATCACCGGCACGAAGAGATTGAGCGCAAACGCGTCAGCGCTGTTGGTCACCGAAACCGTGGAGCCCCCGGGTCCGGGGTTGCTGGATGTGCTGCTGGTATGCGCAAAGGAAAAGCCTATCTTCGGCCAAATCGATACCAGATCGGAGAACGGAATGTTGTAGCCGACCCGCGGACCAATCGCGAAGCGGCTCGAGTCGTTGTCACCGGACGTCGTAAAGTCGAAGCCGATGAACCCTCCCACGGACAAATTGTTGATGACGAAATAGTCCGCGGCAGGCGCAAGTTGAATCTGCGTCGTTCCACCTTCGACTCCGCTGAGGGTGCGGCGCTGAATGAGGAGGGCGGCGTCGCTCGAAATCGCGATTTGCCCCGCAGCTCCGAAAACTTCGGCCGGACCGGTAGCTCTGGTGTTCTCGGTGACGCTTTGGGCCTGCGCCCTGGCCGCAAAAGAAAGGGGAACACCAAAAGCCACGAGGGCAGAGATCGTACGCATGTTCATGGAGAGAAGCTCCTTTTGAGATAGCCATAGAGATTGCGTGTACGGGCTGGCCGCGAGCAGTTATTGACCGCTCGCGCGCGCCCAACCGCGCTCTATGGCAATGGATATGCCAGGTTGTTTTATGGACGATCTTCGCTCGGCGGCGGCGCGCCGTGCGCAGCCAGCGGATCGAAATTGCACAAGTAGTCAACCGGACGTCGCGGCTCGCCGAGCTCGTCGAAGAGCAGCGCCAGATCGCGCGTGGTGTCGATGTCGATTTCACCGGCGGGCCAGTCGACCGATCGCGTGCTGGGTTCGTCGCGCAACAAGGAGGCGGCGCCGGCGTCACCGTTCAGCGTAAAGAGACGACGAAAGACCGGCTCGCCGAACAAGGCGGGAACCCCTATGACGCCGCCATACTGCGACGCCACCTGCGTCGCACCGCGCTCGTGCTCGGAAACGAGGCGGTCGATGTGGTGGATGTCGAGATGCGGCTGATCGCTGGCGAGCAGGAGGAGAGCGTCGAAACCCTTCTGCGTTGCCCAGTGGGTGGCGCAACGGATCGACGACGCCACACCTTCCCGCCAGCCGAGGTTCATCATGCAGCTCACGGGAAGATCGCGCACCGCCTGCACGACGCGGTCGGCGTGGGCCCCTACGATGACGGCGACCTCGCTCGCGCGCGAGCTCAGCGCCTGCAGCGTCAGATGTCGCACGAGCTCGTGTCCGCGCCAGAGCACGAGTTGTTTGGGGCGACCGAGACGTCGCGACGCCCCTGCCGCGAGAATGGCACAACCGACGCGGCTCATTCGGCGCCCACGGCAGTCTCGAGCGCCGCCAAGCGCGGGCGGTGAATTTGACCTCGGCATTGGGACAACGGTTTGGCGGTCGACCCGCTCAGCACAGCTTGAATCTCGGCCATGACGGACAGTCCTATCTCTTGCGGGGTTTCCGCTCCGATATCGAGCCCGATGGGCGCGTGAATGCGGCGCGCGACGTCGGCAGACAGCGTTGGCTGACCCACGTCCGCCAAGAGCCGCAGGGCGCGAGCGCGAGGACCGAGGATCCCAATGTAGGTCGTCTTCGATGCCAAAAGGCCTTCGAGAAGATCGCGATCGCGCTCGTAGCGATGCGACAAGATGACGGCCGCGGGCTGCGCGCTGGCGTCGACCTCTCGGCGAAGCTCGTGAGCCGTGCCCGTCGCGAGCTCGCCGAGCCCGTGGAACCGCTCGCGACTCAGCCAGCGTGGCTCGCTCGCCCAGACGACGACGCTCCAACCCAAATCGCGAGCGAATCGTGCGAGCGGCACGGCGTCCGGCCCCTCGCCGCAAAGGAACAACCGGGGCGGCGGCACGACGGGCTCGACGAGAACGTCGATTTGCCCCTCGTGCGATTGGAGAATGAGCGTTCGCCCAGAGCCGGTCTTCGCCACCTGCCGCACCGCCGCGAGCTCGTCGGCTTCGATGAAGTCTCCCCACTCGCCCCGTCCGTAAAACGCGAGGTCGCCGGCTGCGGTCATGGATGCGCGGCTGCCCACCGGCACGCGCGCGGCGCTCGAACGAAACACGGTGAGCAAGCAGCCGCGCTGTTCGCGGGCCACGGTGTGGGTGATGAAATCGAGCGCCGCGTCACTGGCGGCGTGTTCGCGCTCCACCAGAACTTCGACGACGCCGTTGCATCCAAATCCCGACCCCCAGCCGAGCTCGTCGTCGTCCGAAGTCGAATCGTATTTCACCAGCACGGCTTCTTGGTTTCGGGTGCGCCACCAAGCGGTGCGGATGAGCGCCGCTTCGAGGCATCCGGCGCTGATCCCACCCGTGACCGATCCGTCTTCGCCCATGATCATGCGAGCGCCCGGCCGGCGGTAAGACGAGCCGCTCACCTGCATTACGGTGGCTACCAGATAACGAATCTGCTCGGCGCGCAGGCGGCGCAGGGTCTGCGTGATGGCGTGAAGGTCGCTCATGATGTCACCAATGATTCGTCCGATGCGATTGGGAGCTCGCGAAGCGCCAACAACGCCGAAATGCATCTTTGCATGGTCGGGTCGATGTCGTCATTGAGTGTTGGTGGATGGTCGGTCTTTGTTCCAAAGATGGCGGTCTACGACTTTCGCCGGAAGTCGTTTCGCGCGGAGTAGACGTAACTGAGTCGATTGCGAAAAGTCGCCACTGTCGGCATTCCACTTACTGACTCGAGCCTTTGCTATCGGCTCTGTCGATATGGCCGCGATCCTTCCTAGTGGGGCGCTCTTGCCCTAGGGTCGATTTCGCATTCGCGGCCGTAGGTGCGGCGGACGATGAAGGAACGGGGGGTACTTGCGGCGGGCGCGCAGGGGGTTCGGTATTTCTGCAGCTTGCAGTGCCCACAAGAATGAACGCGACCGAGCCCATCACGATTCCATACATGCGAACCTCCAACGATGGGGTAAGAAGATTGCCGGCGCCGGTCATGGATAGACGCATCCATCCGCGCCTGGCGACTGCGCGTGCAACGATGATGCCTCGTCGCAGCGGTCCGGTCGCGCCGTGCACGCTCGACGGCACGGCGTGGCATCGCTCCGGACGACCGGAGGACAATCGTCGGAGGCGCGGTAGCGTGCGCCGCGCGGATGGCAATCGTCGTCTATTGCGCGACCGGCTTCGGCGTCGTGGTCTCGCGCGTCAAATAAAAGAAGTCGCGGCGCGAGCGTCGCTCGAGGTACGTCTTGTCCTCGTAGGTGAAGCCTTCGAATAGAAGATCACCCTGAGGCGCCCCGGTGGTGGAAGCACGGAACGTCACGATGTGCGGATACGACCAGTTGATGTCGAGCTGCGCGACGGTCGACGCGCCCACGTGCTGCATTCCCCTCGCCATGGCCCGCGCATTCGTCCCGTTGCTCACGCCGACGTAGAGGACGCCGCCGCTCGCGTCGAGCCCGATCGCCGATCGACGCACGACCGTGCCTCCTCCCAGCGCCGTACCCCACGACGACGCAGTGGCGCTCGCGAGTCCGGCGTGCAACGCGCCGGATTCGACCATGCACGCGGGTGCCTGTCGCCACCACGTCAGTTCTTCGGCGCGTGGAGCTACGGACGCCCAGGTTCCGAGCGCGAGGTGCCCGTCGGCGAAACCGGCGACGGCGCACGCTTTGTCACGCGGAGGCAGCAGCATCACGTTGTCGACTTTCATCCCGTAACGCCCGTGCTCGGTCTTGAATCCGCCGTTGAAGGCGGCAACGAGGGCGTCGCGGTGCGCCTCCGGAATGAGCCCGGTGCGCACATAGCGCTGCCCCTCGTCCGTCGATGCTTCCGGCTCGATCGTTCCGGCGACCGCGTGAAGACGCGTGCGGCGAAGATCGGCGGCCACGATGAATATCTCTGCGAAGGATCGCTCGGGATCGGGGTGGATCAACGTCTTATAAAGGACGACCGGCTCCGCGCCTTCGGCGAAATCGGCGACCGGCACCCAAATGCCGTCTCCTTTGGCGGCCACCTCGCGAAAGAGAGGACCGACGTCTTTCGGCAGGAATAGCGGGGGCTCGTCCGACGTCGCAGGCGCGTTTTCCCCCGTTCGCTCGCCGATCGCGGCCGCATCGGGTACCGACCAGTGCGCCGCCGGGCGCTCACCTCGGTGACGCCAGCGGTTCCACCGATCGTCCAGGTCGTAGGCCGCTTCTTCGAGACGACTCACGGCGTCCGGACCGACGATGGCGCGCGCCGTATCTGCCAGCCAGGGCCCGAGCCAAGAAATGTGATGGATGGCAAACCAGAGGAGCGTCGTCGCCCAAAACCCCATGCCCAGGGTCGCGGCGACCGCCGCACCCACCCAACGCGGCCGTCGACCATGAGACCGCCGCCGGCGATGTGCGCGGCTGGAACGCCCAGCGGGCCGCTCGAAGAAGGTACTCATGGGCTGCCACAACGTTAATGTTGTCGCAGCGAAAGCCAAGTTGATTGTGGATCGAGCCCGAGCAGTGACGCCCTTCGACGCGTTTGCGTATCGAAGGGCGCTACCGTCTGCTCGAAATTTTCAATACCGCAGGCGCCGCCGTGTAATCGCCTGGTACGCGACGACGAGGACGATGGCACCGAGAAGCGACATGATGAAACCTGCCGGCTCCCCTTCTCGATAGAACCCGAGCACCCGGCCTAGGACGCCTCCGGCGAACGCTCCCGCAACGCCGAGCGCCATCGACACGATCCAACCGCCCGGCTCTCTGCCCGGAACGATGAGTCGTGCGAGTGCTCCCACGACCAACCCAAACACGAGGAACAACAGAAAATGCATGGTGGCCTCCGGTGCGACTTTCGCCCGCTAAGCGAACGCAGGCTCGAATAGAGCAATCTCCGAGCCATCGGAGATGTCACGGATTCGCGCACCGCCACTTCAATCCGTCACGATCGTAACCAAACGAAACGTCGTGCAGCTGCGCTGACGCGAGAAGACGGTCTCAACCGGTCGGCCCTATGTCATTCTCAGGCCGATGCGACGGTCGTTCGCGCGCGTGCCACGGATGGCCTACGCTCGAGGTTCGCGCGCGGTATGACGCCACCTCTCGACCCCGTCGATTTCGTGAAGCAGCACGGCGTGGTGCTCGCGACAGGCAAAGGACCGGTGCGCAACGTCGCCGAAGCGGTGGCGGGGGAGCCCATTCGCGGCAGTTGGTGGGGTCATGCCAAAGGGTCGCAGATATTTCGGGCGCTCTCCGCGATCGACGACGCTGCCGACATTCTTTGCTTTCGGTTGGTCGAAGGAAAAATCACCTTCGTACACCGACGACTGTGGGCAGCGCTGGTCCGGCTCGCCGACGTTCTCGGCAAAACGCGATTGGCCGCCATTCGACAAGAGCACACCCCGACGGGGATCCACCGCAACGTCGTCACGCCGTATCCCGACTGGGTCCCGGCGGGCATCGAGAAGAGCGCCGCCAAGCTGAGCGAGGACGAAGCGCGAACCCAGCTCGGGCCCTGGGTAGAGGCGCGCGCGCCGCGCAGCAGAAAACGCGGCTGATCAGAAGGCGCCCGTCTGTGCGCCATTCGGCGCGCCGCCTGGCAGAACATACAAGACGTTATCCCCTGCCCGGCGCTAGCGTAGGAGCGTACCCTACCGAGATGCAGGCCCCGGCAAGCTCGCCAACCAGATCGACGACGGACGTGCCCTTCACCGGGATCATGCCCGCGATGACGACGCCTTTTCATCGCGATTCGACGGTCGATCACCCTCATCTCGCGGAGCACTGCCGTTGGCTGCTCGAGCACGGCGCGTCGAGCCTCGTTCCACTCGGCTCGCTCGGAGAAGGCGCGACCTTGGGTCATGACGAGAAGCGCGCCGTCCTCGAAACGTGTGTGCGCGCAGCAGCCGTCCCCATCGTCGCTGCCATCGCGGGCCTGGCGACGGCCGAAGCCGTCATGCTCGCCAAGGACGCGCAGCGCATCGGTTGCCGCGGGCTCATGGTACTGCCGCCTTACGTGTACAGCACCGACTGGCGCGAAATGAAGGCGCATGTCGCCACCGTCCTCGGCGCGACCGAGCTCCCCTGCATGCTCTACAATAACCCCATTGCCTACAAGACGGATTTTGCGCCCCATCAAATAGCGGAGCTCGCGCGCGAATTTCCCCACCTACGCGCGGTCAAGGAATCGTCGACCGACGTGCGCCGCGTCACGGCGCTGCGGGCGATTCTGGGCGATCGTTTGGAGATAGCCGTCGGCGTCGACGACGCCATCGTCGAAGGAATCGACGCGGGCGCGACCGGCTGGGTGGCGGGCCTCGTCAATGCCTTTCCCGCCGAGACCTTGCTGCTGTTTCGCCACGCCGCGGAAGGGCGCAAAAAAGAGGCGCTTGCGCTTTATCGCTGGTTTTTGCCTCTGCTTCGCATGGACACGGTGACCAAGTTCGTGCAGCTCATCAAGCTCGCGCAAGAGAAGGTGGGGCACGGAAGCTCGCGCGTGAGACCGCCACGCCTGGCGCTGGAAGGCGACGAGCTCGCCTTGGCGCTCGCCACCATCGACCACGCCCTCGAAACGCGGCCTCGCGTGGCCTGACGCCCCGCGCGACGCGACCGCAATGAAGACTGCGCCACCCTCCCTCCGCTCGGTGCTCGG
>DATHEQ010000218.1:0-9136 GCA_035318505.1 Polyangiaceae bacterium | reverse complement strand
CGATCGGGAAGCGCGCTTACGCGTGCTACCGGCAGGGCTCTATCGATCGCGATGCATGAGCGCATTTCGTTGGTTCACGCTCGCGGGTACCAGGCGTGTGCGGTCGCCCAAACCGTGCGCCGCCTCGTGGGCGTGCCCTATCTCTTCGATGCACGAGGGTGCTGGATCGAGGAGCGGATGGACTGGTTCGCGCGATCCGTCCCCTACGCGCTCGGAAAGTTCGTGGAACGCGGATTGTATCGAGACGCAGGCGCTGTCGTGACGCTGACTCAGCTGCACGCTAGCGACGTTATCGATGGCGCCTTTGGGAAAAGGGACGCCGCCAGCGTTGTCGCCATTCCCACATGTGCGGACTACGACGAGTTTACCATCGCCGGCGACCGCCTCCCCAAGCCGACCGGCAACTCGGTCGTTCCTGCGAATGTCCAGCGGCGTTTACACGGCCGCATCGTGCTCGGTATTGTCGGCGCCTTGAATCGATCGTACCTCTCCAACCAGGCGGTGCTGCTCGTTAAGCATGTATGCGACTTGCTGCCGCGCGCGCATCTGCTTGTTTTGACGCACCAGCAGCAAGAGTATGCCAATCTAGTGGCTACCTGCGGCGTCCCAGGCGACCGCGCAACTCTCGTTTCCGTGCAACACGAGGACATGCCCCAGTGGTTGTCTTGGATCGACTGGGGGCTTCTACTGCTGTCGGACACCATCGCCAAGCGCGGTTCCATGCCGACGAAACTGGCAGAATTCTTCGCAGCTGGTGTCCGGCCCGTGGCCTACGGTTGCAATTCGGAGATGACGACCTGGGTGCGTCGCGCGAGGTCGGGAGTCGTCCTCGATACGGTCGAGGATGGCGACCTGGTGAAGGCCGCACGTTACATCGCCGATTCGACCTCGAACATCGAAGACCTGCGCTACGCCCGCCAAATGTCGGCCCCTCATTTTTCGCTAAGCTCGGGCGTCGAACGCTATGGCTCCCTTCTCCGACGAATGATCTCGAGTTAGCGGGCCCGACCTGGGCTTCGTCCTGAAATTTCCCTGGCCAATCGACCCATAGAGTTGGCAAACTCCGCACCATGAAGTCGCGACGCCGTCATAAGCGAGCTCGCAGAAAGCGATCCAAGGTCGTGCTGGTGGCGGGGTTGTCGGCGTTCGTACTCGTCATGTTCGCGCTGTCGATGGTGGCGTTCTACTCAGGGCGGTACGAGATCTTCGAAAAGGTCTCTCCGCCAACGCCCACCGACGAATAGCGTCCCGATGTGCCGCGCGAGACCGCGGCCTTCCGTCGCTCGCGTGGTCGACTTGGGTCGGCCCACTGTTAGGGTGGTGGAATCGGCTCAATGAGCAAGCGGTGGTTCTCGCGGCGCGGCGGGGCGCTCGACGGGCGAGGGTTCACTGGAATAGTAGTACCCATAGCGCCGATAGTAATAGTGATAGTACTTGTACTCGTGGCGATCGAGATCGACGAAGTTTAGAATCGTCCCCGCTGTCGTTGCGCCCACGTCCGCCAGAAGGCGGATCCCTTGTCGGCACACCTCCTTGGTCGTAGAGAAGGCCTTAATCACCAAGATAGTGCTGTCGACGAGGGTGGAGAGGATGGCTGCGTCAGTGACCGCCACGATGGGAGGGCTGTCGATAATGATGCGATCGTACCGTTCGGTCAGGCGCGAAAGGAACGTCTTGAAACGATCGCTGTGTAGTAGCTCGGCGGGATTGGGCGGAATCGGCCCCGCCGGCAGAACGCTCAAATTGGGAATCTCGGTTTTCAACTGCTCTGCTAGGTCGTCGCGCGTCAAATTCGCGGAGTCATTTAGCAGCTCCGTGGTGACGCCGACTTCCGACGTGCGGCCGAATATGCGGTGGAGCCTCGGCCTTCGCAGATCGCAGTCGACGAGGATCACGCGCTGGCCAGCCTGCGCCATGGCGATGGCGATGCAACATGCCACGGTTGTCTTGCCTTCGGCTGGACCCGCGCTCGTCAGGAGGAGGACCTTGTGCGGATTGTCCGGCGCCATAAAGAGAAGGTTCGTGCGGATGGCGCGAGACGCTTCGGCGATGCCGCTGGATGGTTGCTCGTGAACGATGAGCTCGCGATTGACGACTTCCTTTTGCCGTTTTCGCCTCTGCCTTCGGCCGTAATAGCTTCCCCTGGACCCGTCGGGTCCAATCTTGGGAACCAAACCCAGAAAGGGGAGCCCGAGCCCGCGCTCCAAGTCGTCCGGCGTCTTGACTGTTCGGTCAAGTAGACCTCGACCGAGCGCTGCCGCAATACCAAGAGCGAGGCCGCTGAGTGCTCCGATGGCTACGTTGACTGGCACTCGCGGACGTACCGGCGAACGCGGCAGCAGCGGCATGTCGAGCATGTGGATGTTGTTGACCCGCATCATCTGGGTCAGCTCGCTCTCCTTCGTACGTTCGAGTACCAAACTGTAAAGCTTTTCGGTCTGTGTTTTCGTTCGCGCCAGTCGGTTGTACTCGATCTCGAGGAGGTTCAAATCGAGCGCTTGTGACTTGGCGCGCTCTAGGAGACCGGCGAGTCCCGATTCTTGCCGACTGACAGTCGACAAGTCGGCCTCGACCCCTTTCTGGATATTGCGGATCTCGTTCAGCAGCGCTGCTCGACTCGTATCGATTCGCGATTGAATGACAGCCACATCGGGATGCTCTTTGCCTTTTCCGCCCGCAATGAGACCTTCGCGATCGCGAAGCGCCTCCTCGTATTGTTGTCGCAGGGTCTGCAGAAGGGAGTTATGCAGGAGCTCGGTCGCCGGAAGGGTGCTTGGATTGTCGGAGGAAATTTGTAAGAGTTCGTCACGGCGTGCCGAGGCCTCTTCACGTTTGGTTCGCACGGATGTGAGAACCTCGCTGACTTGCTTCATTTGGTCACGAAGCATGTTCGACTGATCGTCGAAGGCGACAGAAAGGATGTTCTTGTGGATCTTGTATTCGTGCAGAGCCATCTCACTCCGCTCGAGCTCGCCTTTCAGGTTGTCGAGCTGCCCATGCAGCCAATCCACAGCGGCGTTGGCCGACGAAAGCGCGTCTTCCACGTTTTGGGCCAAATAGCGTTCGAGAATGGCGTTGAGAATGCGCCGCGCCCGTTCGGGATCGGAGTCCGTGTAGCGCACCATAGCGAGCCGGCTCTCCTTGACGGCGGCAACGGACAGCCGGCCGCGAAGGATCTCGGCCGCGTCCTCGAGAGAAACGTTGGCAGATGGGACGGAATGGCCAGGGGGAAGGTTGCGAATGAACGTTGCATCGCGGTGCAGGTTGAGCTGCTGGACGACGGATAGCGCGAGTCGCATCGACTGCAGGATCTTGTACTGCGTCTCATAATATTCTCGCGTCGCCCAAAACGAACCTCCGCCGTTGTCGAAGATCGAGTCGACCTGTTTGCCGAGGGGTCGAGGCGGGCTCGGATCGAACTGGAGCGTG
Organism: Polyangiaceae bacterium; assembly: GCA_035318505.1. GTDB lineage: Bacteria > Myxococcota_A > Polyangia > Polyangiales > Polyangiaceae > DASWDH01. Next base: position 5,707 of record DATHEQ010000218.1, on the reverse strand, counting down.
CCCGTGGCTTCGTAGATCTTGGTTTGTCCCAGGGTGTAGAACGTCGTCGTTACGACGACGACCAAGGTCACGGCTGTCGCCGTCATCCAATATTTGCGAATGACTCGCCACGCTGCCAGAAGCGTGAGACCTGCCTCGGAGGCGATGGTTTCACCTGAGCGAAGAGTGAGCTGTGGAGTCGGACTCGAACTGGGATTCACGTGGGGGTCTTTCCTTGGGTCAACCGGAGCGTGCTCGACGCGGACGACGCCACGGTCAAAGGAGGAGCAGTTTACCTAGGCATCGTCATGGGTTGCAATGGAACGTTGACCGGGAGTGACGCTTCGGGTTTAGGTGCATTTCTGGCCGCCGGAGTTCATGGGTATCCAGGCTCTTCGGGAGGGTTCCCCAAAAGCAGCGCAATTCTGGCTCAGGCGCAACGCTACCAATGGTTTCGCGTCCTTGCCCTTGTTCGCTCGGCGGGCATTCTATCTCTAGACTTCGCGGGCTGATTCCGGTCGGGCAATGAGAAGTTGCCGCCCTCGAGGGTGCCGAGCCCAGAGCTCACTTGCCCGAAGCGTCGGCCGCGTGTAGCGAAGAACACCCATGCACCGACGCATTCTGGATTTGCTCGTGGACCCGGTGACCCAAAGCCCGTTCCGTCTTGAGGTCATTAAGGAGCACGGAGATTCGATCGAAGAGGGTAGGCTTGTATGCGACCTATCCGGAAAGACTTACCCGATCATCCGCGGGATCCCAAGGTTTGCCGAGCAGGGCAACTATACCGCGTCCTTCGGATGGCAATGGAACCAGTTCAGGGGCGTTCAAATTGACACCGAGACTGGTGGTCAGCATTCGCGCCAGCGATTCGACACCGAGGCAGGTTGGACGGATGCCGATTTGACGGGTAAGTGGGTGCTCGACGCTGGGTGCGGCGCCGGACGCTTCGCCGCGATCGCGGCGAGTCGTGGTGCTCGGCTGGTAGCCGTGGACTTTTCTTCGGCCGTCGATGCGGCCGCTGAAACGCTCAAGCGCTTCGACAACGTAGATCTGGTTCAGGCAAGTATCCATGAACTTCCTTTCGCCAGCGGACGGTTTGATTTCGCCTACTGCATCGGCGTCATTCAGCACACCCCCGACCCGCATGATGCCGTTCGAGCTGTCGTCAGCATGCTCAAGCCTGGCGGACACTTCTGCTTCACGATCTACGGGCGTCGACCGTGGACGAAATTGAGTGGTAAGTATTTGTTGCGTCCTATGACCAAGCGCGTGCCGAAAGAAGTGTTGCTCCGCGCCATCGAGGTAGTCATGCCGTTCGCTTTTCCCGTAACTGACGTGTTGTATCGGCTTCCCCTGGTCAGGAAAGTCGCACGATTTGCGCTGCCCATTTCCAACTACGTTGACCGTCAAGGATACACGCGCGACCAGCGATACCAGGAGGCCATCCTCGACACGTTCGACGCGCTTTCTCCGCGATACGATGCCCCCATGACCCCCGACGAGACTGCGCGGGCACTCCGTGACGCCGCCGCCACGGCTTGGACGTTTCGGTCCCGCATCCCAGTCGTGGTCGAGGGAATCAGGTGAGGTCCGCGATCAGGTCGCGAGAATAAATCCATGTGCGGGATTTTTGGCGTCGTGTTCGCCGGGCTCGATCGTAAGCGCGACGTGGCCGCGGCCGTCGCGGCGCTTCATCATCGCGGTCCCGATGCGCACACGATAACGGAGGGGGAAGGTTATGCTTTTGGACACACGCGGCTCGCCGTGATCGACCTCTCGCCTGGCGGTGCCCAGCCCATGTTGAGCGACGACCGGAAGACCATCCTGGTGTTCAACGGCGAGATCTATAATCACCACGATCTACGTAAGGAGCTGGAGGGCAAGGGTTTCATCTTTCGTTCGCGCAGCGATACGGAAGTGATCCTGCATGGCTACCGAGCCTGGGGCGCCGATGTCGTGGCGCGACTCGACGGGATGTTCGCGATTGCCGTCTTCGACGTTCGCGCGCAGACCCTACTTTTGGCGCGCGACCGTACGGGCAAAAAGCCCATTTTCTACCAGTTCGAAGGCGGCGAGCTCAGGTTCGCGTCCGAGCCGAAAGCGCTGTTTGCGTGCGGAACGAAGCCGGATGTCGATACTGATTCGTTGCCGATGCTGCTCTCGCTCGGCTATGTGCCCGCTCCCTGGAGTCCCTTCCGCGGCGTGGCTCAGCTTGCGCCGGCATCGCTTCTCGTCCTTGGCCGAAATGCGGCGGAGCCACGAATTCACCGTTACTGGTCACCGCGATTCACCTCGCGGCCCCGCCATACCACGGTGCACGCTGCCGCGGCGGAAGTTCGCGAGCTCGTCGTCAATGCCGTCAAACGGCGTCTCGAAGCGGACGTTCCACTCGGCGCGTTTCTCTCCGGAGGACTCGACTCTACCATCGTCGTCGGCGTCATGGCTCGACTGCTCGGCCGGAATGTCAAAACGTTCTCGCTCGGGTTCTCAGGCGATGCCCGCTACGACGAGACGGCATACGCCCGCCAGGTCGCAGCTGCCTTCGAAACGCAGCATGAGGAGTTCATCGTCGAGTCGACCCTCTCCCCGGACACACTCGACGACTTGGTGCGAGCGCACGACGCGCCGTTCGGGGACTCCTCAGCTATCCCGATGTCGATCGTGTCTCGACTGGCGCGCCGACATGTGACCGTCGCGTTGACTGGCGACGGCGGTGACGACGTGTTCTGCGGGTATGATCGATTTTTGGTCGCCGAGGCTCTCGAGCGGCTGCCATCAGGTTTGGCTCGGTTCACGCGGAAAGCTCCGGCCTTTTTGCCGCGCAGCGCAAGCGAACGAAGTACGCTGAATCGGGTACGCCGATTACTCCCGACGATTGGAGCACCACTCGCCCAAAGGCTCGTCGATCTCTATCCGTACTTCGGCGCTGACCCGAGTCGGATCCTTCGCAGCGAACTACTTCCGATCACCCGTGGGGCCCGCGAGTGGACAGAGGACGTGCTGCAGCGGAGCCAAAACAGCAGCGCGTTGTCGCGCGTGCTCGACCATAGCTTCGAAACGTACCTTCCCTACGATTTGCTCGTCAAAGCGGATCGATCGTCAATGATGCACGGGCTCGAGTTGAGATCGCCGTTTCTCGACACGGCTCTCATCGACTACGGTTCGGCGCTCCCTGACCGTTGCCGTCGCCATTTCGCGGCGAAGAAATACGTTTTGCGGCTCGCCTTCGCGGACATTGTCCCCGAATCCGTTCTCCGTCGGCCGAAGATGGGTTTCGGTATACCGCTCGCTGCATGGTTCCGCTCGGGCTCGCGCTCTTTGGCACGCGATCGGCTGGGATCGAACGCGCGACTCTACCAGTACATCAATCCGACCTTCGTTTCGGCGCTGCTCGACGAGCACGAGCAGCGCCTCGAGGACCACTCCCACCGGATCTGGCTCCTTCTTACGCTCGAGACCTGGTTAAATCAGCTACGAGCCTGAGCCGGCGCCGCGAGACTTCCGTTTCGGCAGGTGCCCTGCGAGGTGCTGGGCGATAAAACGAGGCCAGGAATGCGAACACGACGATGACCACGAGCCGCTGCCTCGCGATGAGCCCCACGTTGGCCATCGAGGTGGCGTACGCCACCGTGCACGGGACGACGAACGTCATGACCATCAGAAAGACGAGCCGCAGATCCTTGATGCGTGACGCCGACCAAGCGCGGAGCACGAAGAAGCAGATGATCAGGACGTCGATCTTACCGACGTGGAAGCCGAAGGATCCGCTGGCCCATACAAAAGGGGCGAAGAGCGTATAGAGCACCTTTAGCCATAGCTGACCGTAGGGGCTGCCGCCGTCATCGAACTTCACCCCCGAACCGCCTTTAGCATTGCCGCCCAGCGCCGACTCGGAGACACCAACTTCGTAGGTGTTCATTGCCGTTGTCGTCACTTGCTCTCCTGCGTCCGTAAGAGCAAAGGCGATGAGTCCCAGTATGGCGAGAGCAAGTGACCCGAAGAGCGGACGAACAATGGATTTCGACCGCATGCCCAAGAGACCAACCACGAGAGGCGCGACGGTGATGAAGATCAGATAAAACCGAACATACCAGAGGCCCCACAGGCAAATGATGCCGATGCCAGTATGTAGCAGTGACACCCGCTTCATCAGGCGTATGCCGCTGGCGAGTGCGCCCACTGTAAAACAGGCGACAAGCCCATCCTTGAACATGTCCGAGGTGTAGTGCAGGTACGTCGGGCCAAGGTAGAAGAGCGTCATTGTCCAACGTGCTGTGACGGGATCGGCACCGTGCTGAAGAGCGAGGTGGTAGAGATTGAAGCAGGTAATCCCCGCGGCAAACGCGACGAGTGCGGTGCAGCCCAGCCGAGTGGGATCGCCCGCATTGAGATAAATGATCCCCGCGAACATATTCTGGGGCAGAACGGTGGGGCCGAGCCCAGGCAGCTCGTTGTTCGTCATGAAGGTCACGCCAATGAAACGCCAGAGTCGCGCAATCTCGACGCCCGTCTGTTCGTAACCTTGGCAATCGCCGCCCGCGGCGTGGTTGAAAAATTCGATGTCGCGAATGAAATTCTGGAGAATCAGTCGGAGCACGTAGCCCCATGCGATGATCCCCAGCATGCTGAGACCGTTTTTACGATCGGCCACGCGGACGATGGCCATCAGGGTGATGCCAAAGAGGAGCGTCAGAAGTATGCCGATCATAGATCGCTCGCGGATATAGGGAGTCGGGGGATCTCTTCGACGACTGTGCGAAGACGCCCGAGGCGTTCCTTGCCCACATTGAGGGCAACGGCGACGATCCTTTCGGGATCAATGCTACGCGATGCCAGCAGTACCCGCTCCGCAAATCCAGTGCGCAACAGATTCGCTATTTCGTCGCTGCTTCCGAGTACCGGAATGCCGTGAATCCTGCGTCCCCGCTTGTTGGGATCATCGTCTATGAATCCTACGGGAACCAAGCCCTCCTCCGGTGCATCGAGGAGTTTGCGCACGAGCGCGGCACCTAGATCCCCAGCGCCCCAGACAAGCAGCCGCGTCGTGGCCATGTCAGTCACGTTGCGTTTCAAGAGGATGCCGAGCAGTCGAAAACCAATTCGCGATGAAGCGAGTAGAGACGTGTAGACGACGCCATCTATGAGAAGGGCGCCTCTGGAGAGCGTTCCGAGGCGAAGCCAGACGACGGCAATGAAGAATGCAGCGGCCGATCCGTAAATAGCGCCTCTTACGAGCCGCAGCAGATCTCGGAGCCCGGCGTAGCGCCAGACACCGTCGTAGGCTCCGGCAACCTGAAGGAGAACCACCTTGGTGACGATGATGATCGGGAAGACTTGCGCCAGGTCTCCGGCCGTGTCGTTGGGGAGGTCCCCGTCGAAGCGGAGCAGAAAGGCTGATATGAGCGCAACCATTGCCAGTACGAGGTCGAGCAAGACTTCGAAGATGCGCCGCTTGTATCCGAAAGCTCGGAGCCAGCCGAGGAGTCCGATGGCGCCCGCGCCCGGCTCCGGCGAATCCGTGCGCGCGAGGTGGATAGCGACGAACGCGAGCGCGATGACGAGCAGGGGCGCGCCCACCCAAATGCCAGCGCGGAAGCCGACACGAGCGGACAGGGCAATGCCGCCACCAAGAGCGCTGACCGCCATGAGCGTGGTCACGGCGACACGCTCCGAGAGCCCGAGGGTAACCAGGCGGTGCGACGTATGGTCGCGGCCACCTTGAGAGACG
>DATHEQ010000217.1:0-60824 GCA_035318505.1 Polyangiaceae bacterium | reverse complement strand
AAAAATACCTGAGCACATTGCCGACGGGGCCTCATGCCAATAGCGCAGAGCAGCTTCGCGACGCTTTCCGCGCCGCGGACCGGGTGAACTCGGGGGAACGGACCGCCGAGCAGGGGGCCGCCTTCGAGCGGCGGCTTTTGGCCGCCGCTCGGGCGCGCGACGAGGTGCTCGTCGCGTATTCCGATTGGATTGGGCGCGTGCTCGACTTCGACGGTTGGGGACGCCCTCTCGCAGATGCGCCCGAATCGTTTTCGAGTGCGTGGGCCGCCGATCCCAAGCCGAAATGCGCGCCCGAGCGCTGCACGAAGCTGCTCACGTTGCCTTACGAGCTCGAGATCGCCGGCAAACCCGAACCATTCGTGTGTCTCATCGAGATCGCGGTGCGTCTCGCCAAGGGTCGCGTCGCCGACGTGACCATCGCCGGTCCCGCCCTTTTTGCCCGCCTCGCGGAAGCGCACCTTGCTCGGCCGACCAGCGGCGATGACAAGGGGCGCGCCCGCGCGCGCGCGTGGGCCATCGAGCTCACCGAGGGCGCGGCCGAACGCCGAATGCCGCGCTCCCGCTGCAAGCGGGAAGGATCGACGCGCGCAGCCCTCGTACGCGAGTGCGACGGCCGCCGCCTGGATCTCTACGCGGCCGGGGGGCCCGACGAATCGGAAGACCGGGTGGTCATTCGCGGACCCGGCGAGCTATAACGTGCCGCGATGATCGCCCCGCTCATCCCGTACATCGACATCCACCCGCTACACATCTACGGACCTGGACAACTCGGACCCATCGGTCTCCCCGAGATTTCCATCAAACCGTTCGGCACCTTGGTCGCTCTCGGCGTGTACCTCGGAACCGAGCTCGCGCGGCGGCAGGGGGAGCGTTTCAAGCTCGACGGCAAGTCGCTTTCCTCGTTCGTCGTTTACGTCCTCGTGGGCGGGTTCATCGGCGGGCACGTGCTCGACACGATTTTTTATCACCCCGATCAACTCGTCAAATCACCCGAATCGCTCTTCCTCATCTGGGCCGGACAATCGAGCTTCGGCGGTTTTACCGGCGCGGTTCTCGGACTGCTTTATTGGCGGTACAAATTCAAAAAAAGTCCCCTCGTCTACGCCGACGTCGTCGCCAGCGTGTTTCCCATGGCGTGGGTTTTCGGGCGCACGGGGTGCTCCATCGCGCACGATCACCCCGGCATGCTTTCCGACGCTTGGTTCGCGGTGCAGTACCCGAACGGAGGTCGCTTCGATCTCGGCCTCTACGAGATGGTGCTCACCATTCCGCTCGCGGTGACTTTTCTCTACCTCATGCGGCGCCCGCGCCCGCCGGGGTTTTTCCTCGGCATCATGTGCATCGCCTACGCGCCCACCCGATTCGCCCTCGATTTTTTGCGCGTACAAGCAGGTGAATTCGGCAAAGAGGCGGACCCTCGCTACGGAGGTCTCACGCCGGCGCAGTGGGGGTGCTTGATCGTGCTCGCGGCAGGTCTCGTGCTCGCCTATCGCGCGGCGCGTGCGGCTGAGAAAGGGCGCGATTGGCTGGCGCTCGCCGCACCCGGTCTCGCCGGTGCAGAGCCCCCCGGTACCTCGGGATGATGGCGCTCGCGCCCGATCCGGCCGCGCCGGGCGCGTCGGAGCTGCAGCCTGACGACGCCGCGTTCGACGTCTCCGACGAGTCCGACGTTCGCGCTTTGCTCCGCGCAGAAGACACGCATTTCTGGCACCGTGCGCGTAACCGCTTCATTCGGCGTAAAATCGAAGCGCTCGGTGTTCGTCGCGGCGCCGGCATTCTCGAGCTCGGGTGCGGTGCTGGATGCGTATCGGCCGAGCTGGCGAGGTGCGGCTATGACGTCACCGGCGTCGACGGCCATCGCTCGCTCCTCGCGGTCGCGTGCACCCGGGCGCCGCGGGCACGCTTCTTCTGTCATGATCTACGGCGAGGACTCCCCGATGTTGGGCGCCGAGCGTTCGACGTCGTTGGTTTGTTCGACGTCATCGAGCATCTCGACGATCCTTTGCAGGCCCTTGCCGATGCGCTGCGTTTTGCCGAGCCGGGCGGTTACGTCGTCGGCACGGTGCCAGCCTTGATGTCGCTCTGGAGCTCGATCGATGTGCACGCCGGCCACAAGACGCGCTACTCGCTGCGAACATTGCGGGCAGCGCTGGCCGGCCTCGAAGGCGCGACGGTGCTCGAGATCACGCCCTTCTTCCGATCGCTCGTTCCGCTCCTTTGGGCGCAGCGCCGCTGGATCGGCAAGTCGGACCGCGCCGCCCCTCGCGATCACGCGGCTGCCGCGGTAGACAACCTACGCGTGCCCCCCTTGCCCATCAACGCGAGCCTTCTCGCGATGGCAACCGCGGAGCACGCGCTCGCGCCCCTGCTCGGCGCCCTTTCGGTGCCGGGGGCGTCGTTGTGGTTTGCGCTGGTCAAGGACGGCGGCGCGCGGCGCGTGTAAACGAAACGCGCCGCGGACCTATCCCTGCGCCGCTTAGGGCGGGCTGATGGTCGTCGAGACGCTGAAGGTCGGGTGCTTGAACGCGCCGACCGTCGTCTTGGACATGGCCGTCTTGATGCACGCCTCGGCGGGAGTCCCCGCCGCCGGGCCACTCACGCTCACGCTTTGCACGCTGCCGCTCGAGGCGAAGACGATGGTGGCGCGCGATGGCGCGTCGTGTCCGACGAGGCAGTTGCGCGCGGCGGTCCTCGGCGAACCGAGCGCACCGGAAATGGCGCCTTGCGCGGGGAGCTCGGGGATGTCGCCTCGCGGCGGAGCGGCCTTGGCCTCGGCTTTCTCGGGGGCGGGTGCGGGTTCGGTTGGGCCAACCGCCTTTTTGATCGCGCCGACGAGCCCAGTGGGCTCTGGGGCTGCGGGTGCAGCAGGTGCCGCGGCCGGCGGGGGAGCTGCGGGGGCAGGGCGGGCCGCGGCCGGCGATTCCGCAGCCATGGCCGCTGCGATGGCCGCGGCTCCCGGCGAAGGACCGGCTGGGGCGGCAGGGGCAGCAGCATTGGAAGCCGCGACTGCCTTGTGGACGCCTTTGGCTCCCTTGCCGGGCCCGCGCTGCACTGCGGCTCGCGTGATCTCGGTTGCATCGGTGGGTGTGACGGCCCCTGCGGGCGTGTTGACGTTCGCCTTTTCCGCGGCGAGAGCGGCTGCCACCGGTGCCGGCGCGACTGCCGGGGCTTCCTTTGGTTGGGTCGCTGGCGCGACCGCAACCGCGGGCACCATCGCGGCGGGCTGCTCCATGGCGGCCGCCGCGCGCTCCGGCGCCGCGTCCGAACCGTTTTGTGCCGTCAAGCCGTAGGCGACGCCAATTCCCACGAGCGCCACGACAACGCCCGCCAAAACCATGCGCGAGCCACCACCGCTCGAGCGCGCGACGGGCGTACTGACCGGCGTTGCCGGCGTCACCGTGTGCGGATCGATGGCCCGGACCGCAGGCGCCAAGGTCGGCGCTTGCGAGATGTGATTCAAATTGATGAGCCCGGAGCCGTTGCTGTCGTTCGCCTGCGATGCCCTACCGGACGGCGGAGGAGCGTACGATGGCGAGGAGGGGGGCACGTACGACGCACTTGCGGCCCGAGGCGCTAGCGACGCGGGATTTCGCGACGAGGGTGGCGTGCTCGGCGACGGCGGGGGTCGACTCGTCCGCTGGGCGGCGCGTGCGGCCATCTCCGTGAGCGAGGGGCGTTGTTTTTCCGAGGCTTTGCTGCTGAACGGACTGTCGGCCATGCGTACTTCTCCGTGATCGCGTTGATCAGTGTCTCGAGGGCGCCGGGACGAGTACTGCCCCCAAACTACCCATTATGAAAAATCGCAGCCTGATCGATCACCGAAGTAGTCAGACGACCACTTGACCGGGCAGGCAACGTCTCTTTCGCCCAAGCCAACAAGGCGACGGCCCAGCGGCTACTCCTGAGAGAATCGAACTTTGCGGCGGTATAGGCCGCATGATTCACGCGGCCGTGTGGCCGAATTGGGGGATTGTGACGGCTAGTGCCAAGAACTGCCACCGCAGTTAAGAGGTCGCACGTGGTACGCGTGAAACCGAGTGCCGACGACAGTGTGCTTAAGCTAGCTCAGGAGGACGCTCGTGCCAAAGCCGGGCCTCACATTCCCTAGATTCCTTACAGTGGCGCGGCGCCCCGAATGTGATCACGGTCGGCGGAAATTACCTACATCGACGCACATTTTAGCTGCCGATCCCCGGCTACCTCTCCCCTTTTCTCAGAGCCTCATCTCCCACGGCTCGTGCGAGCCGACACGACCCGTCGCGACGCGAGGCAGCGCGCGCCGGATAGTGTGCTAGTCGACCTTTCCAGTCATGCTCCGCGACGCCACCGAAAGCGCAGCAAAACGCCCCGGTCTCCCGACCACCACGCCTGCGCCCGTCGCGCCCCTCGCGCCACTCCCCGCCACGGCGGAGCTGGAGCAGGAGCTCGCCAAAGCCGAAGGCGGAAAAGCGTGGATCCGAAAGCTCGCCATCTGGGCGGGGGTCGTGGGTTTGGTCGGGGCGGGCGTCGTCTGGCGCATCCAAACTCGACCGCCGCCGCAGCCGAAATACGTTCTTTCGCCGATCACGCAGGGTGACGTCGTCGAATCCGTTCAATCGACGGGGACAGTACAACCGCTCACGCAGGTGCAGGTCGGCGCGCAGATTTCGGGGCGGATCGCCAAAGTGTTCGTTGATTTCAATTCGGTCGTCAAAAAGGGCGACGTGCTCGCTGAAATCGATCCCACGCTGCTCGGCGCGACCGTCGAGCAGAGTCGAGCCCAGGCCGCAGCCGCCGAGGCGCAGCTCGGGCGCGCGCAGGCCGCGCTGGCGACCGCGCAAGTAGCGCTCACGCGCATCGAACGATTGCGCGCGGAGAACCTCGCCAGCCAAGCCGACGCCGATCAAGCACGGGGACAGCGCGACGTCACCGAGGCGGAAGTGGCGGCGGCGCGCGCACAGATCATCCAGACCAAAGCGCAGCTCAGCTACTCCCGCACCAACATGGCCTATTCGCGTATCTACGCGCCCATCGATGGCCTGGTCGTGAGTCGCAACATCGATCCCGGTCAGACCGTGGCCGCGAGCTTCCAGGCGCCGACCCTCTTCGTCATCGCCGAGGATCTTAGGCGAATGCGCATCTTGGCCGAGATCGACGAGGCGGACGTGGGCAAGCTCAAGGAGGCGATGACAGCCGACGCGACCGTCGACGCCTTCGCCGGTGAGGTCTTCCACGGGAAGGTGAGTCAGGTCCGTTACAACCCGAACTCGGTGCAGGGCGTCGTAACCTACCTAGCGGTGGTGGACGTCGACAACCCCGATATGAAGCTTCGGCCGGGAATGACAGCGACGGTGACGGTGAAAACGCGCGAGGCCAAAGGCGTGCTGAGGCTTCCCAACGCCGCCCTCCGCTATCGACCCACGCCCCCCAATCGTGTGGAAGCGGCCAAAGACGGCGTCGAATTCAAGCCGGAGCCGCCGCCCGAGCCGCTCGCCCACGGCAAGGGGCGCATTTACCTGCTCACCGAGACGACGCTCGGCAAAGAGAAAGCGTCATCGAAGGTGATCGAGGTCGGCATCACCGACGGCATCAACACCGAAGTGAGGACGTCCGAGCTCGCGCTCGGTGCCAAGGTGGTGACCGACGAAACCGATGCCGACGACAAGAAGAAAGGGCCGCGGCTCTTCTGACGCAGCAGCGCTAGAGCGCGTGAAACGGCATGGAAGCCCCGCTCATCGAGCTCGATCACGTCGAGAAGGACTACGGGACCGACTCCGTCGTCGTGCGGGCGCTCATCGACGTGAACTTGCGCGTCGCGCGCGGCGAGTTCGTCGCCATCGTCGGCACGAGCGGCTCCGGGAAAAGCACGATGATGAACATCATCGGCTGTCTCGATCGCCCGACGCGCGGGCGTTATCGCTTGGGGCCGGTCGACGTGGGCGGGCGTTCCAACGATGGACGGGCCATCGTGCGAAACCGCATGCTCGGCTTCATTTTCCAGGGATATAATCTTCTGCCGCGCACGACCGCGCTCGAAAACGTCGAGCTACCGCTGGTGTACCGCGGGGTAAAAAAGCGCGAGCGTCGCCGGCGTGCCGAGCAGGCGCTGCACCAGGTCGGGCTCGCGGATCGGATGCACCACAAGCCGAACCAGCTGTCGGGCGGGCAGCAGCAGCGCGTTGCCATCGCGCGCGCACTGGTCACCGAGCCGCCCGTGCTGCTCGCCGACGAGCCGACCGGAAATCTCGACACCCGCACCAGCTACGAAGTCCTGGCGTTGCTGCAGAAGCTCAACGAGGCGCGCTCCATCACCATCGTGCTCGTGACCCACGAGCCGGATATCGCCGCCTGCGCCTCGCGCATCATCACCATGCGGGACGGGCGCGTTCGATCCGACATCGCCAATCCACCGAGCGACGCGGCGCGGCTACTGCGTGAGCTCGGCGAGCTGCGATCTCTTCCGGACTCGGCATGAGCGGTCTCGTCGTCGGCCTGGGCAACGCGCTCACGCTGGCCTTCTCCGCCATCGTGCGCGCCAAGGTACGCGCCCTGCTCACCGTACTCGGCATCCTGGTGGGAGTTGCCGCGGTGGTGATCGTCACCGCGCTCGGCACCGGTGTACAGGAACGCATCACCACGCAAATCAAGAGCCTCGGCTCGAACATGATCTGGGTGTTCCCCCAGCCCAACCAGAGCTCGGGCGCGCGCGGCGCGCGCGGCGGCGGAGGCCGGCTCACGGAGAACGACGGCAAATCGATCCTGCGCGAGGCCACCAGCGTGACGGCGGTGGTGCCGTACATGCAGGCGCAGGCCCAAGTCGTGGTCGCCGATCGCAACATCGCATCGACGATCGCGGGCAGCACCCGTGCTTACTTCGACGTGCGAGGCTTCACCATCGCGGCCGGCGCGAACTTTACCGATACCGACGAGCGCACGAAGGCCAAGGTGTGTCTCCTCGGGCAGACGGCCAAGGAGAATCTATTCGGCAACCAGGACGCAGTGGGCCAAGTGGTGCGAATCGGTCGCTACCCGTTTCGCGTCATCGGCGTGCTCGCCGGCAAAGGACAGACGCCGGGAGGCGAGGACCAGGACGATCGGGTCGTCATGCCGGTCGGCACGTTTCGCGCCCGCGTGTCACCGACCGCGCCGGGCCGCGTGCATGTTCTTTTGGTCTCGGCCTCCGATTCGCGCACGGTCAACCGAGCCATCGCTCAGATCGGCGCCATCTTGCGCCAACGGCACGGCATCGAGCCCGACAAAGAGCCTGATTTCGGCGTTCGTTCCCAGGCCGAATTCCTGAAGGCGCAGGAGGAGATACTGGGAACGCTGAAAGCGCTGCTCATCGGCATCGCTCTGGTGGCGCTCGGCGTGGGCGGAATCGGAGTGATGAACATCATGCTCGTTTCGGTGACGGAACGGACGCGTGAGATCGGCATCCGCATGGCCATCGGCGCCCGCGAAGCCGACGTGAGGTTCCAGTTCTTGGTGGAGGCGGTCATGCTGTGCGTACTCGGCGGCCTGGCGGGCACGGCGGTCGGACTCGGGGTGATCTATGCGCTGGCGCGAGCCCTCGGCTGGTCGATGTTGCTGCCCCCCGAGGCTCTGGTCGTCGCGCTCGCCACGAGCTTCGGTACGGGCATCTTCTTCGGCTTTTGGCCGGCGCGCCGCGCCTCGCGGCTCGACCCCATCGAGGCGCTGAGGCACGAATGATCACCACCGTGCTCTCCGCCCTGCGCATGGCCACGGTGGCCATCGTTCGCAACAAGCTGCGCACGGGCCTCACCATGCTCGGGATTTTGATCGGTGTGGCGGCGGTCGTCGTCACGACTGCGATTGGCACCGGCGCGCGCGGAAAGATAAACGACCAGATCGCGGGGCTCGGTTCGAATTTGATGGTCGTCTTTCCGCAGTCGAACCAGGCATCCGGGGCGCGCGGCGCGCAGGGCTCGGCGGCCCGTCTCAACGAGGCCGATGCCAAAGCCCTCGTCGGCGGTGCAACCAGCATTGCCGAGGCCGCGCCCTACCTGCGCAGCATTGCGCAGCTCGTCTACGAGGATCGCAACGTCAGCACCCAGGTCATCGGCACGACGCGCGGCTACTTCAGCGTGCGAAACTGGCCCGTCCACTCGGGCGAGCTGTGGAGCGAAGCCGCAGAGCAATCCGGCGAGCGGGTCTGCGTGGTCGGCACCACCGTCGCGGAGAGCCTTTTCGGACCGCTCGACCCGGTCGGCCGCACCGTACGCATGGGTCGCCATCCCTTTCGCATCGTGGGCGTGCTCGTGCACAAGGGAGAATCGCCCTTCGGTACCGATCAAGACGACGTGGTGATGATGCCCACCGCGAGTGCGCGCTCCCATCTCGTTTCGATGCCGCGCCGGAGCGTGCACGGCATCATGCTTTCGGCCACCAGCCCGGAAACCAACGAGCACGCCAAGGCGCAGGCCGTGGCCATTTTGCGCGAACGGCATCACATCGACGACGGGAAAGAGCCCGATTTCGTCATTCGAACTCAGGCCGAATTTCGCGCGTCGCAAGACGCCATCTACGGCGCCCTTTCCATGTTGCTGCTTTCGGTCGGTGCTGTATCGCTCTTCGTCGGCGGCATCGGCATCATGAACATCATGCTGGTCTCGGTGGCCGAGCGGACGCGCGAAATCGGCATTCGCATGGCCGTCGGAGCGCGCGAGAGCAACATTTTGATGGAGTTTTTGATCGAGTCCGTGCTGCTCGCGCTGCTCGGTGGCGTGCTCGGTGTCGTCTTGGCGGCGGCGATCGTGTTCGTGGTGGGAGCCATCTCGCAATGGCCCATGCGTCTCGAGCCGGCGGCCCTCGCCGTCGCCCTTACGACGAGCAGCGTCATCGGCGTCGCCTTTGGTTTTCTCCCCGCTCGCCGCGCAGCGCGTCTCGATCCCATCGTGGCGCTGGGCCGGGAGTAGGTCGCCGTCATCGCCAACACAATCGGAGCGCTGACGTCAGTTTCTGCAGTGCCCCGGAAACGTGAAGGCGTCGCGCTTCTGGCCGTCGATCGTAAAGAATTCGTAGGTGATGTCGGCGGGCGTCGCGGTGACGCGCATGGCGCCATGCTGTTCGTTGTAGCGAAACTTCGTCTCGGGCATCGGCTCGCCGGCAAACTCGTAGGTCGCTTCGCCTCCGAGGCCATTGACGAAGTAAGGGATGCCGTCGATGAGAAAGCGTTCGTAGGTGTGATCGTGTCCCGCCAGCACTGCTTCCGCTCCCCAGGCGCGAAAGGGCCAGCGCATGGCGAGTGTGGGACCGTGCGCCGCGGTCGTGTACGCAGGATGGTGGAAATAAACGATGTCGAAGCACGCCTTCGACGCCGTCAAGCGCTCTTTCAGCCACATAGCCTGCCGCGAGTCGGCCGAAATACCGTCAGGTTCGTTGACGTCGCTGTCGAGCGCATAGAGATGAACTGACCCGAGGTCGACGTCGTAGTAGCGCTCGTTGCCCGGCAGGGTGAAGTACTCGAGGTAGGGAACGAGTCGGGAGATCCAATCGTGGTTACCCGGCGATGGCCAGAAGCGATTCGTCTTGCTGCCCGGACCGTGACGGCCGTGGTAGTTGCCGATGAATTCGGCGTAAAACCGTCCAATGTTGGCGTCGATGGTCGTCGCCTCTCCCGCCGGGTAGTTGTTGTCGCCGAGCGTGATCAAAAAGTCGGGGTGCCAGCCTTTGACGAGGTTCGCGACTTGCGCTTCCGGCGGGGTGCTCGACCCGAAGTCACCGATCACCGCGAAGCGAATTGCGCCAGCCGCCTTGGCGTCGCTGGTTAGCGTGTCGCTCTCGCCGATCGGCTGCGCAGGTGCGACAGCGCTCAGCGGAGATCCGTCGCCAGGTAAGTCGCTCGCCTTGGCGCTGGTCGCGGGGGTCACGGGGGGCGGCGCGATTTCGCTCGATCGATGGGCGGCTGGCTCCGGCACGCGTTTGCACTGCGCGAGCGCGGCGATCGCGAGCAGCAATGCCAATCGCTTCAAGTCACCTCTTCTTGGTGGCGTTGGCGATCAGATCTCCCAGAGTGCCGAACTTGGACGCCTTGGCGACGCTGGCGCGGTACTCGTGGTAGGCGGCCTTTTCCGAGTCTTCGCGAAGAGCGCGGAGCGAGAGCTTCGCTTCTCCGCGGCGCGGGTCGATTTCGATGACCTTCGCTTCGAGACGCATGCCGGGAGGAAAATGCTTGCGCAGATCGGTGCCGCGCTCGGTGCCGGTGTGGCCGGCGGGGATGAAACCGCGCGAGTGCCGGCCGGTGAGACCAACGACGCGCACCACGAGCCCCGCCGATTCGGCGGCCACCACGGCGACCTTGAGCCCCTTGTGGGGGACGATCCGCTGCTTTGGCTCGTTCTCTTCGCCGGCCGGGGGGGCCGGATGAAGCGCGATCTTCTTCGAGCCGCGCTCGAGATCGGCCACCACCACGTCGATTTCCTCGCCCTCCTTGAGCACGTCTTTCGGATGCTCGATGCGCTTGAAGGAGAGATCTTGGACGTGGAGCAGACCTTCGATGCCGGGCGCAAGCTCGATGAAAGCGCCGAACGGCAGAAGGCGCATCACCTTGCCCTTGTGGCGCGTGCCCGACCCGTACGTCTTCATGGCCTCTTGCCATGGGTCGACGGTGGCCGCCTTGTGCGAAAGCCACAGCTTGTCCTTGTCGTCGACGCGCAGGACCTTGACGTCGATCTCCGCGCCGACCTGGAACACGTCGCTCAGCTTGGCGCTGCGATCGTGGGTCGCCTCGGTCATGTGCACGAGACCTTCGACGTCGTCGGCGCTCGGAATTGCCACGAAGGCGCCGTATTGCACCACGCTGCGCACGACGCCTTTGACGATGGAGCCTATCTCGAGCTTGGCCAAGGACGCCTTGCGGTGCTCTTTGGCCTCGGCTTCGATGTAGTTCTTGCGCGATACGACGACGTCGCGACCGCGCTTCGCGTACTGGGCGACGGTGAACTCCATGCGGCGACCGATGAGATGCGCCAGGTCGGCGCCGGGCCGCAAATCGACGTGCGATCCGGGGGCGAAAGCGCGCACGCCGTCGACGTCGACTTCGATGCCCCCCTTGACCGTGCCGGTGACGAGCCCGAGAACCGGCTCGCCGCTCTTGCTCGCTTCTTCCAGGCGAACTTTCGTTTCTTCTTCGCGGAGCGGCTTGCGCGTGAGCACGACGAGACCGCCGCGCGAGCCGTCGCCATGAACGTGCGCGACGAAGCGATCTGCCACTTCGGGGACGAGATCGTCGGCGGCGAGCTCGGTACGATCGAAGATGGCGAGCGCTTTGCCCGACAGGTCGACCATGATGGCGTGCTCGGTGACCGCCGTCACCTTGCCGAAAACTTCTTCGCCGACGTGGAACGCCGTGCGCTCGCGCGGGGGCGCGTTGTCCGCGTGCGGCGCGTGCGATTTGCGCTTGCCGCGTTTGTCGCGTTTATCGCGACGCGCCTTGCCCTTTTCTTTCGGAGCCTGGGAGGCCTTGGCTTCGACGGGCGCGGGGGCGGTCGCCTCGGCACCCGCTTCGGGAGCGGTCGAACCCTCCGGCGTCGCGGCGACCGCCGCATCCGGTCCGTGCGATTTTTTTCCGCGGCGCCGTCGACGGCGCTTTTTCGCCTTGGGGGCGGTCGATCCTCCCGCGCCCGGTGCTTCGCCCTCGGCCTGTCCCGCGTCGCCTTGCGCGGCGCCTGCGTCGCCCGCTTCCCCCTCGTGGTCATCGCCCGGCGCGTCGTCGGCATCGCCGCTCGCCTGCGCATGGTCCGTTTCGGGGCGTGCTTCTGCTTGCCCCGGATCGGGATCGGGTGGGGTGCGTCGCTCCGCTTCGGCGGCTGGCGTTGGTGGCGCCGCCGGTTCGATCCGTTCGGCGATCGAGCCGGAAGCTACCTCGTTGCGCGCAGGAGGCTCAGCTATCGCAGTGTCCTCTGCTCGGGGACTTGTCTGCGGGCGTTCGGCTGTCTTCGAAGAATCAGCCGCAATCATGTCGTTCGACTCCGGAAGCATGCTCTTTCTCGCAACGGGCGGAGGAACATATCCCATGAAAAGGCCACATGCGAGCCCCGCCTCACCACTCATTTCAAAGCTGGCTCGCCTCGATTCGCCGAATCTCACGAACTCCGCGGTTCTGTCACGGGATCGGCGATGTGCGTAGATCCCTCGAATCGTGTGTCGCGGGGCACGAAAAGTTTGGCGCTGCCGGAACAAAACGCCACCTTTCCATCATCCGGTCAGCCCGACGATCGAGGCGGGGTCGAGAACCTGACGGGGCCTATCGCGCGATCGGAAGGTGTAAAGGCCCTTTGCCGCCGCTGCGGTCGATCGTGAGAGGACCTAGCCGCGAGAAATTGTGCACGCTTATCCGATCGGCCAGGCGCTCTGCCAGCTCGACGAACGCTTTGGCGGTCGGGGACGTAGGCGCCGCCTGGACGAGGGGGGTGCCGGCGTCTCCCCATTCGCGGATGGCGGGATCGATGGGGATTTGCGCGAGCAGCGGCGCGTCGGCGTACTCCGCGACCTTTTGCCCCCCCCCTTTGCCGAAGAGCTCGTGGCGCTTGTTGCACCCGTCGCAAATGAAATAGCTCTCGTTTTCGACGACGCCCAGGATGGGAATACCGACCTTTTGGCACATCGACACGGATTTGTAGACGTCCTGCAGCGCGACCTCTTGCGGCGTCGTGACGATGACGGCGTTGCCGCCCCGGATGCGTTGCGACAGGGTCAGAGCGATGTCACCCGTGCCGGGCGGTAGATCGAGGATCAGGTAGTCGAGCTTGCCCCAGCGCACGTCCTTCACGAATTGCAGCAGCGCCCCGTGCAGCATGGGACCGCGCCAAACCACGGCCGCCTTGGGATCCTCCAGGAGGAACCCGATGGACATGAGCTTGATGCCGAAACGCTCGAGCGGTTCGATGAGCTTACCGTCGGCGGATGAGGGTCGCCCCATGACGCCGAACATGGTCGGGACGCTCGGTCCATAGATGTCGGCGTCGAGCAACCCGGTCCGCATTCCCGCGCGATGCAACGCCATCGTGAGATTGGCGGCGACGGTGCTTTTGCCTACGCCACCTTTGCCGCTCATGACGAGCACGATGTTTTTGACGTCCGGGATCGGATCTTCGCTGGTGATGTCGCGCCCGAGCACATGCACCTCGCTGGCGACTTCCACGCCGGAAGCCCCGGCTTGGGTGAGCGCCGTACGCACCTCACCCAAAATCCGCTCTTGAAGAAACGACGCGGGCGAGGTGAAAATCAGCGTGAGGAAGACTTTGCCGGCTTCGTCGACGCGAACGTCGCGCGCCATGTTGAGCTCGACGATCGATTTGTGTAAATCGGGGTGTTTGACTTGGCCGAGCGCTTGGAGCGCTGTCTGCTCACTCAGTTTCATCCGGGGAGTCCTTCGCGTAACGTAGTCAGCTTCTCGCCGTCAGATCGATCGTCGAAGCAGGTATCCGTCCACCCAACCATTCGACCGAAGAGGGATGATCTCCTTTCGGCGGAGTTAAGAAGCGAGGCATGGGGCGACGGCCGAACCGGCCCATCGTGATCGGGTACGGCGATGACCTGACCGCGTAGTGCTAAGGCCCGGCCGGAACGAAGTCAAATGAGGCGACGCGCCGCTCTGGCGCCATCGTTTCCTAGGCCGTGCGGCAGAGCCGCGATTTCACCTAGAAGTGAAGGAGATGCCCGAGGAGCAGACCGGCGCCCATGCCGGCCGCCGCCAAGAGTCCGGCCGACCAGATACGTCGCATGACGCGGTTCATCGCTGCTGCTTGGAGGGACGAGAGCTCGCTGGTGCGCGAACCGATCGAGTGTCGTGACGCGCGCCAGCGCCGATGCGCGACGGAGGTGCGCTTGCGCCATCGACCGCCCGACTCACCGCGGCCGCGCAAGTGGTGCGTTTGCGGCTCTGCGATTTCGGGGGTGCGCGGCGGCCGGGGAATGCGCGGCGACACCAGGTCCTGGGCGGGCATGACGCGGGGAGCTTCGCTGCCGCCGCGTTTGACCGCGCTATCCATCGCACGAGGAGCGCCATCTTGCGCGCCCTCGATGAGCACTAGGTTCGGGCGCACGGAGGTCTTCTCCTTCGGTTCGCCGAGGCCCAGCACGGCGCGCTCGAGCCGCGCCATGCCGCGCGAGCGGCGTGCTTCGGGGGACAAAAAGGGCATCAAAGTGTCGCGCGGTGCGAGCGACGGCGGTTTCTCGGACACCGCGAAAGGCGAAAGCATGCTCGCCATCTCGCGCGCTGAACCAATGGGGCGGCCGGGTCCCATCGCCATCGCTTGGTCGACGACACGCGCCAGACCCGCGGGGATGGCTGGCACGAGCGCCTGCGCCGTTTCGGGCGGCGGTATAGAGCCGTTGCCCTGCACCCGGGCACCCTGACGAACGCCGACCCGCCCCGTCAGCATGTCGTAAAGGATGGCGCCGGCGGCCTGAACGTCGTCGCGAGCGTCGAAGCCGACGGCGGCGCGCGGCGCGCTCACGGGCGCATCCGATTCAGCGTGTGCGCCTCTCACCGAGGCACCGAAGTCCAGCAACTTGACGATGAGTTGCCCGTCGTGTCCCCGGCGCAAGATGACGCCTTCTGCGCGAAGATCGCCGTGGGCGACACCGACGCTGTGGGCTGCTTCGAGCCCGGCCAACACCTGGAGCATGACGTGCGAAGCATCTTCCGCCTGCATCGCGCCCTGATGTGAGATGATGTCGGCAAGGGTCTCCCCGCGGAGGCGCTCGAGCACGAGAAACGCCGTGCCGTCCGCTACCCCGACGTCGTAGACGTCGACGATGCCGGGATGGCCAATTTCTGCGGTAATTCGCGCTTCAGAGGCGAAGCGCCCGCGGGCATTGGCCCCGCCCGCTTCGGCCGACACGAGCTTGATCGTGACTTTGCGCCCGGAGATTTTGTGCTCGGCTTCCCACATTTCCGCTTCTTGGCGCACGCCGAGGGGACGGGTGAGCAGGTAACGCTGATCGATGATGTCGCCGATCCGATGCATCGCCAATTCAGGCAAGACAACGGCGGGGGCGCGTTTCCCTTGAGCTTCAGCGGCGTTTCGGCGCCCTAGGCCCGAACCTTCCAGCCCATCAGGTGACAAAAGCACTGGAGGTGAGCGGGCACTTTGCCAGCTCACCTCCGCCAAACTACGTCGCTCCGGCAATCATCTGGACCGGGCTTGGCCCGTCCGGTGATCTTCTTGAGAGGTCAGCCGCCGCTCGCGCTGCCGCTGACGCTCGCGCTCGCCATGAAGGAGACGTTCACGCTGGCGCTCGCCTCGACGGACGCCTGAGCCGCCGCCCCAACACAGGCAAGGGCTTTGCCCCCTGCCGTTCCGACAACGCTGACCGCACCTTTGCCGGTCTCGACGAGCTTCCCTGCCGCGGAAACGACGAGCGGGCCCTGTGTCTTCGCTGCGAGCCAGATGGCAGGCAGGTGGGTCTCGAGAGCAAGCTTTAGCTTAACGAGATCGTCGGTGCTCGTGGAGTAGACGACCTTGACTGTGGGAGGCGTGCACTGGGCCGTAGCCTGCCCACGGCCGCTGCAGCTTGCGTTGCAGCTCGCATCGCCCGAGCACATCGGGGGTGTCAGCTCGGCTTCGCACTTGGGCGCGGTGTACGTCGTCGTGCAGCCGCCGCGGCAGCTCACCATGGCGCCGCACTTGACGTTCGCGGACGCCTCGAGCTTGCAGTTGCCGGTGCACTTGCCCTTGCAGCTCGCTTCGCACTTTCCCGTGCAGGTCGCGGTTGCTTTGGGCTTGCTGCAGGTACCCTCGCAGGTGCCGGCGCAATTGGCCATGCCGCCGGCGGGCGTCGCCATGCCGTCGCACTTGCCTTCGCAACTTCCGTCACAACCTCCCGTGATGGTGCCCGAGCACGATCCGCTGCAGGTGCCGGTGCACTCCGCTTCGCAACTGCCCTGACAGTCGGCGGCGACCGTCGCGCTTCCTTCGCAGGTGGCGCTTCCTTTGCACTCCGCATCGCAGACCGCGCTCAAGTTCCCGGGATCGCATCGGGCCGAGATGTCGGGCTCCGTGCACATCACGTCGGCTTTGCACTGCCCCTCGCACATGACTTGGACACTAGCGTTGACGCTGCATTGCGCGCCGGTCACGGTGACCGTCGCCTGCGCGCTGGCGTTCGCCTTCATGATGGCGTCGATTTTTCCCTGGGCGGCGGTGCAGGCCGTCGTGAGCGCTTCGTCGGTGTCGCCCTTGGACGACCAGGTGTCGGTCTCGCCCAAGCTGGACGCGATGCCCGCACAAGCGGTTCTCACCGCCACGCGCATGCCGTTGGCCGTCGTTTGCAGATCGGCTGCGGCCACGACGAATGCCTTGAACTTGGCATCAATGCTGAGGTTCGCTACGCCGCTAGCGCCACCTTTGAGTTCGTCGCACCCCTCGGCCAGCGCTTTGGCGTCGCTGCAGTCGATCAAACCCGGCAAAGAAAGCCCCACCACCACCATCGGCCATGTCAAAAGATTCTTCAGTCGCATACGAAGCTCCTTATTATGTGGCGCTCAGGCGTTCTTCCCGGGCACCAAGGTTTGACTATCATCGACAACCACCCGCTTGCATTACGAGTCGACCGTACGACGACGCACGCGGCGCAATGATGCATCACATGCGCCTGCAGTGGCGAAGTTTCGAAAGGATCCTGGTCTTTGGATCACGCTATGCATCACGAAGTCAAGTTCTTTACTAGGCGTCTTTTGGTCCGGAGCGAGTGTGGTTCGTCGCCGCGCCCTCCGATCGCGCGTCGTGCGGTGCTGCGCGAATGATGTCCGCGGCGGGACGCCCCGCATCCTCGCGGCCGATCGTTGAGCAGCCCGCCAATCGGTTGGCGGGGTGGGCTAATTGAGATCGATTTCCCTTGCCGGCTGCTGGTTCGGCGGCAGTTGGCTAGGGGATGGCGGCGGCACCTGGGGGCCCGATTTCTTGTTCGAGGAGAGGATATTGAACTCGACGCGACGGTTTTTGGCGCGAGCGGCCGCGGTTTTGTTCGACCCGATCGGTCTGTCCGGCCCGTAACCGGCGGCGGTGAGGCGTTTCGATTCAACGCCGCGATTGTGCAGGTATTCAACGACGGCCGCGGCCCGGCGCTTCGATAGCTCGCGATTGTGCGCGGCATCTCCTTGGTTGTCGGTATGCCCGCCGACTTCGACCTGGAAAATTTCGGGGTGATGCACGAGGGCAGCGGCGACAGCGTCGAGCACGAGGAAGCTCTTCGCGCCCACGATCTTGTCACTGTCTTTGGCGAAATTGACGACGTCGCGAATGGCGATGTCATCCGTCCGAATCTCGACGAGCGCGTTGCCGCGATCGGGGCAGCCATCGTCGTCCTGGAAGCCGTTGTAGTTCTCCGGAACTTGCGGGCAGCGGTCCTTGTCGTCGGGAATTCCGTCGTGGTCAGTATCGGGCACGTTGTCGGGACAACCATCGTCGTCCTGAAAGCCGTTCCTCACCTCCGGCTGGTCGACGCACTGGTCGTCGGTGTCCTTGATGCCGTCGCCGTCGTTGTCCGGATCAGAACAGCCATCGGTGTCCTGGTAGCCGTCGGTGTCCTCGGGATCGGTGGGGCATTTGTCGATGCGGTCCGGTAGCCCGTCTTTGTCGCGATCGGGACATCCGTAAAAATCGCCTTTGCGCGTGACGACCGTCGATCCTCCCTGGTCGGGGCATTTGTCGTCGGCGTCGGGGATACCGTCTTGATCGCGATCGGCAATTTCGTCGGGGCACCCGTCTTCGTCCTGGTACCCGTTCTTCAGCTCGGGCTCGTTGGGACATTTGTCGCGCGCGTCGGCCATGCCGTCGCCGTCATTGTCGGGGTCGGGGCACCCATCGGCGTCCTGATAGCCGTCGACATCCTCGGGCGCGGTCATGCACTGGTCTTGGGCGTCGTTGATCCCGTCGCCGTCTTGATCCGACGATTCACGCACGAAGCTGATGCCCGCGAAGACGCGCGTACGGGGCGCGCCGATCGCTTCGGTGAGACCGAGCCCCGCGCCGGCGAGAAAAAGAAGATCGGAATTCAGGGGATGAAGCTGAAGTGCGAGCCCACCTTCGACCGCGTCGGTCCCCGAGGACGCGCCGAGGCGACTCGAGCCAAAAACTTCGGCGAGCGCGGCGAGCACGGGACTGATCTGAAAGCCGACCGCGCCCCCATACCGCATCTCGGGCCCCATGTGAGCCGATCCCACGAACGCCTCGCGGCGGTAAGCACCGCCCACGTTCAGTCCGAAGGTGAATCGACCGAGCAGGAGATCGTAGATGGCGCGTCCTCCCGCCGTCGGAGACCAATCACCGATGTACGTGTTCTTGGTGCCCGAAATGCTGTGCGCGACGGGCGCCGTGCCGAACAAAGAAAAGCCGAACACGTGCTTGTCGGTTGGATTGCCGGCGACGCGCACTTTGAGCTCGAGCAGCGGGTCGGCGAGGCCCGACCCTTTGAGACCGGTGCGCGACTGCTGGCCGACCGCGGTGTCGTTGGGATCGGCGGTGATGCCCGCCCCGTGCGAGAAGGTGTAGGGAAGGTGGAGACCGAGTTGAACCTGGGGAACGACGGTGAGAGACGCCATGAGCTCGCCGGTGACGAGCGTTTCGACGATGCGAATTTCGCGGCGCCTCGACGCGTCGTTGGCGGCGCAATCGGTCGACGAGATGCAGGTCGTGATGACGAACGGGCGATCGCCGTAGTTACCGAAGGCGCCCACCGAAAAGGCCATTTTGCCGTCGGTGCGCGCCCCTTGGACGGTGATGAAATTCCGCGGGCCGACCGCGGGGGAAAATCGCTGTACCGAGAACTCGCCGCTCTTCAATTCCTGCGCCGAGACGACGCCGGTGAGCAGCATGCTCGCCACGATGGCGAAGCAAGCCAGCAAACGCACACTCATGACGAGATCTCCGCGGGCAGCGATGCGAATGACGAGGCGGCAACAAATCGATGCGAGGCTCAGAGTCGCATGGGCTCGTGTGAAGACGCAACACTCGAAGGCCATCGGACGGTTGCCAGAGGCTTTCTCGGGCCGCGGCATGCGGCGCGCCGTCGCGCGCGCGATTCGGCCGAAACATCGTTGACACCCCCTCTACCAGGTGCGAGCTTTGCGCGCCTCTTGCCCCCCTCCTCGCCGTTCGAAGCAGGAATCGCCACGCGATGCATCGGTTTTCCCCTCTAGCGCCACTGAGTCAGTTTCTCGCCGGCAGGTCGATCGTTGGCGCGGCGAGAGCGCCGCTCCACCATTTGACGGGCGCGGTGCTAGCTCCACTGGCCGTTCTGCTCGTTTCGCTGCCGGTGTTCGCCCAAGGGCAGCCCGCCCAAGGAGGGGCAGGCGGAAACGCTCCAGCGCAACCGGCTGCGCCGCCGGCATCCTCGACGCCGCCTGGTCCGGACGCTCCTCCGCCCCCGCCGAGCCTGCCGCCGGCGACGGCGCCCTCATCGCCGCCATCATCTCCTTCACCGAGCGGCGGAGCGCCGATCGATCGCTCGTCGCTTCTCGCCCCCGCGCCAGTCGCTCGGCCCGCGGCACCGAGCGCCGAGCCGCGCGACACCGAGCGAAAGATCGACACATCGATCGGTGCCAATCCGAAGGCGGTGTACGCCGAGGATTGGTGGGTGCACTCCCGTCCCGTCTTCGAGCTGCACGGCGGCTTGCGGGTGCGCGCCGAGCTCCTTCATAACTTCTCGCTCGGGCGCGCCGATGGACCCCAATTCGCGCTGTGGCCCCAGCCCGTCGACAACGATTACGCAACCATCCAAAATGACCAGTATGCCGTCCGCGTTTGCGGCGACAACGGCAAGAGCACTTGCGAGGACAAGAGCCAAGCGGGCGCCAACCTGCGTTTTCGCGTCAATCCCGAGCTGCACATCAGCGACAACTTGCGCGTCATTTCGCAGATCGACATGCTGGATAACCTGGTGCTCGGATCGACGCCAGGGGGCTACAATGGTCAACCGCGTGATACGTCGCGGCGCTCCTCCTCGAGCCCTTACGCTCCCATCGGTGCATTTGCGAGCACGCAGGTGGCGCCCACGTCGGGCTTCAACAGCATTCAGAACAGCATCAACATTCGTCGCGCCTGGGGAGAGTACGCAACTCCGGTGGGGCAGCTGCGCTTCGGACGCATGCCGAACCAATGGGGTCTCGGCATACTCGAGAACAGCGGTGACACGTACGACTCCGATTGGCAGTCGACCGTCGACCGCATCATGTTCACGACCGGTTTCCGTTCCCTCGATCTCTACATCTCCGGCGCGTGGGATTTCCCCAACGAGGGGCCCACCAGCGCCACCTGGGAAAACACGCTCGGCGGGCAACCGTACGATCTCGCCCAGCTCGACGACGTCAATCAGTACACCGGCATGATCGCGCGGCGGCGAAACCCGGAGCTCGCCAAGCTCGACCTCGCGCGCGGCGATGTGGTGCTGAACGGCGGCGCCTACTTTCAATATCGCGACCAGCTCCTGGCGGCGGAGAACGTACCCCTCGGCAGCTCGGCGGCGGAAATTCAGGTTCCGGGCGCCAATTACTACGTCCGGCGGTCGCTCAAGCTCTACACCCCTGACCTTTGGTTTCAGCTTCTCTTCAAGAAGTTCCGTTTCGAAGCAGAAGGCGTCATGGTCGCCGGGTCGATGCGCAGCGTGTCCGCCGAAGGCGGGGGCGAAACCGCCGATATCCTGCAGTTCGGTGTGGCGACGCAAACGGAGTGGAAGGCCGTCGAAGACCGGCTCCGCCTGCAATTCGGGTTCGGCTGGTCGTCAGGCGATTCGGGGCTCGATCCGGAAAACTCCTATCGCACCACCACGCTGTCACCCACACGCGGCGGAACGATCCTGCCAAAGCGCGTCGTCGGCAATAGAACCTACAGCGAATTCCGCTTCCACCCCGACTACCGCGTGGATCTCATCCTTCACCGCAATATCCTTGGCCGCGTTCAGGGCGACTACTACTTCCGCCCTTCAATCGAGTACGATTTCACGCGCAACGCCGAAGGGCAAAAACTCGGCGGCGGGGCGGCGATCATCTGGACACGGGCCAGCGAATTCATGCAGACCCCGGGTCACAAGCGCGATCTCGGCATCGAGCTCAACTTGGGAATTTATTACCAATCGAAGGACGGCTCGCTCAACGACAACCCCGACACAATGGGCGGCTTCTTCACGTCGCTGCAATACGGCGTCCTCTTCCCGATGGGCGGCCTCGGTTATCTCCCCAACGAGATCCAGGTCGACACCTCGGCCGCACACACCGTGCGGTGGTTCATGGGTATTCTTTTCTAGCGCTGAACCTCTCGCGTCCGAGTTACGCTCGGGGTTCAATCATGGGAACGTCGCGACGGGTCGGGGGTAGAGCGGTCGTTCTTCTCTTCGGTCTGTGCGAGGCGTGCGGCGGAGCGACTGGGGTAGCTGGTGGCGGTTCCTCGGCGTCGGGTGACAAGCACGCGATGGTCGGTATCCACGCGCCGACCTTTTCGCGCCCACCGGTCGTCGGGCCGAGCACGCTGTCGACCGATGGCGCCAAAGGCAAGGTGCTCGTCATCGACTTTTGGGCGACGTACTGCAAGCCGTGCGAAAAGGAGTTCCCCAAGTTGCAAGCACTGGCCGACAAACACGCCGGAAACATGCTCGTGTACGGGCTATCCGAGGACGAGAGCAGCGAGGGCATCGCGGCTTTCGTGAAAAGGACCGGCGTTCGCTTTCCCATCGGTTGGGACCAGGGCAACACCATCAGCCAGCGTTACAAGCTCGAAAAGATGCCGACGAGCTACGTGGTCGACAGAAAGGGAATCATCCGCTTCGTGCACGGAGGATATACCGACGGCGAGGAAGAGGAGATCGCCCGTCAGGTCGACGAGCTCTTGCGTTGACGAGGCACGCCGTGGCGGGCGCCAGCGCGCTCACGAAGTGCTAAAAGACGTCTTCTGATGTCCGCCCTGACTTCCGCCCAAATACGCCGCGCCTTCCTCGATTTCTTCGCCGGAAAGTCGCACGAGGTCGTCCCCAGCTCGTCGCTCGTGCCTGCCAATGACGCGACCCTCATGTTCGTGAATGCGGGCATGGTGCCATTCAAGGACGTCTTCACCGGCAAAGAAAGGCGCGCATACAACCGCGCGACGTCGAGCCAAAAGTGCATGCGGGTGAGCGGCAAGCACAATGACCTCGAAAACGTGGGTCGCACCGCGCGCCATCACACCTTCTTCGAGATGCTCGGCAATTTCAGCTTTGGCGATTACTTCAAGGAAGACGCCATTGCCTTTGCCTGGGAGCTCTTCACCAAGGTTCTCGATTTGCCGCGCGATCGCTTGGTGGTCACGGTTTTTCGCGGCGACGGCGCCGTTCCCGCCGACGACGAGGCGCGCGCCATCTGGCGCAAGGTGACGGGCTTCGGCGACGATCGCATCATCGGGCTCGGTCTCGAGGACAACTTCTGGCAGATGGGCGAAACCGGGCCGTGCGGGCCGTGTTCGGAGATCCATTTTTTCCACGGTGATGGTTGCGATCCGTCGACCTTCGGCAGCGAGCCGTCCCCCGACGGCTCGGGGTGGGTCGAGCTCTGGAACCTCGTTTTCATGCAGTTCGAGCGCTCGATCGAAAACGGCAGCCCCAAGCTCAGCCCGCTGCCCGCTCCCTGCATCGATACCGGTGCGGGGCTCGAGCGCCTCACGGGAGCGCTGCTCGGACATCGGTCGAGCTACGACACCGATCTTTTTCGTCCGCTCATCGAGAAGGCGGCGAGCATCGCCAAAAAGAACTACGGCGCGACCAACTCCGAAGACGACGTGTCGATGCGCGTCATCGCCGACCACGCGCGCGCCGCGGCCTTTCTCATCGCCGACGGCGTGATGCCCGATCGCACCGGGCGCGAGTACGTCCTCCGGCGCGTCATGCGTCGCGCCATTCGCCACGGACACCGACTCGGTATCGAACGACCGTTCTTGCACGAGATCGCCTTGGAAGTGGTGGAGCTCATGGGCGGGCACTACGGCGAGCTGCGTGACCGGCAAAAGCTCATCGCCAGCGTCACCGAGCAGGAGGAGGTCCGGTTTCGGCAAACCATCGATCGCGGGCTCGGCATCCTCGACGAGGAGCTCGACAAGATGCGCAGCCAAGGGAGCGCGACGCTCGCCGGCGAAGCCGCGTTCAAGCTCTACGACACCTACGGGTTTCCCCTCGATTTGACGGAAGTGATCTGCGCGGAAAAAGGCGTCAAGGTCGACGTCGAAGGTTATCAGCGAGCGCTCGACGCGACGCGCGCTCGCAGCGAATTCGTGGGCGACACCGCCGTTGCGCTCGAGGTGTACCGGCACGCGCTCGAGAAGGTGCCGGCAAAGCAAGTTCGGTTCGTCGGATACGAGCGTGAAGCGGGGGAAGGGCAGGTCGTCGCCATTCTCAAAGGCGGCGCTTTGGTCGAGCGCGCCGGCGCGGGAGACAAAGTCGAGCTCGTGCTCGACACCACGCCGTTTTACGGCGAGGCCGGCGGACAGATCGGCGATCGCGGGACCATCACGGCCGCGGGACTCGACCTCGACGTCACCGACGCGCAAAGGCCGCTGCAAGGGCTGGTGGTTCACCATGCGCTCGTGCGCGAAGGCAACCTCACGCTCGGGCTCACCGTCAAGGCGACCGTCGATCATACGCGACGCGACGCCACGCGACGCAGCCACTCCGCGACCCACCTCTTGCACTACGCCCTCCGCACCGTGCTCGGCGAGCAGGCGCAGCAGAAGGGGTCTCTCGTCGAACCGGATCGCTTCCGTTTCGATTTCACGAGCGGACGCGCCCTGACGGTCGAGGAGCGAGCCCGCGTCGAGGATCTCGTCAACGAGAAGATCCTCGTCAATGCACCGGTGCAAACGGAGGTGCTCCCTATCGACCAAGCCAAAAAGCGGGGCGCCATCGCCATCTTCGAGGAGAAGTACGGCGACGTCGTGCGCGTGCTCACGATGACCCCCGACTCGGTCGAGCTCTGCGGCGGCACGCACGCGCGCGCGACGGGCGACATCGGTCTCTTCAAAATCCTCAGCGAGGGCGGCATCGCTGCCGGCGTGCGCCGCATCGAAGCGACGACCGGTCTCAAAGCGCTCGCTTATGTGCGCTCGCTCGAGTCGACGCTGGGACAAGCCGCTGCTCTCGCGCGGGCAAACAGCACCGATCTGGTCGAAAAGATCGAAAAGCTCGTGGCCCGGGAACGAGAGCTCGACAAGAAAGTCGTCGAGATGTCCAAGCGCATCGCGCTCGGCGGCGATGGCGGCGGTGGAGGGGAAGGGGCGCTCCTCGCCCAAGCGCGCGATGTGGGCGGCGTGAAGGTTCTCGGCATTGCGGTCGACGTGAGCGACGCCGGGGCGCTTCGCGAGCTGGCCGAGAGGTTACGCGACAAGCTGGGAGACAGCGTCGTCCTTTTGGGATCGAAAGCCGGCCCCAAGGTGCAGCTCGTTCTCACGGTGGCGCGGGCGCTCGTGCCCCGGCTCAAGGCGCCCGAGCTCATTCGCCCGCTGGCGCAGATCGTTGGCGGCTCGGGCGGGGGCCGGCCCGACATGGCGCAAGCCGGTGGAACGGACGTGGGTAAGCTCGACGAGGCGCTCGAGGCTCTGCCGCGCGTTGTCGGCGCCGCGATGGGGCTACGCAGCAGGCAGAGGCCTGACGCTCGCCGCCAAGGTCCCGATAAAGCTTAGGTCGAACCTCGGCCGAAAGGGGCTAGAAACGGCGACGCCTCCACCACGTAGAAGAAGTCATGGGCACCGCGCCGGGCGCCTCGGTAGGTTTCGGATCCAGCGCCTGGCAGGTGATGGTAGGACGCGCCTTCGGGTGCAATTTGGCGCGGGAGGAATCTCTGGACGAGGCGATGAATCGCTATGCGCAGGGCGAGCAGGCTGCGTTTGCGATTCTCTATCAAGGCCTCGAGCACAAGCTTCGGGCTTTTTTGACGCGACTCACCGGCGCTCCTGTCGTCGCCGACGACTTGTTGCAAGAGACGTTCATGCGCATTCACCGCGCGCGCGGCAGCTTCGATTCGAGTGCGGCCGTCGTACCTTGGGCATACGCCATTGCGCGTAACGCGTGGCTCGATCACGTACGCGCCGCGAAGGTGCGAGGGGAAACGGCGCGCGCGAAAAGTAACGACGACGACGACGCCGCGGGATCGACGGATGCCCCCACCGGCCCCGACGCGGATTCCGAGCAGCTCGCGATCGCGCGCGAGACGGCGGCGCTCGTCGAATCGGTGCTGAGCCGCCTGGCGCCGGCGCAGCGCGAGGCGTTCGTGCTTCTGCGTTACGAGGGAATGAGCGTCGACGATGCGGCGGCGGTGCTCGGCTCGACGCCTACCGCCGTCAAGCTTCGCGCATTCCGCGCCTACGAAGCGCTGCGCGCCGCGCTCGGTCAATCGCGAGCGGCGCCCGCGGCCAATCCGCGCTCGAGCGATCGAGGAGGCCCCGATGGCCGCTGAGCGCAAAGATCAGCATCCGGCCGACGATTGGGGCGACATCCCCGATCCGCTCCTCGGCGTGCCGCGATCGAGCCCGCCCGCCATTCGCGTCCCCACGACGCCGGCGGCGACGCGCAGCCAGGTGCAGCTCCAGCGCCTCGTTTTTCTGGGCAGCGCGGTGCTCTGGCCCGTCGCGGTGCTCTTCTACTATGGAGCCCGTTGGCGCGGTCATGGCGTCGACTTCGTCGCCGCTCAGTTCACCATTTGGGCCGCATTTTTCGCGTTCGCCGGCTGGGTCGCCGTTTCTGCGGGTCGGCGCGGCGTGGGCAGGCCCGTGCCCTGGCTGCGCATCGCCGCGGTCGGCGCGCCCCTCGCATTCATTTCGCTGGCGCTCTTGTGGCTCCCCCCCAACGGTAAACCGCTCGGTGCGCTCGGTCCGCCCGCGATGCTGGAAGGCTGTTTCCAAATTGGGCTCACGGTAGCCGTGCCGATGCTCCTATTTTCCGTTTGGGCGATGCGCCGCTCGTTTCCGAGCGGCGCAACATGGCGCGGCGCTGCCTTGGGCGCCGCGTGCGGTCTCGGCGGCGTGGTCGTGCTCGTGCTGCTCTGCGGCAGCCCGTACAGCGGTCACATCGCCGTCGCGCACGGGATGCCGCTCTTGATCGCCACGCTGATCGGTGCTTGGAGCGGCCGAAAGATCGGCCGCGTCTAGCCCGATTCGCGCCGCGACGAGCCTGGCTTCACGCGGGCCAAGGGCCTCGGTGCCAGCGCGCGCGTTTTGCCGTGCGCTTGGATGGTCGCTCGCACGAGCGGCGGCAGGTAGATCGCGTCGAGATCGAAGCTTCCCAGCGCTTGCGCCAGCGTTGCCACGTGCTCACGCGGGCCGACGCCGGCGTCGAGCACGATGATCGGCTGACCGCGCAGCCTACAAAGCCCACCGCAGGTGCGACCCTTGGAGAGGCCGCGATCGAAAGCGTCGTAGCGCACGGGTACTCCCAGCCTCGCGGCAAGCGCCTCGAGAGCCGAGACGAGCTCGGAAGCGTCCATCGTGCACCGTCCTGTCGATGCAGGTTCGCACCGTTTCCTCGGTGGTGCGAGCTCGGTCGACCCCCGCCGTCCCGAACTAGCGGCTGCGGCCGGCAGTTGACCGGGCGAGACCCGGGTGGTAGAGGGTTTTTCTGACGCGGAAGTGACTTGTCGGTGTGGGAGCGATTCGGTTTCCCCGGTGAGCGTTTTCGGTCGAGTTGGGGGCACGGGCCAGGGGCCCGCTTGAACCAAGAGCTACCAGAGCCGGGCACGACAGCGCCCGAAGGACTGAGAAAAAGACAATGACTTTTACCGAAGCCGCGGCGGAGGTTCTTCGCCTTGTTGGCCGGCCTCTTCACTACAAAGAGATCACCGACCTCGCCATCGAGAAAAACCTCCTCAGTCACGTGGGCAAGAGCCCCGAAGTGACGATGGGGGCGCGCCTCGCGGCGCTGCTCAAGAAGAGCGCCAAGGACAATCCGCTGGTGCGGGTAAAACCGGGCGTGTTCGCGCTGCGCGAGTGGGACGACGCGACAATCAAGGCCGGGATGACCGAGAAAGCCTCCAAAGGCAACGCCGAAGCCGGCGCTGTCGCGGAGCACGAAGCGGTCGTCGAGAAAATTCCCGAAGACCGTACCTCGGCCGCCGCTTCCGACGAAGAGGGCGGCGAATGGGAAGAAGAAGAGGAGCCGGTCGAGCGGGCCCCCGATGAGCTCATGCGCGCCGAGATCGCGGCCTCGGGAGCCGAGCTTTTTGGCGAAGAGGACGACGACGACCGACCGATTCTGGGAGGCGACGACCCTGCCGCCTCCGGTCCGGCATCCGCCGAAGGGGCCCCAGGTCAACGAAGGCGTCGCCGACGGCGTCGCGGTCGTGGTCGCGGCGCCGCCGATGGACCGTTCCCCGCGTCGGGCGGAGGGCTGCCGTCCTACACCGTCACCCCCGCGTTCGGCGAAGGGCGCGAGAGCCGGCCCACCAACGGTGAGGCCGAAGCGTTTCCGAGTGGGCGTGAGCGCGAAAGCGGGCGTGAGCGCGAAAGCGGTCGCGATCGCGACAGCGGACGCGAGCGCGAGCGCGAGCGCGAGCGACCCATGGTCGCTGATTTTGGCGGGAGCTCGGACGGGCCAGCCCTCGACGATCTCGCCGGCCGCGATCTCGCGGACGCCGTCGCGTTCTGGCTCAACACACTCGATCGCAACGGTGGTCAAGTCTCGCTCCGGCAAGTGGCCGAGACTGCACAGCGCCGCGGACGTCTCAGCGGGGACCTTCAGCTCGCCCAATCGCAGATCGCCGCTGCTATTCGCGCCGACAGCGCGCGCCGCGCGGCCAATGGCCAGCGCGTGCGTTTCCGCTTCTCCAGTGGACGCGTGGCGCTCACCGATTGGCTGCTCGGGGGTGAGCTGGCGCGGCTCGAAGCGGAAGCGCATGCCGCCGTCGAACGCTACCGCGAGGCGAGTCGCCGGGCGTTTTTGCGCAAGCTGCAAGAGCTGCCGGGGCACGCCCTCGTCGAGCTCGTGCTTTTGAGCCTAGAGCGCACGGGGATGGGTCAAATTCGCGCCGTGCGCCGCCCCGGGATGCCCGCGGGCGAGGCGCACTTCAGCGCGGTGCAACGAACGAGCTACGGCGAGGTCAAAACCGCGATCGTCATCCGTCGCGATGGGCGCGAGATCGGTCGCGAACGTGTGGCCGATCTGCGCGGCTCGCTCCACCACTACGGGCCCGCCGCGGCGGGTTGGATGGTGACGACGGGGCAGGTTCTCTCCGGCGCACGCGAGGAGTGCGCCACGCCCAACGCCGCTCCCATCGCGCTTTGCGACGGCATCGGCTTCGCGCGGCTGTGCGAGGAAAACGAAGTCGCCGTGGTGCGGGCGCGCATGCCCATCGCATTGCCCGACGTCGATCTCCTCGAGGCGCTCCGCGCCTCGTAGCTGCGGCCGGTCGGGACGGCGCCCTTGGATCGCATCGGCGCTGCCCGGGCGGAGCTCGTCCCGGTCGTGGCCGTCGGTGGCGTCGTTCTGGCTCCCGGGCCACACGTGCTTCTCATCAAGCGCGGTACGGCGCCCTTGCTCGGGCAATGGACGCTGCCTGGTGGGCGCTTGCGCGGCGGGGAAACAATCGCCGCCGCCCTCGAGCGCGAGGTGCTCGAAGAGACCGGGATTCGTGTCACGGCCGGACGTCTCATCGAAGTGATCGAAATCGTGACGGAGGGGTACCACTACGTCGTTCATGACCACCTCTGCAGGCCCATCGATGCCTCGGAGGTCCCAAAAGCCGGGGACGACGCTGCGGAAGCTCGCTACGTTGGGCCGAGCGAGCTGCCGTCCTTCAACGTGACGGAAGCAGTAGCCCGCGTCGTGAGGAGAGGTCTTGCCATGGGCCAGGTACGGAGCGAGGACACATGAAACGCGCAGCGCGGCTGCTGCTTTTCGCGGGTCTCGCGCTCGGTTGTCACCGGGTCGCGGCGCCGCCGTCTCGCTTTCCCACCGCGGCCGCCGCGCTCGATCGCATCAAGGCGGGTTTCGCGTGCCAGCAGGGCGTAAAAGGCGAGGCGCGCATCGACCAGTTTTCCGAGCACGGGCGCTTGCGCGGCAAGATCCTGCTCTTCGCGTCGCGTCCCGACCGTTTGCGCTTCGACGTGATGAGCCCCCCGCCGTTCAATTCCATCATCTCGACGCTGACCACCGAAAGTGGGCGATTTGCCCTGGCCGATTTGCGCGAACGTAAGTTTTTCGAAGGTGCAGCCACGGCGTGCAACGTCGCGCGCCTCACGGAGGTGCCGCTCGAGCCGCACGTGCTCGTGACGTTGCTCGGCGGGCGCGCGCCGATGCTCGTTCACCAGGACGCACAGCTCGGCATGGAGTGGAGCACGGATGGCTACTACGTCATTCGTATTCCCAGTACACGCGGCGCCGAGGAGGTGCTCCACGTGGCGCTCGCCCCCGGCGATTTCCAGCGTCCGTGGGACGCCCAGCGCCTTCGTGTTCTCGACGTTCGCGTGGCCCAACAGGGCATCGAGCTCTACCACGCCAGCATGGACGCGCACGAAGCATCCGTGACCGCGCCGCCTCAAGTCGATCCCGATGGGCTCGAGCCCCCTCTTCTGCCGAGCGGTCCCCCGTGCTCGGTCGAGGTGCCGCGCAAAATCCACATTCAGGTCCCGGAGAGCGATCAGGACGTGCTCTTTCGCTACGACGACGTGAAACTGAATCCGCCTCTACCCCCCGGTGTCTTCACCCAGCCGGTCGCCGACGGAATGCAGCGCGTTCGCGTGGAGTGCGAGTAGCCCGGCGCTCCTCGTGACGCGCCGGCGTCAAATCAGCTCGCCGCGCAGCACCGTGACGGCTTGACCGCCGAGCTTCACCCGATCGCCGGCGACCGTGACGCGCAGGTCGCCGCCGCGCCGCGAAGCTTGGTGCGCGAAAAAGGCGTCCTTTCCAAGGCGCGACTGCCAATACGGACCGAGCGCGCAGTGTGCTGAACCGGTGACCGGATCTTCCGGCACGCCTGCGCGGGGACCGAAGAATCGCGATACGAAGTCGTATGTCGGCGTGGTGGCACGCGCCGTCACGATGATGCCGCGCGTCTTGATGCGCGCCAGCGCCGTCATGTCGGGGCGGACCGCGCGCACCACTTCCTCGGACGCGACCTCGACGAGGTAGTCGAAGGCGGTCTTGCCGACGAAGGTGAACTCGACGCCGAGCCCCGCCGCGAGCTCAGGCGGTGCATCGACGGCCGCCGTCGGGCTCGCCGGAAAATCGAGCTCGATGAGCCCGTCGCGCCAGTCGGCCGTCAGCGTCCCGCTCTTCGATAGGAAGCGCGCCCGTTCGCCACGCCCAAGATGCTCTTCCTCCCAGAGCACGTGCGCGCTGGCGAGCGTTGCGTGACCGCAGAGGTCGACCTCCACGGTGGGCGTGAACCAGCGGAGGCGAAAACCGCCGTCTTCGCGGTGGAGAAAAGCGGTCTCCGACAGATTCATCTCTGCGGCGACCGACTGCATCCACTTCTCGTCCGCCGGTGCCGGAAGCACGCAAACGGCGGCAGGGTTGCCAGTAAAGGGTATGCTCGTGAACGCGTCGACTTGAACGATACGCAGCGACATGTCGGCGAACGTACCTGAAATGCGCCCATTTTCGAGATGCCAGCGCGTGAATTTGCGCTGGACCGCGCCGTCGGCTCTCGCGCTGTGGCGCTAGGTCTCGGGGAAAAAGCACGCCACGTCGTGGCCGGAGCCGGGAACGATTTCCGCGAGCGGCGGCATTTCGCGGTCGCACTTGCCCTTTTGAGCGCGCGGACAGCGGGGGTGAAACGGGCAGCCGGAAGGGGGATCGAGAGGGCTCGGCGCTTCGCCCTCCAGCACCATGCGCAGCCGGCGCCGCCCGGGCACGTGCGACGGCACCGCGGAGAGCAGCGCGCGCGTGTAAGGATGATGCCGCCGCTCGAAGAGGTCGGCGGTCTTCGCGGTCTCCACGATCTTGCCGAGGTACATGACGGCCACCCGGTGGCTCACGTATTCCACCGCCCGCAGATCGTGGGAGATGAAGAGGTAAGCGAGCCCGAGGTCTGCTTGCAGATCCTTGAACAGGTTGATCATCTGCGCTTGGATCGACACGTCGAGCGCGCTGAGAGGCTCGTCGCAAACGATGAACTCAGGGCCAGTCGATAGCGCGCGCGCGATGCCGATGCGCTGCCGTTGCCCGGTCGAGAACTCGTGCGGGTAACGAGCCATGGCGTCGCGCCCGAGGCCGACGCGTCCGAGCAGCTCCGCTACGCGGGCTTCTTCCTCGGCCGTGCTCGCGACGAGCTTGTGAATGCGCAGTCCCTCGGCCACGATGGCGCCGACGCGCATTCTCGGATTGAGCGATCCATATGGATCTTGAAAGACGATTTGCATTCTGCGCCGGAGCGCGCGAAGGTCCTTCGCCTTCATCGGCACGAGCTCTTTGCCGTCGAAGACGATGCGGCCATAGGTTGGTTCGAGCAGGCGGATCATGGTGCGGCCGAGGGTGCTCTTGCCGCAACCCGACTCGCCGACCAACCCCAGTGTCTCGGCGCGGCGTACCTGCAGACTCACTCCGTCGACGGCGCGCAGGAACGAGGTGCGGCCGAAAAAGCCGCGCTGGATGGGAAAGAACTTGGCCACGTTCTCCAAGCGCATGAGGGGGCGGGCTCGGATCGTCGGTCCGTCGCCGCGACGTGGCCGGTCGAGATCGAGGACATCTGCGCCGCTCACGAGGTCCCCACCCGGTCGGAAAAAAAGCAGCGCGAGCGGCGGTCCTCGGCGCGGGGAATGATATCGCCGTCGACCTCCGCCAACGGGGGCTCGCTCTCCTTGCACTTCGGCTCGACGTAGGAACAGCGCGACGAGAAGCGGCATCCGGGGGGAAGACCGGTCAATTCCGGCACCGCGCCCGGTATCGTGGGGAGGCGCGCTAGGCGATCGTCGGTTCCTTTGGCGCGGCCTTGGCCGAGCGCCGCGACGCTGCGCAAAAGCCCCTCGGTATAAGGGTGGCGCGGACAGGTCAGCACGTCTTTGACGGCGCCCTGTTCCACCACTCTGCCGGCGTACATGACCACGAGCTCCTGCGCGAACTCGGCCACGACCCCGAGGTCATGCGTGATCAAGACGATGCTCATCTTCATCTTGTCCTGCAGGTTGCGGAGAAGATCGAGGATCTGCGCCTGGATGGTGACGTCGAGCGCCGTCGTCGGCTCGTCGGCAATGAGCAGCTCGGGCTCGCAGGCGAGCGCCATGGCGATCATCACGCGCTGGCGCATCCCCGCCGACATCTCGTGAGGGAAGGCATCGAAGCGGGCCTCGGGTGAGGCGATGCCGACCAAGCGCAGCATCTCGATGCTGCGCTTCTTGGCTTCGGTCGCCGACGCCTTTTGGTGCAGCCGGATGACCTCGGCGATCTGGTGACCGGCGCTGTACACGGGATTGAGCGACGTCATCGGCTCTTGAAAGATCATGGAAATCTTGCGCCCGCGGATGGCGCGCATGTCGCGCTCGTCGAGCGTGAGCAGGTTCTGTCCGCCGTAGAGAACCTCGCCTCCCTCGATGCTCCCGGCGGGCGCCGGCACCAGGCGCAAGATGGACAGGGCGGCTACGGTCTTGCCGCACCCGGATTCGCCGACGATTCCGAGCGTACTACCCGGGGCCACTTCGAAGGAAACCCCGTCCACGGCGCGGACCTGGCCGGCGTCCGTGCGAAACGAGGTGACGAGGTTACGAACCGACAGTAGCGCCGACAAAAAGGCCTCTCGACGAGGTCTACCACGAACCTCCGAGTCGAAGACCGGGAAGCTCGTCGCCTGCCGTCAGCGAAGGTACACATCGAGCCGCGGCCCGATGCCGCCGGAAGCGCCCGTGGCGTAGCTCGAACCGAACGGCGCATCCGAGGACGCGGCGATGGCGAGACCCTCGTCTTTGCCGCGGCCGAGCGCCCACCTCTGCACGATCGCGGTGATGTCGATGCGCAAGGCTTTGGCGGGGCCGATGCCCGTGTACGCATTGCCTTCGAAGGCGGACAAGCGCGGCAACCGGCCCCACGACGCTTGCGCGGCCGACCACGGCTCGAGCACCCGCGCCACCGACACGAGCACGGGGCGCGTTTCCGCGACCGCGCCAGGCGCCGGCTCGAGCGTGAGAAAAGCGCGGGCGACGCGCACTCGTTTGCCCCAGGGAGTCGGAAAACGAAGGAGCACGACGGCGGATGCGCGCGAGGTCCCGCCGAGCGGAATCTCTCCGGGCAACGCCGTGTCCCCATTGCCTCGCGCGACAACCGCCATCTCCTGCGGTGCGACGACGATGCGTTGGGAATCGAGCGGTAGGAGCTCCGTCCCAGCCTTGATGCACCGGCCAGCCGTGCACGCCATACCGCGCTCGCAGGTCTGCGGGCCCATGCAGGGGGCGGACCGGTTCGCGCACCCAAGCGCCGCGGTAACAGCAAGGAAGCTGAAGCTGCGTGCGAGCACGTCTCGACGTTAGCGCAGCCCCTCTCCAACATCGTACAAAGTTTCGGGGGGCCCGGCGCCGCTCGGAGCAACGGGCGGCATGGAGGGGAGCTCCTCGGCGATGCGCGCCGCTAGATCCGCTTCGCTCGTGCGGCGAGCGGCGATCGCTTTCGTCGCCCGCCGTGCACCGAAGGCAAACAACGTGAGTCCCAAGGCAGCCCACCCCAGCGAGCAACCGAGACCCGCCGTGACCGGGAGATGGGGCTCGCCTTTTTCGACGGCGCGGACCATCGCCAAACTGTAGAGCGGAGAGGGAGCGGCAAAGACCATGGCGTCGAGTCCGCGCTTGGTCGCCGGGTAGGCGAAAACCACGAACAATGCCCAGGGCGCGGCCACCGCCACCGTGGCTACCATCGCCGTGAGCAGACGCGCCGCCCCCGCCGACTCCGAGCGCACGCGCGACCAAAGCAGAAATCCCACGACGAAGAGCAGGAACGCGCTCCAATTTTCGGCGCAGATCAAGAGACTCACCGCGGGCACCGGGGGCAAACCCGGAAAAACACCCTTCGACAGGATGGCGGCACCCCCGAGTGCAAATGCGGACAGCGCCGTCAAGGCGGTGACCAGCTGCAGCGTGCACGTCTGAACCAAGCCTGGCCCCAGCACCCGCGTCAGCCACGTAGCTCCGTCTCGGTGCCAGCGAAATTCGACGCGCGGCGATGGTGCCAGCGCATCGCCCGCCAACACGAACGCCGCGAAGATGACGAAGAGAAACAGGCCCGAAAGACCCGCGATCCAGGCGGTCGTGCTCCCTACGCCGCGGGTCATGAGACCTGGGATGAACCCCATCATCCCGACGATCGGCAGCGACACGAGATACCACCGCTTGATCCCAGTCGCGCGGTCGTCGGATCTTGGCGCGAGCAACAAGACCGCGAGCTCGTAGAAAAACCACAGCGCGAGCGAGGTCAGCGTCAGCGGCAGCACCACGAGCAGCAGCACGTAAAGTGCGTCGAAAGGAGCCCGCGTATACGCGAGCGGGAGCCAAACCGGCAATGCGCTCGGGATCTCCGGCCAAGTGGCATGCGCCAGAAACGAGATACCGAGACCCACGCCGAAGTAGAACGCGGGCGCGCCGAGGAGCGCGGCGCCGAGCGCGGTCAACGTTGCCGAACCCGTGCTCCCGGCCCAAGCACCGACCGCCACGCCGAAGGCGACGGCGACCATCGCGATGAGGGTCAATAGGACGAACGCCACACCGAGCTCGATGACCGTCACTCCGCCGAGTAAAATGCACAAGAGCGAAGCGGGAGCGATCATGCACAGAAAAGCGATGATCGCGGTGGCAGCTGTCCAGAATTTGCCCCGGGCCACGGCGCGGCCGTCCATGCCGGCTAAAATCAGCGCTTCCCACGTACGCCCGTCTTTCTCCGACGCGACGCCGACGGCAGCCATCGTCGGCCCCACGACCAGCACGATGAAAAAGGCGAGCGAGAAGAACACCTGAAAGAGGACGGGACCCAAGTTGACGGGCGACTTGCCCATCCCGAAGGCGCCCGCGATGGCCACGACGAGCAGACCGACCAGCACGGCGAGGATCAGGAGCACCACGATCGTGCGGCCCGTCCGAACCGCTTGCCGGAGCTCACGCACCACGAGCGGACTTCGCCATAGCCACTTTTGCCAGGAGGGCCCGAGGCTCACGGGGGCCCCCTTCGCGTGAGCTCCAGGAAAACGGCTTCCAGCTCGTCACGCTCCGGCTCCACGCCGACGACGGCGATCCCCGACGACACGAGCACTCTCACGATTTCAGCAACGAGGTGTTCGCCGCCATCGAGGCGCACCGAGAGGTGTCCGCTCGCAGCGTGGACCCCGAGGACCCCGCTCGTTCGCTGAAGC
Organism: Polyangiaceae bacterium; assembly: GCA_035318505.1. GTDB lineage: Bacteria > Myxococcota_A > Polyangia > Polyangiales > Polyangiaceae > DASWDH01. The sequence goes on along the minus strand of DATHEQ010000217.1, from coordinate 25,555 downwards.
AACTGCATGGTCGGTTCGACCGGCCCCAAGGTGCGAAGCTTGATGCTCTTGCCCGGCAGTCGATCGCGGGTCGTAGCTTGACCCTGGGTGCGCGAGCCGTCGGCGGAGGGCGCGCCGTGCGAGGCTCCGATCTGCCGCGTGATTTCGGCAATGGGTCCGTACGCGAGCAGCCGCCCTTTTTCGATGATTCCCACCGACGTACAGACGTCGGAAAGCTCGGTCAGGATGTGCGACGACAGAAAAATCGTCTTATGCGCCGCGCTCAAATACAAAAGCAGGTCGCGCATGGCGATGCGTGCACGCGGGTCGAGATCGCTCGCAGGTTCGTCGAGAATGAGCACGGCAGGGTCGTGTAGCAGCGTCTTGGCGAGTTGGAGGCGCTGCCGCATTCCTTTCGATAGCGTTCCCGAAAGCTCGTTGCGCAGGTCGGTGAGACCTGTGAGCTCGAGGGCGACATCGACTGCGCGCGGAGACAACCGGTACGCCGCCGCGAAGAACGCGAGGAATTCCTCGAGCGTCAGCTTGGGGTAAAGACCGGCCTGGTCGGCCATGTAGCCGATCTTGGGTCTTACCCGCTCCGGCTCGAGTACGGCGTCGACTCCTCCTATCTCGATGCGTCCCGCCGAAGGCTCGAGCAGGGTCGCCATGGCGCGGATGGTCGTCGTCTTTCCCGCGCCGTTCGGTCCGATGAAGCCGAAGATCTCGCCCTCGCCGACCTCGAAGCCGATGTCGTGCAGAACTTCGGTCGATCCAAATCGATGAGAGAGGTGCTGCACGCGAATGGCTGTGGGCGCGTGCAGCACTAGAGCCTCGCCGGAACGACCGACGCGGCCGGATGGGTGATCGCTATTGATCGAGCGAGAACGGGGCGGCGACCGGCACCGGGCCGACGCAGCTCATGCCGCACGTGCCGTACACGCACTGTATGGCATCGACGGCGACGGTGATTTGGCGAAGGTCGTTGTTGAAGCACTTGGCCAAGCAGTCGAGGCCTCCGTTACCGCCGAGGCACGCCGTCAGGGTACACGACACGCCCCCGACGCAGCTCGAAGTCGCGGAGCACGTAGACACGCTAGCGCAACTCTGGTTGACGCACGCTAGACATTGGGGCGTCTGCCGAACGCCCGGCAAAACGCTGAGCAGCGGATTGTTTCCAGTGCCACCGGCGCCGCCTTTTCCGGCCGAGCCGCCGGCGCCGCCCTTGCCTGCCGAACCGCCCGTGCCGCCGATGCCGCCAAGGCCGCCCACGCCGCCCGTGGGGGCTCCGCCCGTTCCACCCATGCCGCCTCTGCCCGTGGACCCACCGACCCCGACGGAACCGCCGGCTCCGCCCGATCCGCCTTTGCCCGTGGACCCACCGACGCCGACCGAACCGCCGACACCGACCGAACCGCCAACGCCGACAGAACCGCCAACGCCGACAGAACCGCCGACGCCGACCGAACCGCCGACCGCACCCGATCCGCCGCGGCCTCCGGCGCCGCCCGTCGCAACGCCGCCCGATCCGCCGGCGCTTGAGCCACCCACGCCTCCGGTGACGCTGCCGCCCGATCCGCCCGTCGCGATGCCGCCCGATCCGCCTGTGGCGCCGCCACCGCCGGTGCCGACGCCGCCCGCGCCTACGGTCCCGACGCCGCCCGCGCCGTCGCCACCAGAGCCTCCGCTTCCGCTGGTGTCCGCGCCTCCGGCTCCGCCGCTCTCGTCCGGCGGTGCTTCACCTAGGAGTTGACTGCGCCCGCCGCAGTCCCATACAGCCAGAGCCATTAAGCCAACACTGATCCCGATCACTCCGCGCCTTGACATCACCGCTCTCCTCCAAATGCGCGCGACACGCTAAGAGTCACCCGCATTTTACAAGATACCATCCATCGCTATCGCGCCCGCACAAACGCCGCGCGGGCTCGCGCGCTTCGTCACCGTTCGTGCCCTCAGCATGACCGGGCGAGCGAGACTTGCCGCCTTCGGGGCGCGACCTTCGCGTAACAGGCGCTGACCGATGCGCTTAACAGCCGCACGTTTCCCAACGAATCTGCCAATATGGGCACGTGACTTCACCCAAGGTGGTTCGGACGAGCGCGGAGCTACGCGACGAGCTGCAGAAAGCGCGCAGAGCGGGGCACACTGTCGGTTTCGTGCCCACGATGGGAGCGCTCCATCGGGGGCATCTGCTCCTCGTCGAGCATGCCCACGAGCGCGCGAGCTACACCCTGGTTTCTATTTTCGTGAACCCTACGCAGTTTGCACCGAACGAAGATCTCGCGCGCTACCCACGCGATTTCGACGGCGACATCGCCAAGTGCGCGCAGGCCAACGTCGATCTCGTCTTTGCTCCCGCGCCCGCGGAGATGTATCCGCCCGGCGACGCGACCCGCGTGCGCGTCGGCGCGCTCGCGCAACCACTGTGCGGACGTTTTCGCCCGGGCCACTTCGAGGGCGTGGCCACGGTCGTGGCCAAGTTTTTCGCGCTGACCTCGCCGTGCACCGCCGTATTCGGCCGCAAGGATTATCAGCAGCTCAAGATCATCGAGCGCATGGCGTGCGATCTGCGCTTCGACGTCACCATCGCGGGTGTGAAGACCCTACGCGACGGCGATGGCCTCGCGCTGAGCTCGCGCAACGCGTACCTGTCCGAGGACGAGCGAGCGCGCGCTCGCGCCGTGCCGCGGGCGCTCGCCAAAGCGGCGGCCGCGTACGCGGATGGCGAAAAGCGCCCCAGCGTGCTCGAATCGATCGCGCGCGCCGAGGTCAGCCGAGCGACGACGGACATCGACTACGTCACCGTCGCCGACCCTGCGACGCTCGCGCCTTACGAAAACGAAGATGGGTCTCTGCGGCTCACCGGGCCCGCGCTTCTCGCCCTGGCGGTTCGCATCGGAAAGACACGCCTCATCGACAACCTCGTGATGGGCGAAGAAGCGCCGCCGGAGGTGGCATCCCCATGAAGGAGGGCGCATTCGTGGTCATCGAAGGGATCGACGGCTCCGGCAGTACCAGCGTCGTTGCCGAGGTTGCCGCGCATTTTCGCGCGCACAGCCGGTCGGTGCACGCTACGTGCGAGCCGAGCAGCGGACCATTCGGGGTTACCATCCGGCAGATCCTCTCGCACAGCTATGCGGTGCCCAGTCGCGCGTCTCCCTCGTTCGGCTGGACGACGATGGCACTCCTCTTTGCCGCGGATCGCATGGATCACCTCGACGCTGAAATCTTGCCGCACCTCGCCGCCGGGGACCTCGTTTTGTCCGATCGCTACGATCTTTCGAGCCTCGCGTACCAGAGCGCGACCGCGCAGCCCAAGGCTTCGGACGGCGCCGGTGACGCCGTCGCTTGGATACGCGACCTCAACCGGCGAGCGCGGCGGCCGGATCTGACGCTCGTTCTCGACGTCGATCCCGATGTGGCCGCCGAGCGTCGCAAAATCCGTGGCGGCAAGGCCGAGCTCTACGAGAAACTCGAGCTTCAGCGACGTCTCGCTTCGCTCTACGCTGAGGCCGAGCGGCTCGTGCCCGGTGATCGCGTCGCGCACGTCGATGCGAACCAAGCGCTCGGCGTGGTCGTCGCACAATCGCTCGAGGCGATCGAAAAGCTGTGAGCGTCAGAGAGACCACGGGGCGGGCTCGTCCCTCGGCATTTTTTCTAGCCCTCACCGTCGCCCTTTCCTGTGGTGGGAGCCAATCGGCACGCAATGAGCCTCGGCGCCAGAGCGAAGCACCGAGCTCGGTCGGGGCCGATGCTGGAACGATCGCACCGAGGGCGGTGGATGCGCCCTTGCCGGCGCGCGCCGGACGGCTGTGGCGACGCGACGTCGTGGCGGCGCTCTCGCGCGGCCTCGGCGATCTTTTGAGCCGGATGCAGGTGGAGCCGGCGCTTGCCGCGGGCAAGTTTCACGGATGGCGCGTAATCGCCCTCCGGGCCGGCGATCCACTTTGGCAGGGCACCGATCTCGCACCAGGCGACGTCGTTACCGCGGTCAACGATCGACCCATCGAACGCCCCGAGCAGGCCTTTGCCGCTTTCCAGTCGCTCGCGGTCGCCAAAGAGCTGCGCGTCACCTACGAGCGCAACGGCGTTCGCCGCGAGCTGCTCTACCCGATCGACGACTAGCGCGATCGGCCCTTCGAGCTGTCGTCCGAGCTTTTCGTGGAGCCTTCGGCATCGTCGCCGGCCGACGACCCTTCGCCCTCTGCGTTGAGCGTCGGGCCAGCCTCGCCGGAAAACACGGGGGGCGCTTCGCCGCGCTCGAGGGCGCGCGCGTCGGCATCTTCGCCGACCTTGCCGTAGACTTGAACGATGCGGCTTTTCTGGCCGGGACCGCTGGAATCGACCCAGAAGTAGCTGCGTGGACGGGTATCGAGGTGCACGAAGCCGCTGCGAGGATAGAGACCGACCCCCACGAAACCAAAGCTACGCGCAAAGCGCGCCACTTCGTCGTCGCGGGCGCCGGGCACGACGAGGTCGATAGCGCGCCCCTTGCCGTGCTTGGAGACGCCGCGCCGGTAGCAAGAGACGACGCGCAGCGCCTTGGCTTGAAAGTGCACTTGCACCCGGTAGGCGAGATCGAGCACGCGCGGCTCGATCGGCTTTTCGAGGTTGTTGCGCGGATCGCGCAGCGCATGCGATGCGCGCTCGAGGTCCGCTTCCGTCCACCCACCGTCGTCACGCACCGGCGCGAGCTCGAGGCGCTCTTCGGTGTTCAGGATCTCGAACACCAGGAGCGTCCTACCTTCCGGAGTGAGGCCCGGGGCATCGCTCGGAGGGACGTGCCAGCCGCGCCTCATGTCTGCATACGTCGGCAGCCGCGCCGCGGTCCGCGATCGCCTGGGGGCCGGCACGCTCGGCGCGGTGTCCGCCGAGTCGGAGGGTGCTGTGACCATGCCGGCGGTTTCCGTCTGCGCGGAGGCCGTGGTCAAGAGGCTGAAACATGCCGCGGCCACTGGCCAGAGCGCTGCCGCTCGCCGAAGCCCGATTCCCCTCCGGCGACTTGAATCGTGCTGCACGTCTCCGTTCCGGGGCTAGGGAGTGGACCCCTCGAATCGGAGGGTTCCGCTCGTGGCGAGGTCGAATCGAATCCATCCCCCGTCGAGCCCTGGTGCCGCGACCCCCTCGCGTCGCACCAGATGAATCGAAATGCTCTGCATGGCTGCTCGCGGCAGCGCCGATGCCGCGATGATCGCCTGCCCATCGTTGGCGAACGAACAACGCACCCGGTCGAGTGGTCCGTCCTCCATCGAGGCGAGCTCGATGTACACCTGATCGGTACCCACCGCCGGCTCCCATCGCACGGCGAGATCCCCGCGGGCGACGGTGAGCGTCTCGCCACGCAGCGGCAGGCCGGCGACGACGAGATCGCGCGCGGGACCTGGAGCGAGCGCCTCGAGCGTCATCGGCGGGACCGAGTTCGATCCCGCGATCCTGAATGTGTACTTCCCGTGATCAGGGAGTGGGTCGGCAGCAAGGTCGCGCGTCGTGTACACGACGCCGGCGATCAGATCGGCGACGTCGGGAAAGGCGCGTGCTGCGAACGTCGCGCGAATGCTCGCCGCTTCGAGCGCCACCTGTCCCACGTCGACGAGGTCGACCGGGCCCAAGGTGGCGAGCGGCATCGCTTGATCGTTCAGGACCCCGACGGCTTCGCACTGCCCGATGGCGGGCAAAACATCCGTTGCCCCCACGAGGCGTGCGGCAAGGCTGGGGTCGGCACTAGCCTGGAGTCGGAGAAAGTACGCCGAAGCATGCGCGCGAGCCGACCCGCTCGGGTCACCGGCCGCCGCTGTTCGGTCGACACTGACGATTGCCTGCGTCGAGCTCGTGCTCGCGTCCGATGCGCTGACGACGGTCCCCGAGCATCCGAGGGCACCGGCTGCCGCGGATAGCGCTGCGATTCCGATAGGAAGTAAGCGTCGGGGCTGAAAGGGCATGCGTCTCGGTCGAGTCTAGGTCGGTAACGCGGGAGGGGCAAGCTGCCTGACCTACCGCGATTGGCTGGGGCGGGATGGGGCCTTAGCCGATCCGGCGCGCGGCGGCCACCGTACGCGGCGCGCCACGGGTGGCGATCCCGCAAATGACCGTGAAAATGCGTGAATTTCATGCCATGGTGCCCGCCGCCGGCGCAGCGAGTCTGTCGCCCACCGGTTCATGAAGAGGTTTCATATGTCACGCGCAGCGACGACCGATGTTCTCGTGGTGGCCGCACACCCGCCCGAACTCGCCGGGCTGAAGCCGCTGCTCGGTGACCGCCTGCGGGCCTCGGTGCACGACGTCGAGGTCGCGGCCGAAGCCGTCGGCATCGGACTCGCCGCAGCCGCCGCGGGAACGGCCATGGCGCTCAGGGCGCACATCCCGCGCTGTATCGTGCTGGTCGGGACGTGCGGCGCTTACCCCGATCGGGCTCCCGATCTCGGTCTCCTCCAGGTCATAGCGGCCAGCCGCATTCGCTTGGCATCGACGGCGGCCGTCGAGGGACGCGGCGCGTTTCCAGGACCCATGCTGGTCGGCGTCGATCCCGATGCGTCGCTCTCGCAGGCGCTAGCTGGCGACGACGTACGCCGGGTGGGCGTGGCCACGACCCTCGCCATTACCACCGACGACGCGCTCGCCGGCCGCGTCAGCAGCGCCCTCGAGTGCGAGGTCGAGCACCTCGAAGCGTTCGCCGTCGTTGCAGCTTGTGCCCGCCTTCACGTGCCGACGGCAGTGGTTCTCGGCGTGGCCAACCGGGTGGGCCGCAGCGCGCGCGACGAGTGGCTTCGCCATCACCAAGCGGCGGGCAATGCAGCCACCGACGTCGTGGCGGCATGGCTTGGTCGAGGTGCACCCGGCGCCATCAGAACGTAAAGAGCAATCCACCCGCAGGCGTCAGGGTGAGGCCATGCACCTCGACCTTGCCGGTGCCGAAGCTCCCTTGGATGCCGTGGTAGGACGCCTCGAGCTCGAGTGCGACGTGGATATGGCGAAAGCCCATGGCGAGACCGGCGACGCCGCCCGCGTGCCAGTGCGTGAGGTCGAGCGTGCTGTCCTGTGAGCTCGAAGAGCCGATCCGCTCGAGGCCGCCGCGCGGGCCCCCCCAGACCGACACGATCCCGGCGTCGCTGCGCCACCCGATGAGCACGGGCACGTCGAATCCGTAGGAACCGGCATGCGCCGGAACTTGCGGCCGGGCCGGATCGGCGCCGAGGTCGATCTGATTCCACGTGCCGCGCGCGCCGGCGCCGAGCGATAGCGCCCAAGGTCCGCTCTCGAAAGCATGGCGAGCGTCGAGGCGGAGAAGGCGACCGGTGTAGGAGACCCCGATCTCGTTGTCCCCTGCCAAACCGAGTCTCATCGCGAGAAACGGGGCGATGGTCGGGCCGAGCGCGGTGACGATCGTCCCCTCTTTCGCCAAGAGTTCGTTCCGCCGGGCGGTCGAGGGTTCGCTCGCGCGCGCGGCGTCGACGGCATCACGGAGATTGCCGGTCGTGAAAACGCCCGAGAAGCCGGCGCTGTTCGTCGTCATACCGGGGCCGAGCGCGTGCGCCCCGTGCAGGAGCGGTGCTCCGCCGCCGCATCCGAGCGCGGTGCCCACGACGAGGCCGAGACCGAGAAAGCGAGCCAGGAGGTCCCCGCCGAGTCGCATCTCGCGCCGGGGCGATCGCGCTGCTTACTTTCGGAACCGGGAGGGGTATTCGTTGGCCGCAGCGCGCTTGGCCAGCTCTTGATCGTCGGGGTGCAGCTTGAGCGCGCGCTCGATGAGGATGGCCTCGGTCTCCGGATGGTTCGGATCGGGCAGGCAGCACTCTACCGGACAAACCGCCTGACACGCTTCATGGTCGTAGAAGCCGACGCACTCGGTGCAGAGGTCAGGATCGATGACGTAGATATCATCGCCTTCGGTGATTGCGTCGTTGGGGCATTCCGGTTCGCATGCCCCACAGTTGATGCAATCCGAAGTGATATACGTGGCCATCAGGCGTGCTCTCCTTGGAGCAGGCAGATATGTAGATTCGCCATCCTACTCTGTCAACGAAGCGGTAGAGCTCTCCATTCTGATGGCCGACCTTGCGCGTTGCAAGGTTTGTCTTCCTTTGGCGACGGGCCTTCGGGCCCGTATTTCCTAGCGCAACGGTAGAGCTAGTCCTTGCGAGTGGAGCTGCGCGAGCGTAGGGTGCGCGCGAATGAAGGCCGCTGGCCAAAGCTTCTCTCTGCCGGTAACGACCTGGTTGCGGCTCGTGCTCGTGCTCGCCTCGGTCGTGGGGGGCTTTGGATGCAAACCGAAGATCGGCGACGATTGCGCCAACTCGGTCGACTGCTCGTACGGCGGCGATCGCATTTGTGACGTGACGCAGCCTGACGGCTACTGCACCGTTTTCAATTGCGAGCCGAACCTGTGCCCCGATGAATCGGTATGCGTCGCGTTCAGCGAAGGGACGTGCTCGACCGACTCCGTTTCGCTTCGGTTTCGTCGCACGTTCTGCATGCGCACGTGCGAAGACGACGGCGATTGTCGCGGCGGCAGCTACCACTGTGTCGACATCTCCCGCGACGACTCCCGGCGCATCGTGGATACGAACCCATCGAGCCGGCGCATTTGTGCCATTCCGTCCTCGAGCGCGCCGTCGCCGCCGCCCGACGAGCCCCGACCCCCCGAACCAGCGGTGTGCTTTCCGAGCGACGCCAGCTTCGACGTGAGCCGTCCCGAAACAGGTCCGATTTCGCAAGACGGCCGCCCGGACGGCGACCGCCGTGACGGCGCCGAGTCGAGCGGCGAGGGGTCGAGCGAAGCGGCCGCGGACGGTGCCCTCGATTCGACGCAATCCGATACGACAAACGACGCGAAAAGCGACGCCGTCGAAGATGCCGTCGACGAGGCGGAAGCGACGCTCAGTCCACCTTGAGGATGGCGAGAAACGCCTCCTGCGGGATCTCGACGCTCCCCACCTGCTTCATGCGCTTTTTGCCCTCCTTCTGTTTCTCGAGGAGCTTGCGCTTTCGGCTGATGTCGCCGCCGTAGCATTTGGCGGTCACGTCTTTGCGCATGGCGCGCACGGTCTCGCGGGCGATGATGCGCGACCCGAGAGCCGCCTGAATGGCGACTTCGTATTGCTGGCGAGGGACGATCTCCTTCAGCTTGGCCGTCAGATCGCGGCCCCTCTGGTAGGCCTTGTCTTTGTGCACGATGAGCGAAAGCGCATCCAAGTTTTCGCCGTTGACCATCATGTCGAGCTTGACGAGGTCGTCGGTGCGATAGCCGATGAGCTCGTAGTCCATCGAGGCATAGCCGCGCGACGCGCTCTTCAGGCGGTCGTGGAAATCGAAGAGCACCTCGCCGAGCGGGAGCTCGTAGGTGATGATGACGCGATCGGCGGAGGCGTATTGAATCCCCTTTTGGACGCCGCGCCGTTCTTCGCAGAGCGCCAGCACGGCGCCGACGTAGTTGGAGGGGACGTGAATCGTCACTTTGAAGATGGGCTCTTCGATGTGGTCGACGTATTGCGGGGCGGGCAGCCGCGCCGGGTTCTCGATATCGATGACGGTGCCGTCGACTTTGTGGACCTTGTAGACGACGGACGGCGCCGTGGTGATGAGATCCAAATTGTATTCACGTTCGAGCCGCTCTTGGATGATCTCCATGTGCAGGAGACCCAGAAAACCGCAGCGAAACCCAAATCCTAGCGCCTCCGAGGAATCCGGCTCGAAGACGAACGCGGCGTCATTGAGACGGAGCTTGGCGAGCGCGTCGCGCAAGTCCTCGAACTCGGCGCTATCGGTGGGAAAAATGCCCGCAAAGACCATGGGCTTCACGTCCTTGAAACCGGGCAGCGGCGTTTGGCAGGGCCGCGCCGCGAGCGTCACGGTGTCGCCGATTTTGGTTTCGTGCAGTGTCTTGATGTTGCCCGCGATGAATGCGACTTCCCCGGGGCCCGCCTCTTCCAGCTCGATGGGGAAGGGCGCGAACATTCCCATTTCGGTGATCTCGTACTCCGCCTTGGTGGCGAAGAAGCGCACCTTTTGCCCCTTTTTGAGGCGTCCATCGACGACGCGCACCATGACGACGGCGCCGCGGTAACTGTCGTACCAGCTATCGAACACGAGCGCGCGGAGCGGCGCGTTCTCGTCCCCTTTGGGCGGGGGAATACGGGCGACGATCGCCTCGAGAATGTCGTCGATGCCGACGCCGGTCTTGGCGCTCGCTTCGATGGCGCCCGAGCAGTCTAGCCCCACCACGTCTTCGATCTGGCGGCGCGTTTTCTCGGTGTCGGCCGACGGGAGATCGATCTTGTTGAGCACCGGGACGATCTCGAGATTGCCGTCGAGCGCGAGGTACACGTTGGCGAGCGTCTGCGCTTCGACCCCTTGCGTGGCGTCGACGACGAGTAGCGCACCGTCGCACGCAGCCAGGCTGCGCGAGACCTCGTAGGAGAAGTCGACGTGACCGGGGGTGTCGATGAGATGGAGCTGGTAGCGATTGCCGTCTTTGGCGTCGTAGCTGATGCGCACCGCCTGCGCTTTGATGGTGATCCCGCGTTCGCGCTCGATGTCCATCTTGTCGAGAAACTGCGCGCGTGATTCGCGTTCGGTCAGCGCCCCGGTTCGTTCGAGGATGCGATCGGCCAGCGTCGATTTTCCGTGGTCGATGTGGGCGATGATGGAGAAATTGCGAATGAGATCAAGGCGCATTGGGGTTCGCGGGCGTGGGGTGCGGCGCCGGCTCTCGGAAAAGCAACCCGCGCGGGCGTATCCTGTGGACCTCTCCGGGTCGAGGTAGGTCGACCGCGAGGAGCACCAGGCTCGCCTTTCTTACGATTTCTTCTGGCCCGACGCTGCCTCCAACGACATCTGCCCCGGTAAGATATGCTCGTAATGCTTGAGCACCATGTCGATGCCTTCGCGGATGTAGACCGCGATGGGGACTTTGGTCCGCTCATGCAGGAGCTTGAGGCGATCGTTCTGCTCCGGCGTGATGTAGATGGTCGTCGAAATCTTCTTCCTGGACATCGGCGCCGGAGGGCTCGCGAGACCTTGGTCTTCGCGAGCGTAAAGAGGTGAGGGGGAGCCGGTGTACGAGGTCGATAAGTCGTCTCGCGCCGGCATGACCATCTGTGACCCTAGATGCCGGTACCTGTGTTGTCAACGACCGTAGCGACCCCCTATGTAAGTGCCTTGTTTCATTCGTGTTATCTAAGGCGTGCCGCGTCAGGTACGGGTGCCTGCCCGCCGCCAAAACCGAGGCTTGGCGACCCACACGGCAGTCGAATCGCGCCCCAACCGAATCGACCGATGGCGCGGCTTGCGGCGTGTCGCCTGGGAGCAACGCCGGATGCATTGCCGAAGACGGTCGCTCTTTCTCGCGACACACACGGGGGTCGTCGCGAAAGCGACGGTGTAGTTCCTCGAACCTCTCGACTCGGTTCGCGCCGGCGCTTCGCATCGATTCGCCGCGACGATCGATGCTCGCGCAGGGACGCCTGTGACGTCGGTGGTGCTTTTCATAGTGACGCGCTCGGGAGTGACCACAGCCGGAGCTGCGAGCGCGCGCGGTGGGCACGTTCGGTCGACCGCGCGTAGCGGACGGCGCTGAAGCCGTCGAAGCCCCGCCAATGCGCCGACCGTTGATGCTGCCAGTTGCTCGCCGAGCCGCGGTGGGTCTAGACTCGTTCGACTGGCAGTGGGGCCCGGGCAAGGGGTTTACGCCTGCATACATGACCCAAGGACCGATGACTCAACTCTCGAGCTCGAAGCGCCGCGCCTTTCCTCTCCTTCTTCTTGGGTTATCGATCGGAGGCTGTGGGGGTGCGAAGGAGGGGGCGAAAATGCCGGCCTCCGACAGCTTGCCTACCGCCATCGAGCATGAAGCATGCGACGCAGCGGCTTCGGGAAACCAGCGCGTCGACACCAACGGTGACGGCAAACCCGACATCGTGAGGGTGATGTCCGGTGGACGCGAGGTTTGCCGCGTCGTCGATCTGAACCACGATGACAAGCCGGACTCCTTCATCTATCTCGAGGCGAACGGGACCATTCGCCGGCGAGAGTCGGACTTCGACCGCGATGGCCGCGTCGACGAGATCGCGTATTACGTCGGCGGTATCATCGCGCGCAAAGATCGCGAAACCAACCTCGACGGCAAGCTCGACACCTGGGATTTCTACGAGGGAGGGAAGATCCACCATCGCATGCGCGATTCGGACGGCGACGGGCGCGTCGACCAGTGGTGGACTTGGCCGAACCCCGATCGCATCGAGTGCGCGGTGATCGCCGCCGACCACAACCGCGACGGCCGTCCCGACCCCAACAATGTGGTCGATGCTTGCTCCCTGAACGGTCCGGCGACGGCCAGCGGCTCAGCCGACGGCGGCACGCCTGCGCTTGCAGCGTCGGCGCCGCCCGGGACGGGCTCTGCGGCGGCTCCGGCGAACGACGCGGGAATGGCCGCGTCGGGGTCCGGCGATGCAGGGGTCGTCCCCAAAGCAGCGCCGTCGACCACGGCGTCCGCAAGCGCGGCAACGAGCTCGAGCACCGCCGATGCGGGCAAAAGCGCGGCGGCGAGTGCTGCGTCGCCTAGCGCCGCCAAGGGCGCGACGACCGAGCCGAAGAAGGAGACGAAATGAACAAGCGGGTCTACCTCGGCGCAGCTTCGATTTTGGGGCTGGCGTGGGCCTGCGGAGGAGGGAACAAGGCCCAGCCGACGACCACCGCCTCGGGTGGTCCCGAGCAGCGCGTTCGCACCATCGGAGACGCAGGTATCGACGATCAGTCGCGGTGCGAGTTTCGCGGTCGCGCCGACCGCGACGCGATCGAGACGGCGGGGCCAGGCTCGGTGCAACCGAACGTGCGTCGCGTGTACCAGATGGTCGGTACCGGCGAGAGCATGCACAAGGTGCTCATTTGCCGCGAGATCGACACGAATTTCGACGGCATCAAAGACATCGTCCGCACCTACACCGAGAAGGGCGAGAGCCTCCACGAGCAGGCCGACACCAATTTCGACGGCAGAATCGACAACATCATCACTTTTTCGGGCGGTCACATCGCCAAAGAAGAGGTCGACACCAACTTCAACGGCACGATGGACGTGTGGAAGTATTACGTGGGCGGGCAGCTATCTCGCATCCAGCGCGACGTGAACAGCGACGGCAGGGCCGATCGCTGGGAGTTCTACAACGAGGGCAAGCTCGAACGCGCCGGCGTGGACGTCGATTTCGACGGCCACGTCGATCGCTGGGACCACGACAACGAGGCGCGGGCCGCAGCGGAAGCCAAAGAGCGAGCGTCCGATCAGGGAGCCAAGACGGGCGATGGGTCTGGGGGCGGCGATGGCGGCATCGCGGCAACCCCCGCCAATGGCGATCTCAGCAAGCTCAACACCGCAGGGGACGCCGGTACACCGCTCAGCGCCTCCAAGCGCAAGAAGAAGTAGCCTCGCCCGGCGAGCGGCGGCATTCTCAGTGCGCGCGCGCCGGGCTTCCTGTGGTCACCGGCCGGGCGCTGAACGCGATGCAGCGGCGCCCGCCGAGGCGAGTCGATCGAGCCGGGCGAGAACCTCTGCCGTCAAGCGGTCGACCTTTTCGTGCAGGTGGGCGATCTCGAGCTCCGCCTTCAAGTTGACGTCGTATTCGATGTCGCCGCGCACGCGCTCTTTGGCGATCTGCCGGTTCTGACTGAGCAGCACAAAAACCGACAAGATGATGGCCTCGAGCGAAACCGCCATGGTGAGCAGGCCGAAGGGAAAAGGGTCGAACATGGGGATGCCGGGGATACCGCCTCCCACGTTCATGGCGATCCACACTCCAAAAAGCACCAAATGGATGACGAGAAACGCGATGCTCCCGCTAAATTCGGCGATCCAGTCGGCCGCCTTCTGCACCTTGGTTCGCTTGTCCTCGATCACGTCGTTGACGTTGCGCGATGCGGTGTGGCGGAGCAGCTCCGCGCTGACGCGCATGCGGCGGCCCATTGCCGTCAGAAGATCGAGCGCCGCCTCGGGATGCAGACGGAGCAGGTGGTCGAGGTCTTCCCGATCCACGCGCAGGGCCTCGGTATCGGCGAGCGCTACCACTGACGCGGTGCGCGGCCCATTGTCGAGCAGCGACAGCTCGCCGAAGAAGTCCCCGGCTCGCGCCGTTTCGAGGACGATGCGCCCGCCGGTATCGTCTTTGAAGAAAACCTCGACCGCGCCGTCGCGAATGACGAAGAGCGAGTCGCCGGGGTCTCCGTAGCTGAAAATCATGTCCCCCGCCTTGAAACGGACGATGTCGAGCTGGGAGGCGAGGATATTGCGCTCCTCGTCGTCGAGAAGCTGGAAGAACGGAACTTCGGCCAGGAGCGCGGCCTCCGGACATTCGCTAGAGGCATCCATCACGCCACTTTACCAGCCGTCGGCCGCCTCGGAGTCTCTCCTTGGCGGCCCCCCAGCTATCGGGCGCGGTCGACGCCGCATCGACGGGGGGCCTAGAGCTGCTAAAGAGGGGCGTAACCTAAGAACAAATGGCGCAAGAACGATTGCAGAAGGTCGTGGCACGGGCAGGCATCGCCTCACGGCGAGCCGCGGAAGAGCTCATTTTGAAAGGCCGCGTGCGCGTGAACGGCACGACGGTCGTCACGCTCGGCACGAAAGTCGACCCGCGCGCCGACAAAGTGGAAGTGGACGGCCGGCGTCTCGTCGCCGAGGCGCCGCTTTACCTCGTTTTGCACAAACCGCGGGGCGTGGTTTCGACCGTGCATGACCCCGAAGGGCGTCCCACCGTGCGCGAGCTATTGGCGGGCGTCTCGGAGCGTGTCTTTCCCGTGGGGCGGCTCGACTACCATACGAGCGGCGCCTTGCTCCTCACCAATGACGGCGAATTCTGCGACGCGCTCATCCACCCCAAGCACGACGTTCCCAAAACGTACATCACGAAGGTGCAAGGGGACATGAAGGAAGCCGATCGCCTTCGCTGGGAAGAAGGCGTCACCATCGACGGCGAGAAAACACGCCCCGCCGATGTCTTCGTGGTGAGGCACGAACAACGCAAAACGTGGGTGGAAGTCACGCTCTACGAAGGGCGAAATCAACAGATCCGCAAAATGGGCGAAGTCACGGGATTTCCCGTAATGCGTCTGGCGCGCTTGGCGTTCGCCGGCATTACCACCCAGGGGCTTCGCCCTGGGGAATACCGACCCCTCGTGCGTGAGGAGCTCATCGCCCTGCGCGAACGATTCGGGGTGCCGCGCCGCTTGCCAAAACAGGGAGGCGCGCCGGCTACGAACGTCGCCCGCGGTCCTGCTCCACGCGTGCGCCGCACCAACGCCCGCGCCCCCGCATCGGACGGGGACTCGCGTCCGGAAACGAACCGCGCAGCGCCCCGCGGCAGAAGTGGACGCACCCCGGACCGGCGCTTGACAGGT
Organism: Polyangiaceae bacterium; assembly: GCA_035318505.1. GTDB lineage: Bacteria > Myxococcota_A > Polyangia > Polyangiales > Polyangiaceae > DASWDH01. Next base: position 10,201 of record DATHEQ010000217.1, on the reverse strand, counting down.
CGCGCGCGGCCCTCTACGCGAAAGAGCGGAGGTTGATACGCCATGGCCGAAGGTTTGAATCGGGTAATGCTGCTCGGGAATCTCGGTGCTGATCCCGAGCTGCGCTTCACGCAGTCGGGACAGGCGGTGCTCAACATGAGGCTCGCCACGACCGAGTCCTATCTCGACCGCAATAAGGTGCGGCAAGAGCGAACCGATTGGCACAACGTCGTCCTCTGGGGAAAACGGGGCGAAGCGCTCGCCAAGTTTCTCACCAAGGGAACGACCATCTTCGTCGAGGGCGGCCTCCGCACGTCGAGCTACGACGATAAAGAAGGCAATAAGCGGTACAAGACCGAAATCCACGCCAGCAACATCATCCTCGCCGGTCGCGGTCGCGGCGGCGCGGGCGGCGGCGAGATGGGCGAAGGGCCGGGCGGCGGTGGACGGCGCTCCGGCGGTGGCGGATCGGGCATGCCCCCCGCTAGCGGCGGCGACGATATTCCGCCCGACGACTTCGGCGGCAACGACGACATACCGTTCTAGAAGCTTCTGGCAGGTTGGAGGCTTTTAGCTCCCGATCGTCTCTAAGAGGGAGACGATCTCGCGACGGATATCGGTGAGGGCGGCGCGCATTTTCGCTGCGCCGAGCAGCGTGGGGTCTGCAGCCTCGCGCGGCTCGATGCCGCCGTCCCGCAGCTGTTTGCGCGCGCCGGCGATGGTAAAGCCGCGATCGTAGAGCAGCTCCCTGACGCGAAGGAGGGTCTCCACGTCGCGTCGGGAGTAGACGCGCTGCCCACGCGATGATTTTTGGGGACGGATGGAACGAAATTCGGTTTCCCAGTAGCGCAGAACGTGCGTTTCGACGCCTACGGCGCTGGCAACCTCTCCGATGCGGAAATAGAGCTTGGTCGGCAGCGCGCCGATCGTGCCCACTCCTCCGCCGCTCCCTTCGCCCCCTCCGACGAGGCCGATGCCCCTCGCGCCCGGACGGCTTGCGGAGGAGTCTCCGCCCCGTTCACGAGTACGCATGGGGGCCGCTACTCCTTGACCCCACCGCCGACAGCCACGGCGCCGGCCGGCGCGTGCGCTTCCTTCCCGTTCAGGGCCTGCTTCAAGATCTGACTGGCCTTGAAGTTGAGCACGCGACGCTGCGTGATGACGATGGGATCGCCGGTCTGCGGGTTACGCCCCTGGCGCTGCCGCTTGTCTCGGAGCACGAAGTTTCCGAACCCGGAAATCTTGATCTTTTCCCCGCGACCTAGCGTTTCTTTCATCATTTCGAACGCGAGATCAACGAGGTCGGCCGACTCCTTCTTCGAGAAACCGCCGAGCCTGCTGTAAACGACTTGAACGATGTCGGCTTTGGTCATTCGAGCCTCTCGGCGAGCTACCTCAGATAGTACGGCCCTAACCCCTCAGAAGTCCAGAGTGATTCGCTAGCAGGCGCAACCGAGGTACTCCACGTGTAAGGTCCTCTCGGCTCTTCCGGGCCGTGCCCCCACTTCTTCGCGCCGCCCCTTCGATCCGCCGCGAGCGCGTGCTGGCGCCACGCGAGATGGGCGAGTGGGACGCTCGCGTCGGGCGAACTCTCCAGCGTTTCAGCGCTAGGCAGCGAGCTCCCCAGAGTCGCCCTGGCCCGCGACGAGCGTGCCGAGCGGATCGCTCGCCTGGGCCGCCTCGAGTAGGCGAGCCTCGCGCCGGCGCAGCGCTTGCTCTGACCCGACGAGAAGCGCGACGTAGCTGTAGCCGAAGGTGAAGAGCATGGCGAAAGGTGTCGCGAACCAATGCTTCGTTTCGATCGACGCCGCGACGCTGGCGAGCGAGAGCAGCGCCAGGCCGACCTCGACGGCGGGCAACGAGGTTCTCGCGCGATAGCGACCCTCGCGGAGGCCTTTTTTCGGCGTGCGGACGAACTCTCCAGCCATCGAGTCGAGCCCTTCGATGACGGCCCGCGTGAGATGCGGTGCTAGGCCTGCGCCGAGCGCGATGAGCGCGGGCAAGTGTACGATGGCACTCATCCGCCGCCGCCCCTGGGCCACTTCTGCAAGCATGTAGAACGCGCCGAGTGATCCCGTCGTCCCGATGCACAAGGGGAGATCGAGTAAGAGCATGGTGCGTGTGTCGGTTGCCGGCATGAGAATGAGCGCGGGCAAAAGCAGCACGGACAGGAGCACCATCAGCGGGTAGGCGAAATGCGGCGTGAGGTGAAAGAACGCCTCGATGCGCTGCGCAATGCTTAGCTGCGGGGCGCACATCACGCGCTTCAGCAGCTTGCGCGACGTTTGCACGGTGCCCTTGGCCCAGCGGAACTGTTGGGCACGGAAGGCGGAGACCTCTTCCGGCAGCTCGGCAGGTGACACGACGTCTTCGCGGTACACGAACTTCCACCCGGCGAGTTGTGCCCGGTACGACAGGTCGAGATCCTCGGTGAGCGTGTCGTGCTGCCAACCGCCGGAAGTCGTGATGGCCTCGTGTCGCCACATGCCGCCGGTGCCCGAGAAGTTGAAGAGGCTTCCCGAAGCGAAGCGCGCGCGGTTTTCCACCATGTGGTGACCGTCGAGCATGAGCGCCTGGACCTTCGTGAGCAGCGAATGGTCGCGGTTCATGTGGCCCCAGCGGGTTTGCACCATGCCGACGCGGGGGTCGCGGAAATGAGGAACACACGAACGCAGGAAGCCGGGTTGCGGAAGAAAGTCGGCATCGAAGATGGCGATGAGCTCGCCACGTGCCGTGCCGAGGCCGGCCTCGAGGGCGCCTGCTTTGTAGCCGACGCGGTTCGTGCGGTGCAGGTAAATGAAGTTCTTTCCTTCACTCGCCAGGCGTTCGACGTGGCTGCGCACGAGCACCTGCGTTTCGTCCGTCGAATCGTCGAGTACCTGCACTTCGAAGCGATCGCGTGGGTAGTCCATGCCGGCGACCGCTTCGAGCAGTCGGGTGGCCACGGTCGCTTCGTTGAAGAGAGGGAGCTGAATGGTCACGAAAGGCAGCTCGCTCTCGGGATGCGCGTCGAGGGACGGCCCCTTGAAGCCCTCGAGGGCGCGGCGATGGCGCCAGCAGAGGTAAACGAGATGCGACCGATGAAGCCCGTAGGAACTGAGGAGCAGCAGAACGGCGAAGTAGAGAACGCAGAGCGGGGCTTGCACGAATTGTCGAGCTAACACCGGCGCTTCACGGGATTGTCACTGAGTTGTAATTCGTTGTGCGAAGGTGTCCCACATCCATCCTTCGCTCGAGTCGCGCTCGGCTCGGGCCTTGGTTGCAATCTGGGGTGCTTTCGCCCGGTCCCCAATCGCCGCGCCGCGGCTGGTGGGCGGCTCGCTGCGCCTGAGCCTGTCCGAGCAACACCTTTGACGGGGGAGGGGAGCGCCGATAAACCCCGAGCGCGATGTCCACCGTGCTTCCGCCCCCCGGATCGCCCGATGCGCTCTACCTGATCGATCTGTCGAGCTACGTGTTTCGCGCGTACCACGCGATCGCGCCGCTTTCGAATACGAAGGGCGAGCCGACCCATGCGACTTACGGGACCGTCTCGATGCTGCAGAAGCTGGTGGGCGAGAAGAAGCCGGCGCGGCTCGCGGTCGCGATGGACTCCAACGGGCCGACCTTTCGCCATGCGCTTTATTCGGGCTACAAAGCAACCCGGGCGGCGCGCCCACCCGACTTGGCGCTGCAGATGGAGCGTTCGCGAGAGATCGTCGAGGCGTACCGAATCCCCATCTTCCAGCGCGACGGGGTCGAGGCCGACGATCTGATCGCGACCGTGGTGCGTCTCGCGCAGGAGGCGGGCCTTTTCGTCGTGATCCTCGGGGCCGACAAGGACTTGATGCAGCTCGTTTCCGATCGCGTCTCCATGTGGGACACGATGCGCGACAAGACGTACGGCGTGCCCGAAGTGACGGAGAAGTTCGGCGTACCGCCCGCTCAGATGCGCGACATGCTCGCGTTGATGGGGGACTCGTCGGACAACATCCCTGGCGTGCGGTCGGTGGGGCCGAAGACGGCGTGCGAGCTCCTCCAAAAGTACGGCACCCTCGACGGCATTTACGCGCACCTCGGAGAAATCACGAAAAAGCGCCTGCGCGAAGTGCTCGAAGAGAACGAGGCGAACGCGCGTCTTTCGCAAAAGCTCGTGTCGCTGCGCGATGACGAGCCGATCGAATGGAATCTCGAAGCGCTGCGCTACGGCGGCGCCGATTTCGAGCGCTTGCGCGACCTCTACACCGAGCTCGGTTTTCAGCGGATGATCAACAGCATCCCCGCCGGCGCAGTACCGGGGCGGGACGCAAAACCGAAGGAGCCGGTGCAATGCCGCACTGTCGCCACCTTGGACGAGCTGCGCGAGCTCGTTCTACGAGCCAAGCAGGCGCCGCGCGTGGCGGTCGCCATCGAGACCACGTCGCCCGAGCCGATGCGCGCCGTGCTGCTCGGCGTCGCGGTGGCGGTCAGCGCGGGAGAAGGTTTCTACATCCCGATCGGTCACCGCTATATCGGTGCGCCGAAGCAGCTCACGCTGGATGAGGTGCGCGAGGTGCTGGGTCCGCTCCTTCGCGACGAGCAGGTCGCCAAGGCGGGGCACGATATGAAGTACATCGAGGTGGCGCTCGGGCGTCACGACATGATCGTCGCCGGCCCCACCTTCGACGTGATGATCGCGAGCTACCTGCTCGATTCGGAGACGTCCCACGAGCTTGCCGCGATCGCCAAGCGCGAGCTCGACGATACGCTGTCCACTTTCGAGCAGATGACGGCGCGCACGCGCGGTCACCGTCTCGGATTCGACGAGATCGACGTGGAGCTCGCGGCGCGTCATGCGGGATCCAACGTCGAGGCGGCGTGGCGACTCGCCGACCGGCTCCGTCCCCAGGTGGAACGACAGGGCGCGGCGCGGGTGATGGATGAAATCGAGACGCCCCTTTCGCCGGTGCTGGCGGAGATGGAGCGAATCGGCGTTTTCGTCGATCTCAGCGAGCTCGATCGGTTGCGCAAGAACGTCGATGCCGAGATCGTGCGCCTCGAAATCAAGGCGCGCGAGCTGGCGGGGCGCGAGTTCAACGTCAGCTCTCCGCGCCAGCTCGAGGTCATCTTGTTCGACGAACTCGGCCTGAAGCCGATCAAGCGCACCAAGACCGGGCGGTCGACGGATGCCGACGTGCTCGAGCAGTTGGCGGAGCATCACCCGCTGCCCGGCATTCTGCTCGAACACCGGCAGCTCTCGAAGCTCAAAGGCACGTACATCGACGCGCTACCGAGCCTCGTGAATCCGGCGACCGGTCGGATCCACACGGAGTGGAGTCAAGCGGTCGCGGCGACGGGGCGCATTTCCTCGAACAACCCCAACCTGCAGAACATCCCGATCCGCAGCGATCTCGGGCGCTCCATTCGACGTGCTTTCGTGGCCCCGCCCGGAATGCGCATCGTCAGCGCCGATTATTCGCAGATCGAGCTGCGCGTGCTCGCTCATCTCTCGAAAGACGCCGTCCTCGTCGACGCGTTTCGCACGGGGCAGGACGTGCACACCCGCACGGCCATGGAGGTTTTCGCCGTGCCCGCGGACGGCGTCACCGACGAGATGCGGCGCATGGCCAAGACGATCAACTTCGGCGTCATCTACGGGATGGGCGAGGTCGCGCTCGCGAAGCGGCTCGACATTTCGCGGCCCGAGGCAGCGACCTTCATCGAGGCGTACTTCAAGCGTTACCACCGGGTACACGCCTTCATGGAGGAAACGCTGGAGACGGCGCGGCGCGGAGAAACGGTGCGCACCCTTTTCGGCCGTCAGCGCCTTCTTCCCAACATTCGATCGTCCAATGGCATGTTGCGCGCGGCGGCCGAACGCATCGCCCAGAACACCCCCATCCAGGGGACGGCCGCTGATCTCCTGAAGCTTGCCATGATCCGTCTGCGCGAACCGGCAGTTCCTGGCGCACGCATGGTGCTCACCGTGCACGACGAGCTCGTGTTCGAGGTGCCAGAAGCGGCGGTGCCGCAAGCGATGGAGACGGTCAAACGCGCGATGGAGACCGTTTACCCGCTCGACGTCCCCCTCGACGTCGATATCGGCAGCGGGGTCAACTGGGGCGACGTCGCATAGGACGACGCGCCCGTCCTTCATGCCCGTCGATCGCAATCGACCAATTCGCCGAGCGCTTACCCGAAAGCCGCAGCGGGTGTGTTATATAGCCGGGCCCCACGCACCCCCGCGCGTCGATCGAGCGCTTGGCCCCCGGCCGCACCGATCGCGCCCGAGACACCTGGATGACCGCGCTAGCCCCCCAAATCTCGATCGTCATTCCCATCTACAACGAAGAGGGGATCCTCCACTCGGCCGTCGTCGACCTGAGGGAACGACTCTCGCCCCTCGGTTGGAACTACGAGATCATCCTCGCCGAAAATGGTTCGCGCGATCGGACGGTCGCTATCGCCCAGGAGCTCTCGGCCAAGTATCCCGAGGTGCGGTCCTTGTCGATCGGCGAGCCCAACTACGGCAAGGCGCTGAAACAGGGCATCTTGGAGTCGCTCGGTGAGTACGTCATCTGCGACGAGATCGACCTCTGCGACGCCGACTTTCACGCGCGCGCGCTCGAGCTCTTGAAATCGAGAAGCTTCGACATGGTCATCGGCTCGAAGCTGATCGCCGGCGCCGAAGACGCTCGCCCTTGGGCGCGCCACGCGGCGAGCTTGGTTTACACCAACCTTTTGCGCGTGAGCCTCGGCTTTCGGGGCACCGACACGCACGGGCTCAAGGCTTTCCGGCGCGCCGCGCTGATCGACATCGTTGCCGACTGCTTGGTCGATCGCGACGTGTTCGCCAGCGAGTTCGTCATTCGCGCCTATCGCGCCCGGATCCCCATCGAGGAGATTCCGGTCCACGTCGTCGAGAAGCGCCCCCCGTCCATCAACCTCTTGAAGCGCGTCCCCAACGTACTCAAGAATTTGATCAAACTCAGCTGGGCCATCCGGCTCGGTACCGAGCCGCCCAGCCGGCGTAACTGGCGGAGCACGCCTCCGCCGGGCTCCGGCACGTGAGCGGCACGGCGCCCGTCGACGTCGACGTCGCCATCATCGGCGGAGGGGTCAACGGGACAGGCGTCCTGCGCGATCTCACCTTGCGCGGGCTCTCCGCGGCGCTCTTCGAGCGCAACGATCTCGCCTTCGGAGCGAGTGGCAACTCGAGCGGCATGATCCACGGCGGGCCGCGCTACCTGACCGACGACCCCGAGGTCACCCGCACGTCGTGTCTCGACTCGGGGCATATCCAGGCGATTGCTCCACATCTTCTCTTTCGCGTCCCTTTTCTCATTCCCATCGGCCGCGAAGGGACGGAGCGAACGCGCCTCGAGCTCGTCGACGCGTTCTTCGAAGCGTACGACGCTTTTCAGCCGCTGAAGCACGGCAAGCCGCACGCGCGCCTTTCCCCCGACGAGCTCTTTCGCATCGAACCCGGCCTTTTCGGAGGGCGCGAAAAGGGTGCGGGCCTCGTGGGAGGTGTTTCGTTCGATGAGTGGGGCATCGACGGAAGCCGGCTCTGCGTCGCCAATGCCGTGGACGCGGCCGAACGCGGGGCTCGCGTCCACACCCACACCACCGTCGAGGCAATCCTGCGCGACGCGAGCGGCGCCGTGCGCGGGGTGCGCGCCAAGAATTTACTCACGGGCGCGAGCGTCGTGGTCAAGGCGCGCGCGGTCGTCAACGCAACCGGCGCGTGGAGCACGTTGACGGCATTGGCGGCGTCGATTCCCGTCGAGGCCGCGCGCGTGCGCCCCGGCAAGGGCATCCACGTTATCTTCGATCGCCGTCTCAGCAATTACGGCATCATCGCCCGCGCCATCGATGGGCGGCAGATCTTCGTCGAGCCATGGCAGAACGTCACCGTCCTCGGTACCACCGACGATGACTTCTATGGCGATCTCGACGATGTGCGCGCCACCTCCGACGAAGTCCGCTACCTCATCGAAGGTGTGGCCACCGTCTTCCCCGCCGTGAAAACGGCGCGTGCGATCGGCACCACCGCCGGCGTAAGGCCGACGCTCTACGCCTACGGACCCGGTGAGGACGCGCTCTCGCGCGATCACCGGGTCGTCGACCACGCCAAAGATGGCGCTCCCGGGCTTTTCTCGATGATCGGCGGCAAGCTCGCGAGCTATCGCATCTTCGCCGAGCAGATGACCGACGTGCTCGTGACGCGGCTCGAGCGAGGAGGGTCACCTTGTCGCACCCACACCGCGCCGCTTCCCGGCGGGGAACGGACCGTCTCCCGGCACGCGCTCGCCGAGCGCCTCGGAATCGACGCGGTCGCTGCTGCCCGGCTCGTTTACCGCCACGGTGCGAGGTCGGAAGTGATCGCGGAGCGCATCGCCGCGCGCCCGGCAGAAGCCGTCGTCGTTTGCGCATGCGAGCCGGTGATCGAAGCGGAAGTGCGCCACGTGATCCGCGAAGAGTGGGCGGCCACCGTCGACGACGTGGCGCGCCGCACCCGGCTCGGGCTCGGCGCGTGCGGCGGCATGCGATGTGCGGCGCGCTGCGGACAGATCGTCGCCGAAGAGCGGCAGCTCGCGCCGCGTGACGGGGCACGCCAGGCGTTGCGTTTTTTGGCGCGCCAAGCAAGCACCCGCGCCGTCGCCGTCGGTCCTCTGCAAGCTCAACAAGAGGCGCTCGGACTCGCCGCGCTCCGAGCCGAGCTCGGGCCGGTGATCGAGGAGGCAGAGTGAGCCGGCGCGTCGTCGTCATCGGCGGCGGCGCGAGCGGCACGGCAGCAGCCCACGCCGCGCGTGACGCCGGAGCGACCGTTGTCGTCGTGGTCGGCCGGCCCGGCGCCACCGCGCTCGCCTCGGGGGCCCTCGACGGACCGAGCTTCGCGGCACTCGATGCATCGCGCGAGGGGGTGCTCTCGTTCGTGCACGCGCTCGGGGCATGGGAGCTCACCGAGGAGGGCTGCCAACTGGCGACGAACGCCGGGCTGCTGCGCGCATCACGCGGGCGCGACCGCGGATTGCTCGACCTCGGGGCGTTCCGAAACGGCGTCGTCGCCGTGGTCGATGCGTCGCGGCCTGCGTGGGACGCGGCTGGTCTCGCGCGTGCGTGGCGTGCCGAGCCGTGGGCAACATCGCGCAGCCTCCGCTTTTCACCGGTGAGGGTCGACGTGCTACGGCATGCGCGCGAAGTCGTCGCTCCCGACGCCGACCTCGCCGCTCTGCACGATGACCCCGGGCGCGTCGCGTGGCTGGTCGATCGACTCAAGGCTGCGCCCGCCCTCGAGAACACGTGTGCCGTCATGCTGGGTCCTTGGCTCGGCACGAAAACCGGCGTGAGCGCACGGCTTGCCGCGGAGCTTGGCAAACCGGTGGGCGAACCGCTTTCTCCTCCTGGTGGCGTCGCCGGGCTGCGGTTCGAAACGGCACGCGACGAGCTCCTCCGGCGCATGGACGCCACCTGCGTGTCGACGTGGGCGGCCCGCGTGACGTCGAATGGGGGAGTTCCGGCGCCGCTGCGGATCGAGCTCGAATCGGGCGACGCCATCGATGCCGACGCTGCCGTGCTCACGATCGGCGGGCTCGTCGGCGGAGGAATTCACTTCGCTCCCCATCGACCCTTCGCCCTGTCGCTGGCCTGTCCGGCGGTGCTCGCCATGCGCGGCGAGCCGCTCGTGACGAGCGGATCGCCGCACGGAGCACCCTTCGAGGCATTCGCATGGTCCGGTCAACGCGCGGCCGCTGGGCTCGAGCGCGTTGGTATTTGGGTCGACGAATCGGGGCGGCTGCGCGCGGCGGATGGATCCCGTTCGGGGACTCTCTACGCTGCGGGGGACGCCGTGGCCGACGCGCCGCGCACGCTGCTCGATGCCGTTCGTTCCGGTCTCATCGCCGGTCGCAGTGCCGCGCGTGGCGAAGCCGCATAGCCTATCGCTTTGGCGTCAGTACCCCGCGCACGACCTGGTACGCGATGGAGAGCGCGAAATCCTGCCCGCCCACCGGGTTGACAGGAACATCCGCCGCCGTGCGCGGACCTGGTTCCGGCTCGGCACCTTTCTCGCGTTCGGAGGGCGTGGGGCTGCGAAACACCGGGGCAGTGCTGCGGGCCGTCGCCTCTCCCTCGGCAGGCAGGTGCCCTTCCAAGTCTCGTTCGCGGGTGATGCGCGACGGCGCCGTCGCGACGCGGCTCGACTCGACCAAGATGTCGGGCTGGATCCCTTGCGCTTGGATCGAATGTCCACTCGGTGTGT
>DATHEQ010000216.1:0-14116 GCA_035318505.1 Polyangiaceae bacterium | reverse complement strand
GAGGTCACCACCGAGAAACGAAGCTCCTTTGGTCATGCTGCCCCCACGATGCAAGCGTCTACCGCTTCTGGGTCGAAGAACGCTGCACTGCCGCGCGGCAGGAACTCACAATCATGCTCGCGAGCGCAATTCTCAGGGTCGCGTTCGCGCTCTCGTTGCACGTACGCGAGCACCTTCGGATCCGTGCGGGCCACTTCGGTGCGCAGCTTCGCCGCGATCGCGTTCGTCGGTTTGCCGTAATTCTGCGTGTAGAAAGACCAAAGCAATCCGCTTTCGGACCACGGCGTAGATCCGATGAGCGTGATCCCCCGATTACGAGGCCCGACGCTGCCGAAAATGTCCGCGTCATTGACGATGCCTGAATCCGCGTCTTTGAAAAATGCCGCCTCGTCGAGCAGCGCCGCAACCCATCGGGCGCCGCGTGTTGCTCGGCCCCCGGCCGTGGCTGGCTTGCCTTCCACGCCAGATAGCCGGCCGTCCTCGCGTCGAAGGGTGAATCCGTCGGCGGTCACGTTCTCGAGGCGGCTTCGGATGCTGCGCTCCGATTGCGCGGCGCCCAACGCAAAGCGCACGACTTGGCGCATGAGCCTCATGTCCGGTGCGCAGACGAGGGCGGGCCTCACCTCGCCGGGGGCGCCGTCATGATCGCCGGTCAGCGCCGCGTAGAGCATGTAGAGCCCGCCCGCGTAAGAGAAGCCAACGCCGGCCCCTTTCACCGTTGCCACGACCGCGGCGGCGCGAGCTTCGGGCGAGATGCGTTCGCAGCTGAAGATCTCGCCGCGTGCCAACTCCCTCGCCTCACCAGAAAGATCGCAGGGGTCGACGCCGTCCACCGCGACCGCCCAGAAGGCGAGCTGACCGGGTTCGAGCTTAACGCCGAGCCTGGAGAGAAAGCCGACGAAGGATGTGGGGCGGGCTTTCATGGCTTCGCCTCCTCGCCGGCGGGTGCGTTCGCCGGTGTGGGATCGGCCTCGAGCCAGAACGGGAGCTCACCTTTCTTCGGCTTGCGCGTCGCCGTGTTCGAGAGGTCGTGGATCGTCACCGACAGACGCTCGACCCGTTGGCCGTGCTTGGAGGCTCTGTCCTCCGCCCCCTGACCCTCGGCGGTCTCCCTGCCGAGCTCCGCCGAGCGTGACGACCAAAACGCCTCCAACGCGGTGTGGCGGGCGAAGAGCACGGCGTCTCGGATGACGAGCGGGCCATCCGATAGCCCGTGAGCCCGGAGCCACCGGAGGAGCCCAAGGTACGTGCGCCACATATCATCGGCGACAGCGTCGGCACCGGGCGACGCCCGCAGGTCTTTGCGCGCCTGCTCTTTGAACGCTCTGAATCGCGCCAGCTCGTTACGGGGCCCGACACGGCCGTCTGGTTGGCGCCAGGCGGGCCGTTCAGGGTCCGTTGGAAGCGTCGTGGCGTCGCTCGAGCGGGGGAGCGTCGTGCGCGCCTTGTCGTGGCTTTGCTCGATGGTCATCGGTCCTCCCCCAGCATGAGCGTGAGGCAGTACCTGCAACGACCGTCCGCGGAGGTGCGGACGTGCTCACAGAGCCGTTGTGCAGCATCGAGCAGGTGGCCAGCGACGGTGTGCGCAACGCGAATGCGCATGGCTTCGTCCAGCTGCCCCTCGATGGCGGTCTCGGTGAGCAGGGCGGACGCTGCCCGTAGATCCTCGACGAGTTGGGCGCGGGCTTTGCCGTCGCCTCTCAGAGCGTCCAGGAACTCGCGGCGAATAACGTTAGTCACTTGTGCACCTCGAGGGTTGAAAGCGCGGCAGACGAGCGTTGTTGCGGCGGGATAGGCCACCGCGCGGCACCGGCTTTCCGCATAAGAAGCCGGTGCCGCGGAGTGGCGACGGGGCAGGGAGCTGCCTCGCCTCTCACCCCGAACGCAGCGGATCAGGAGCCGCGACGTTCGAGGGAAATCTGTGTGGGGCGCGATCATGCTGCCCCCTTGCGCGCGACGATGGGCGCTGCCGCGCTTTCAGCGCGTCGGACGAGTACGCGGCCGTTGACGCCACCTAGCGGGCGCCAGAGCGCCTCGGTGAGCGGCTCCCGCACGTGGGCCGGTGCGCATGCGCCGGAGAGCCAGGCGCGCACCGTGGTGGCAGCAATGCCCGTCTCGGCGCTGAGTGCGGTGACGAGCGCTTCGTCGGGCGGCGGCGCGGGTAGGATTGCGGGTAACGGTTTCGGCATGGATCGGTGCCTTCGCCAACTGTCTGAAATCGTTGGCGCGAGTCGGTTGCTACTTTTAATCAGTTACGTTTGAGCGAGTTTCAGCGCATTCCGCAGCGGTTTCGTGCGCTGAAAGGCGGCTGAGATAGCTGAATGACTGTCGTTAGAAGATTCTGGGAAGGCTATTGGCTATCGGCAATCAGCTCTGACGCTGCGTGTCAGGGAGGGCTGGCTTTGGTCCGCCGGTTCCGGGCACATCATCACGCCAGTCGTATTCGCCGTCCTTCGCACGCGGCTGGAGATACGGTTGACCCGGGCGGACGCCCCTTTGCTGGTCGCGGTCCTCGAACTCCTTGGCCTTGACGAGCCAGCTTCGAAGGGCCGCTTGCCAGTCTCGCCAGCGCTTATCGCTCTTCTCGGCATCGAGTCGCATCTTCAGCGATTCTGCGTCGACGCGCGCCTTGTCGAACCCGAACTGCACGGCAAAGGTGTAGGCGGTCTCGTTCGGAGCGAAGTCGCCTGGAATCGGGATCTCCGGTCTCCGGTGCTTCGCCCTAGCAACACTTTTGGGCTTGGACGGCTCCCTATGAGTAGGTTCCAGAATGAGTGAGATCCCTGAGTGAGATCCCGTGCCACCGTCGGAACTCAGCTCCCCCCCATTTTGGAACTCAGGTCGGCCATTTTGGAACTCAGGTCGGCCGCTGCTGAGTGCCGGTGTGGAACTCAGCTCCCCACCTGACTTGAGTTCCACCTTGGAACTCAGGTAGACGGCCAACCTGTAGACGTTGGGCGCCCTGCCTGGACCGTCGGCGCGACACCGCCGAATCACCGAAAGCCTGACCGGGCCGGTGGCCGCCTCGAGCTCGGCGATGGCCGCCACTAACCGTCGTCGGGGAAGGCCGGTTTCCTTCTGCTGTGTGTCGAGGCTGTGCCACGAGACGCCCTTCTTGTTCTCGCAGCGCAGCAAGTTGATCGCCACGATCCTAGCGTCGGTGTTGATGCCGCCGGCTGGGCTGAGGATCACGTCCAATTTCCTTCCCTTGTCGCCCACGTGTCACGCTGGTTCCCGAGCGCGGCGCGCGATTGCGACTGGATCACCAGCCGAAGCCAGCGCCTGCTCTTCGACGGAGCGCTCGGCCTCACGGCGTTTTTGCTCAGCGGCGTCGCGTATGCTCCCCTCGCCGGCGAGGTTCATCATGAATCGAAGAGCGCGCTCCGCTTGTGCATCGTCGAGCCTGGGTAACAGGCATTCCACGACTGCCAGCAGCTTTTGACCAGCAGGGTAGATCATAGTTTCATCCCTCCGAGCGCGATGACGGTTCCGCCTTCGACCAGACGGCGACAAATCCCGTCGCCATATTTTCGGCTGAGATCGGCGAGCGCGAACGGCGTCGTATAGATGGTGTCGCGGTCTTGCTCGTGCCGTCGATGGATTACTTCCGCCGTCGCAGAGTCGCGGCCGATTTCGGCGCCGAGCTCGTCGAGGATCAGAAGCCTGGCGCCAACGGCTGCCTTGATCGGCGCCGCTTCCCCCTCTCCCAAACGGTGCTGGGAGCGAGCCCGCGCGAGCTCCATGCTGGTGACGAACGTCCCTCGCCACGTACGAAAATCGGGGAAGTGGCAGGAGGGGTGCTGGACCGCCACCTGAAGGGAGGCCCGCCGATGCGCAATCGAAACGGCTAGAGAAGTTTTGCCCGAGCCGGCTGGGCCGTACAGCAAAACGCTACCGCTTGTCGCCCCGAACGCCTTTTCAATCGCGCTCGGAGGCTTCACCCGATCTCGGAGTTCGGGCGCATCAAACGATGCCCATTGATAGTGCGACGGCGCTTCTTCCTGCGTCGCACGCGCCGCCCGAATTGATGCCGCTGCGTGCAGCTTGCGGTAGCACGCCACGCACACACCCATGTGGTCGTGCTGACCGACATCGGGCAGAAACATGCTCCGCTTGCATTCAGAGCAGGCGCGTATTTCAGAGGCTGAGCTAAGCGCGGCACCGCTCATTGGTCCGCCTCGCTCTCCGGCTTCGGCTGCGCGCGTAGCCACTCGAGGACGGCCGCAAGCTCGTACCGTCGGCAATCGCCGACGCGGACGAACGGCATGCCATTCTCTTTCTTGTTCGTCAGTTTGCGAACGTGCACGTCCGACACGCCGAGCTCGCGCGCGATTCCTGCGGTATCGAGCAGCGTTGGCGGTGCGGGGCGGAAGAATTCGCCAGCGCGTTCCAGCGCCTTGAGTGCGCCGCGATCTGCGGCAGCCTCGATAATCTCGCCGAAGGCCACGACATACGGCGGCAGCGTGCCGGGGGCACTCATGACGCTACCTTCCAGCCGTGGTGGGGCTTTCGATAGCGGAGCCGCTTCGCATCCGAGATCTGCGAGTTCCACGCGGCGAATGCGTCCGCGCCGGCATCCGTGTCAGAGAACCCGCGGCGCACGTGAGGCCCAAGCCCAGGGCTGCTCTTGATGGCGCTCAGCTGTTCGCTCTGGGACTGAGTCGCCCGCTTTTCTGCAGCGCGTTCGGCTCGGCGCTTGCGCTTCTCGGCTTTAGAGAGTGGTTTGATCCGGCTCTTGCCGGGACGAAGAATGTCTGTCAGCATTGACCTGTTCTCCCGCGCTCCCTCCGGCTGGCCTCGTCAGCATTGCCGGTCGGAGCGCAAAACTTTTGGGGCTACTGCCTAGCGAGCTGGGCGTAGACCGGATCCAGCGCCGCTTTCTTCGGCGGCGTCACAGCCTGAGGATCGAGCTCGTAGGTGCGGACGGTGCCGATCGCCACGTTCGCGCGCGCAGCCACGACGTGCACCGCCACGCCAGCCCGCACGCGGACTGCCTTAGGCGAGAGCTGAATGTCGGTATTGATCGCGATTCGGTCCATGGATGCACCTATGATCTGAGCGGGCTGGGCTTGTGGCCGCGCGTCGCTCTTGTTGAATTAGATTGGATTCGACCTATCGGCAATCGGTAGCGGCCCGCTACTTTGCGGGTGCGTGCGTTTTTCTTTTGCCGGTCGGTTTGGGGCGACCGCTTTTTTGGTCGGAACAGTCCGTCTTGATCGAGGTCCACTTCTTGGCGAAGCTTGTTCGCTCGACGGCTTTGGCAATGGCCTTGTACTTCCCGTCCCCGCCGCCGCTCTTGGATCCAGGGTCAGACTTCGGCCATTCCTTGATGGCGACGGCGAGGGCTTCGAGGTCCAACAGCGCGGCGTCCTCCGGATAATCCGTGCCGAACGAGTTCGCCGCGACCTGCGAAGCGTCCTTAAGACCGAAGTTTGCCGCGTACTTCCAGGATCGGCGCACGATTTTGATGAGTGCGAGTAACTTGGCGAGCCCGCGATCGTCGGTGGCGACGAGCGTGCGCCGGTCGCCTAGTCCGCGCCGCGCACGTGCGACCGCTGCGATGATCTCGGCGCGCTCGGCCGGTGAAGTTTCGGGATCGATGAGACGCTCAGCGAGCGCCCAGATTCGTCGCGACGTGACCGTTGCGTCGCGATAACCGGGATGCGCATACATGAACGCAACGTCGATGGCCCGCTCCGTCCAGCGAGCGTGCGGCAGCTTCGTTTTGGGCTTTGCCAAGGCGCCCATCATCCACCCGCCCGGGCGAGACCGTCCAGAGCTCCCAGCGGCAACGCGGTGGCCAGCCCCGCCAGCTCCGCGACGACGACGAACCACGGCCGAGCATTCGTAACAGGCAAAAGTAGCGGGTTATCCGACACCGCGTGATTTACGCCATCCGGCGCACTCAATCCGGATTGCGAATTGCGCTGAAACTCGCTGGTTTCCGCCTCGAAAGTGGCTCCGGAGGCCGTCGCTCTATCCAGCTGAGCTAATGGCGCAAACTCTGATCTGCTTGAAAGTTCCGCTTTTCCGGACGGTTCGCGGGGCCCCCGTTCTGCCACAGGCCAGGGCAATTGGAAAGCGGAGATGTCGCCGGTCGAGGTTCGGTGCCTAGACCCTGCACACGGCCGTACCAATCAGAGCATCGCGCGTCACGAGCGCGGCAAGCTCCGCCTCGCCGGCGCCGTTGGTCCCCTCGGGACGACGCGGAATGACGACGTAGCGTAGGTCGGCGGTGCTGTCCCAGACGCGCAGGTCGATGCTTGGATCAAGCTCGACCCCGAATTCCGCCAATACGGCGCGCGGTTCGCGCACGACGCGCGAGCGGTAGGCGAGGCTCTTGTACCAGCTCGGCGATGGGCCGAGGAGCGCGACGGGGTAACAAGAGCAGAGGGTACAGACGATGACGTTGTGCACGCGGTCGGTATTTTCGACGGCGCGCAGCTTGACCTTTGCCCAGTGGGTCATATCGATGCCGAGCTCGTCGAGCGCGCCATTGGCGTCGGTCAAAAGACGCGCGCGAAAGGCGCCGTCGACCCATGCCCGGGCTACGAGGGCCGGGCCCATCGCGCGCTGCGTACTCGTGAGAAAGGATTCGGCAGCGGCGTCGAGCTCGGCGCCGGTCAGGATGCCCCTGGCCTCGAGCTTGGCGACGAGCGCCGCCACCCGACTCGCCATCGACGCACTCTGCCCATGCCCCTCGTGGTCATGATCGTGGTCGTGCTCATCGTTCATGTTGGTTGCTCCGCATGGAGGTAGGTGTCCCAAAGGTCGGCTGAAACCGAGAGGGGCTCGGCCGATTGCTCACCCCACACTTCGCGGCCATCGAAAACGACCGTGTAGAGCATCTCTTTCTTGCAGAGCTCGAGGCTCACGCCCTTGGCGCGCTCATCGGGCAGCGGATAGACGTCATGTGCGGTCTCGATCGTTCCCCTTCGGTCGCAGAGATAGCGCGGCAGGCGCGTGTGCCCCTCGGGATTGGCGGCGCGGGTGCGCACGCGGTCGCCGGCCTTGAAGCGCGCCGTCACGGCATGACTCCTTTTTCGGCGAGAAGCCGTTCGATCGCGTCGAACCATTTCTCGTAATAGGTCGTATTCAAGTAGGCCTCGGGCGGCATCCTTTCGACCGCAAAGCGAAACTCGTCGAGGTTGTAAAAACCGCGCTGCATGAGCCGCCGATTGAGTACGAAAACGCGCGCTTCCCACTCGTGGTGAAAGGGCGGTTCGCCGGCCTCGCGCACGATGGGACCGAATCCGGAAGCACCGCCGACGTCGTGGGTAGAGGGCATGGCGGCAGGTTACCCTCGACGGTCGAGGCACGCCATGGCGCGAGAATGTCACCGAAGCGGCATTTTCGGCGGGGCCGGCCGTTCGACCGAATGCAGCGTGGCCCCGAGAAGCGTACCGCTTTTAGGCCGCGCCCGCCTAGCGCGCGAACGACACAGACCTCGCGATCGCTCGCGAGCAAGGAGCTCCCATGCCGAAGTATCAACTTCCGGAACTGCCCTACGACGTCAGCGCGCTCGAGCCGCATATTTCGGCCGAAATCATGGCGCTGCACCACGGCAAGCACCACGCGACGTACGTCAAGAATGCCAACGAGGTGCTCGACCAGTTCGATGAGTCGAGGGCCCGAGGGGATCTCACGAAAATCGCCGCGCTCGAAAAGGCCCTCGCGTTCAACCTCTCGGGGCACATCCTTCACTCCATTTTCTGGTCGAACATGACGCCCAAGGGTGGCGGACAGCCGGAAGGTGAGCTTCGCGCCGCTCTCGATCGGGACTTCGGTGGATTCGAGCCGTTCAAGAAGCAGCTGAACCAGGTCGCTTCCTCCATCATGGGCTCGGGATGGGCGGCCCTCGTCTGGGAACCGCTCGGGGGGCGCCTCCTCACGACGCAGATCTACGACCATCAATCGAATCTGAGCCAAGGCGGCGTGCCGCTCATGGTCCTCGATGCCTGGGAGCACGCTTACTATCTTCAGTACAAGAATCAGAAGACTGCGTTCTTCGACGCGGTCTGGAATGTCTGGAACTGGCGCGACATCGCGAGTCGGTTCGAGGCTGCGCGACGCGTACAGCTGTCGCCCGCCGGACGCTGAGAACCGTTCTCTCCGACACACAAAAACGAACCGCCACGCGATTGGCGTGGCGGTTTCGCTGCTTGGTGTGACCCCGTCGACTACGAGGTCTCTTCGAACTCGGCGTCGATCACGCCGCCCTTCTTCTCGCCCGCTTTGTTGTCGGGCGGGGGCGGCGCGCCGTCGCCTGCGGCAGGGCCGTCCGCCGAGGGCCCACCCGGACCGCCCGGAGCCGCGCTTTGGTACATGACGCTGGCGAGGCGGTGTGCTTCCTTTTCGAGCTTGTCCGACGCCGCTTTGACTGCTTCGTCGTCCTGCTTTTCGATGGCCGAGCGCGCCTCCTTGACGAGACCTTCCAGCGTGGCAACGTCGCCCGCCGGGATCTTGTCCTTGTTTTCGGACATCGTCTTTTCGAGCGTGTAGCAGAGGTTGTCCAGCTTGTTGCGGCGGTCGATCTGTTCGCGACGCTCTTTGTCTTCCGTCTCGTGGTCGGCCGCCTCTTTGACCATGTTCTTGATCTGGTCCTCGCTGAGGCCGGAATTGGCGGTGATGGTGATGCGCTGGTCTTTGCTCGTCGCCGTGTCCTTGGCGTGCACGCTGAGAATGCCGTTGGCGTCGATGTCGAAAGTGACTTCGACCTTGGGCACGCCGCGCGGAGCCGGCATAATGCCCTCCAAATGGAACCGGCCGAGGGTGCGGTTGTAACGAGCTTCGGTGCGCTCGCCCTGGAGAACGTGCACCTCGACCGACGGTTGGTTGTCGGTTGCCGTCGAGAAGATCTCTTTCTTCTGCGTGGGGATGGTGGTGTTGCGCGGAATCATGACCGTCATCACGCCGCCCAGCGTTTCGACGCCGAGCGAAAGCGGTGTGACGTCGAGCAGAACCATGTCCTTGACGTCACCGGAAAGTACGCCCGCTTGCACGGCCGCACCGACCGCCACGACCTCGTCGGGATTGACGCCTTTGTGCGGGTCCTTGCCGAAGAACTTCTTGACGGTCTCCTGCACGAGGGGCACGCGGGTCGAACCACCGACCAGCACCACTTCGTCGATCTGGGCGGCCGTCTTCTTGGCGTCGCTCAGGGCCTTGCGCACCGGTTCCATCGAACGTTCGACGAGCGGGGTGATCATCTGCTCGAGCTTTGATCGCGTGAGCTGCTTTTGCAGGTGCTTCGGTCCGCTCGCGTCGGCGGTGAGGAAGGGCAGGTTGATGGTGGTCTCCATCTTCGAGGAAAGCTCGATCTTGGCTTGCTCGGCGGCGTCTTTCAGCCGCTGAATGACCATCTTGTCGTTGCCCACATCGATGCCGGTGTCCTTGCGGAACTCGGCAATGAGCCAATCCATGATCAGAATGTCGATGTCGTCGCCGCCCAAGTGCGTGTCACCATGGGTCGAGATGACCTGCACGACGTTGTCGCCGACCTCGAGGATGGAGATGTCGAAGGTGCCGCCGCCGAAGTCGTAGACGGCGATGACCTCGTTGCTCTTCTTGTCGAGCCCGTAGGCGAGAGCCGCCGCGGTCGGCTCATTGACGATGCGTTTGACGTCGAGCCCGGCGATCTTACCGGCGTCTTTGGTGGCCTGGCGCTGAGCGTCGTTGAAGTAAGCAGGAACGGTGATGACGGCCTCGCTGACCTTTTCACCGATGTAGTCTTCCGCGGCCTTCTTCAGCTTCTGCAGAACCTTGGCCGCGGCCTCGGGGGGCGACACTTCCTTGCCCCGCACGTTGAACCAAGCGTCGCCATTCTTGCCCTTGATGACCTTGAAGGGAACTCGCTTCATCTCGTCTTGCACCTCTTCGAAGCGACGGCCCATGAAGCGCTTCGACGAGTAGACGGTGTTCTCGGGATTGGTGACGGCTTGCCGCTTGGCGATCTGGCCCACGTGAATCTCGCCTTTGTCGTCCCAGGCGACGACGGAAGGAGTCAAACGTGCGCCCTCCTCGTTGACGATGACTTTGGCCTCTTTGCCTTCCATCACCGCGACCACGCTGTTGGTCGTTCCGAGGTCGATTCCAATGATCTTGCCCATGGCAGGTTCTCCGAAGTGGGAAATGTCCGTCTCGCCGCCGACATTGCCTGTGGGTCGAACGCTGCGAGACGCCCGCAAGCTAACCATATGAACCCTGGCGTCAACGGCGCAGGCATGTTTGTGAGGCTTGGCGAAGGCCCATTTGTGCGCCTATTGACCTAGACCGCGGCGGTTTCGGTTCGTTTGCGGGTGGCTCCTTGACATCCACGTTGCCACGGGTAACGTCGGCGGTCTTCGGCCCGTCAAGAGCCGGGCCAGGTGAGGTTAGACGAGAACAACGAATCCAAGCGTTATCGGGGCTGTAGCTCAGTTGGGAGAGCGCTAGAATCGCACTCTAGAGGCCGAGGGTTCGATTCCCTTCAGCTCCACGATTCGTCAGAAGCCAGGACCGGCTTCTTCGGCGGCGTTCAGGTCGTCTGTACCGACTTCGCTCCGTGCCGTCGGTGCAGACGCCTCCCATTGCGCACCGCGTCCGCATGCGGGGCGCGCTCGCGCAGCCTCGGTTGCAGCAGAGCGGTCCCTCGAGCTCCAACGGTTTGCAGGTGCGTTGCGCCGCGTTCCGTAAGTCGAGCGGCGCCGTGTTGCGCGAGTTGCGGTGCTCGCGTGGTGTGGCGGGGCCGACTTCCGTCGCGATTCGTCTGGAGAGGTGCGGTGCTAGCGTTCGGAGATGCGGACGGTGCGGGTCGTGACGCTGAACATCTGGAACCAAAGTGGGCCATGGGTGCAGCGGCTGAACGGGATTCGGGCGGGCCTTCAGGAGCTCGCGCCGGACATCGTCGGACTGCAAGAAGTGCTGCGACCAACCGGTACCGAGGCCCCTGATCAGGCACGCCTCATCGCCGATGGGCTCGGCTACGAAATCGCCTATGGCGCGGCGTTCGACAGCGGTGGGATCGCGTTCGGCAATGCGGCGCTCTCCAAGTTTCCCATCCGGCGATCCGAGGTTTTCTCGCTACCGAAAATGGAAACGGACGAGTCGCGATGCCTGCTCTTCGCCGAGCTCGATGCGCCTTTCGGGCCTGTCCCATTCTTCGTCACCCACTTGAACTGGCGTTTTCACGAGGGGTCCGTGCGACAAGCGCAGGTGAAAGCCATCGCCGAGCACATCAGGCGACTTGCGCCCATTCACGGCTTTCCCCCGATCGTGGTGGGGGATTTCAACGCCGCGCCCGAGGCCGACGAGATCCGCTTCATGAAAGGGCTCTGCGCCCTCGGCGGTCAGAGCGTGTACTTCGCGGATACATTCGGCATCGTCGGCCGCGGCGAAGGGACGACCTTCAGCCGCCACAATCCATTTGCCAGCGATCTGCGCGAGCCGAATCGGCGCATCGATTACATCTTCGTACGTGGCCCCGACGCCCGCGGTCGCGGCGAGCCGCTCGATGCGCACGTGTGCTTCGATCGGCCGGTCGACGGCGTCTACCCTAGCGATCACTTCGGCGTGAGCGCTACCATCCGCGCCGAGGTTTGACGATGCGCTCGACTCCCCCGCCCCGCCCATGGGGCACTTTGATTTGCTTGGTCCTTGCTTCTTGCTCGACCCAGTCCACGCCCGCGCGGCAGCCCGCCGGTTATCCACCGCCCCAGCAGGGTCAATATGGACAGCCCGGGTACGGCGCTCCGCCTCCTTTACAGCCGGGCTACGGCGCTCCGCCTCCCGGGTATGGAGCACCGCCGCCCGGCTATGGCGCGCCTCCCGGGCAGCCGAGCCCGCGACCCGCCCCCCCCGCCCAGCCTCCCCCGCTGCCGCCGCCGACTTCCGGCGCATCGCTCCCTCCTGCCCCGTTCGGGAGCTTCGACGCATCGGGCGGAACGAGCGCGGCTTTCCTCCGGCAAGAGCCGGCCACGGTGATCGCGGAGCTTGTCGCCAATTTGCCGGAGGGAACACGCGCCAAGGTGCAGGGGATTCCTCTCCAGGTCATCGAGGATCCCAAAGAGGTGAACGCCTTCGCCGGCTGCAGCAACTCCGGAACGGCATTCATGGGCATCACCTCGCCGCTCCTCCTCATCTTGGCGCGAACCTCCGAGGCTCGCGCCTACGACGAAACTTTCGGCACCGCGAAATACGGCGAGCTCGCCACCGGATTCGCCAACGAAGTGCGCGCGCAGAAGACCGTGAGCGGCCCTCCCGCCGGCTTTCTCCCGCTTCCGCAAGCGCTCGACCCACGCAAGCTCGCGCGCCAGAAATTCCTTTTCGACGAACAGGTCGCCTTTGTTCTGGGGCACGAGCTCGCCCACCATTATCGCGGGCACACGGGTTGTGCGAACGGCGCCGCCAGCGGCGGCATCAGCGCCCAAGACGTCGGTCGCCTCCTATCGAGCACCGTTCCGCTCTTCAATCAACCGAACGAGATCGAGGCCGACATCCAAGGAACGTTCAACGTGCTCGATACCGGCAGTCGGCGCGCGGCCGGGCGCTTCACCGAGGAAGGCGCCAACCTGGTGCTCGATTTCTTCTCGCGTCTCGAGAGCCTCGGGGTAGAGACGATCGTTCTCGGTTTTCTCATGACCCACCCGCCTCCCCAGCTGCGACGGCCGATCGTGCAAAACGCAGCTCAGCAATGGCGCAGCAACGGCGGCCGCGCGCCGGCATTCCCGTTTCAACTACCCATGTAAGGGCGACACCCGATACGTGTCAGCCCGTAAGGAGGACCGATGCTCGCTATCCAACGCATTCTCGTGGCGACCGATTTCACCGAAACCTCGGATCGCGCGCTCGAATTCGGAATCGAGCTCGCTCGAAAGTTCGGGGCGAGCATCACGGTCGTTCACGCCTACCAGATTCCGGCCATGGGATTTGCCGACGGCGGCTACATCGCAGGTGCGGAAGTGGCGGCGCAGCTGGCCACCGCCGGTCAGAGTCGACTCGACGCCGTCGTCGACGCCAAAAAGACGTCGGGCATTCCCATGCAGGCCGTCCTGCGCGAGGGGGTCGCGTGGGAGGAGGTCAACGCCATGGCCAAGGAGATCGATGCGCACCTCATCGTCATCGGGACGCACGGCCGTCGCGGGCTCGCGCGAGCTCTCCTCGGCAGCGTCGCCGAGAACGTCATTCGCACCAGCACCACGCCGGTGCTCGTGATTCACGGTCCGCGCGAAGACAAGTAACGCTCAGCGAACGTCGCCCATCGGCGCGGTCAGCGTCGCCGCAGGCGTGATCCACATCGCTCCGTCGAGGTTGAGGGGCGCTTCGGTGCTCACGCGGTTGCCGGCGAAATCGGTGATTTCGACGATGATCTCGATGGCGACATTGCTCTGCTCGAACGCGCGGAGCCCAATGTCGAATCCGACGAGGCCGGCGATCGTGGCGGGGAAATACGCCTTGATGAGGCGATCGTTGTCACCCGAGCGGTTGTGGATCTCGAACGCGTGATTGACGAGCCCGTTCACACCTTCCGTCATCGTCCCCGCCGTCGCGCCAATGATGTTCTCTACCGTCGCCAGATCGGTGGCCACCTCGTCCATGTCGTCGAAGGTGAAGATCCCTTTTTTGCGGCTCATCCCCTCGATGCGCATGAGAAGATCGATGCCCGAAAGATCGGGAACGGTCTCCTCCTCGCCGACGTTCACACCCGGCACGTAGCGGGCAAACTCGTTCCACGGGTCGAGAAGAATTTCGATGTTGTGGGCTTGCTTGTCGAGATTGGAAATGGTCCACGAAACTTGAACTTTGACGTCCTTCTTGGTGATCCACGGCGTTCGCGTGTAAGGGGGCACGACGGGTGACAGCAGCGCCAGGTCGGCCTCGGAGGGCACCGTGATGGGCAGCGACACGGCGCGCTTCACCTCGAAGATCTGCGTCTCGCCGTCGTAAAGCGGGGGGTCGTCGCTGGTCATCCCCAGCGCGACGGGCTCGTAGGTCTGCTTGTCCGACTCGGCGCCGCATCCGGCGACGCTGGCCGTGGCGATCCCCAAACCGAAGACCGCGCGAGCGGCCAACCCTTTGGCTGCAAGGAGCAGCGACGCGGGGGTATTCACCCCCGAGGCGGAGGGTTCTACCCCCCAGC
>DATHEQ010000215.1:0-5605 GCA_035318505.1 Polyangiaceae bacterium | reverse complement strand
CGTTGTGTTCGTGCAGCCCCCAGCGATGGACACAGAGAGAAGGCAGAATATTGCCGCCGCGATGGACAAACGAGCGCCGTTGAACATAGTTGCCTCGCTTTTCGATGCTTTGCTGAATTTCGGAGCCATGGAAGCGCTCTTGTTGAGCTTCCGGGCGCTCCTTGATGAACGGGACAACTGCCAACCGCCGTGCCTCGACGAGATTAGACGCGCCTCCCCCTCGCGGCGGGTCGTCTAAATGGGGACTCTTCGTCCGGTAGCCGCACGACGCGTGCTGTCGTGGGCGGCGACCCTTGACAACGACCGTGCGTTAGGTAACTGTACGGTTAGATAACCAAACGGTTAGATGAACGCTCGACAGGATAGCCTCAGCACGACCTTCGCCGCACTCGCCGACCCCACGCGGCGAGCGATCCTTGCGCGTCTCACGAGGGGCCCGGCCACCGTGACGGAGCTCGCGGCGCCCTTCGCGATGAGCGGCCCAGCCGTCTCGAAGCATTTGCGCGTTCTCGAACACGCAGGCCTCATCGGCCGCGGCCGGGAGGCTCAGTGGCGCCCGTGCCAGCTAAGAGCGGCCCCCTTGCGCGAGGTCGCCGACTGGACCGCCGCGTACCGTCGTTTCTGGGAGGGGAGCTTCGATCGTCTCGATATGTACCTGGGAGAGCTCCAGGCGAAACGCAGAAAGACCACCGGCAAGGAGCAGAGAAATGCCCGTGCGAAGAAGCAGCGGTGACGCGATCCCCGCTGAGGACGTGGTCGTTGGTCGTGTCTTTGATGCACCGCGCGGCCTTGTCTTCGAGGTTTGGACGAAGGCCGAACACTTCACGCGGTGGTTCGGGCCGCACGGCGCAGAAGTCGTCTCGTGCGAGCTCGACGCGCGGCCCGGAGGAACGATCCGCTTCGGACACCGCTTCGCCGAGGGGACGATCTACTTGAAGGGCACGTTCATCGACGTGGTTCCGGACGAACGCCTTGTCTTCGCCTTCGGATTCGTCGACGAGCACGGTGACCCGGTACGGCACCCGATGTTCCCCGACTGGCCGCTCGACGTGCTGATCGAGACGATCGTCATCCTCGCCGAGGTCGGCGACGGAACGCGAGTCACAGTGGTGCACCGCGTGCTCCCCGCCGATGCCGCGTCCCTCCCGGCGACGAAGCGCTGGTCTCCACTGGCGCGCGAAGGGTCGACGCAAGTGCTCGACCGCCTCGGCGAGCACCTGTCCGCGACACGAAAGGAGCACACGACGTGACGGCGAAACTCATCTATTTCACGACGCGGTCTCTCGATGGATACATGGGGATGAACAGGGCAAAATCGACTGGACGTCGCCCGACGAAGAGCGCCAACAGTTCGTCAACGACGCGCTGCGTCCGGTCGGCACGCATCTCTACGGCAGGCGCATGTACGAGACGATGCAGGTCTGGACGCAGTTCGGCTCATCCGAATCCGATCCCCCATGGGCGCGCGATTTTGCTGGGATGTGGCGAGCAGCCGACAAGGTCGTCTACTCGAAGACGCTGAAGCAGGTCTCGACGCCGAGGACGCGGCTCGAGAAGACGTTCGACGTCGACGGCATTCGCGAGATGAAGTTGCGAGGGGCGCGTGACCTGGTGATCAGTGGCCACGAGCTCGCGGCGCACGCCTTCAGGGCGGGCCTCATCGACGAGATCAAACTCTTCGTCGCGCCCATCATCGTCGGCGGCGGCAAGAAGTCGCTCCCGGATGGCGTGCGTCTGGGGCTCCAGCTCGTCGAGGAACGACGCTTCGAAGGAAGCGGCGTCGTACATCTTCACTATCGACTACGGACTGCCTGAGAGGAGGGCGGCCGTCGCCTGGCGTTGCCGCGGAGCATGAGCGCCAGGCGGAGTCCAACTGAAAGGCCCGATCAACCTCGTGCGCACGGTATTGCGAGCGGCGCTCGAAGTCGGTGTCCTCACCGAGCTGCCTAAGATCACGAGGCTCTTCAAGAGGAGCGCGAAGATCCTAGGGACCTACAGCGACGATGAGTTCCTCGCGATGTCGAACAGGCGACGGGGTGGCTGAAGATCGCCATCGATCTCGCAGCGCTCGCCGGAGCACGGCTGGGCGAGGTTCTGGTGCTCGAGGTGATGGAGGTCGATTTCGTCGAACGCAACGCGAAGGAACGGCGCGTGACGGTGCGCTGGGCAACTGGTGGGCAACGGAAATGGTCCCGCGCCGGTTCCGGCGTCCTGCCCCGAACTCCGAGTGATGAGCTAGCACCTCGGATTGCCAGCCATCGGACTCGTTCCGGGCAGCAACGAAGTGCGCAAAAAACGAGCCCGAGAGCCGCGGTCGCGGTATGGTTGCTTCATGTCCGATTCCGCACCGTCGGCGGTTCCGCAGCGGCGGCTCTATCAATACGAGGAGGAGCTTTCGGCGGAAGAACTTGCCGAGCTCGACGAGCTCTTGCCGGACGAAGTGATCGCACACCATCTGCGGTGGCTCGAGACGGGCGAAGGCGCACCGTGGCCAGAGTCGTCCGGCTGACCCCCGGGTATCTGCGGACGTTCCGGCGGCTTCACCTCGAACGGGCGCGCCCCGCGCTCGCGACCATCGTCAAGAGCCTGTCCATGGACGATTTGCCGGGCTGTGGGGATTTCGAGGCGCTGATTCCGCCGCAGCTGCGAGCGTGGGTACGTCGCGTGCCGTCCTTCAATCTCTGGCTCTTCTATTCGTTCGACGCAGCAGAAGTCCGAGTGCTCATTGTCGCGGCGTCGCCGCCCGTGCCAGTCGACGAATGACTGCGCAGTCTCTGCTATTCGAGCTCCGTTCGGAGCTTGAGCGAGAAATTCACCAAGCGCTCGCCGAGATCGAGCACGGACAGGCCTCGAGTTGACGCTCCCCGCTCTCGAAGCTTGGAATGAAACGGGCGAATTCCCGTGGCGGACGAAGCGAATCGCCGGACTGAAACGTAGCTTTTCTATGAGGAGCTTTTGAAGGCTCTGGACAGCACGTCTTTCCATCACTCCCCTCGAGAGCCATGTCCTGCTTCGGGATACCCAGATCGAGCTGACGGTGGCTCGAAGATTCGTATCAACAGCCCGAGATTAAACGTTTGCGCAAGTCATAGCGCTGCACTAATCGCCGGTCATGGTTTCCCCTTCCGCGCGGTGAGATAGGGTCGTAGTCACGGTCCAAATTCCACTGAAGGGCCTGCGCCATTGCCGTGAAATGCGGCATGCGCGGTTCGAGCGCTTCGTCTTTCGGGGCGTGCGCGGCGAGGTTGCGCAGGGCCTCGAGTCCCCGCAACGCGTCCACCGTGCCAGGGCGAACTGCTCCGGTTTGGAGAAGGTCGTTCAAAACTCTCCCGAAGGGTTCTTTGTCGTCGGATTCGCCGAGCACGACCTGCGCCGCCTCGCGGACGGTGGCTTCAATCGCGGCCCATGTCGTGAGAATGATCGCCAGCGCGGACGCGTCGTCGCCGCCCACCACTATTTTCGGCTCTGCGGGCGGTGCTCTGTCTGCGACGGGCGGCAGCTCCGCAACGACGTGTTGAACGCGCGCCTCGAGCTGGCCGAACTCGAACTCCCACCCCGCGCCTTTCATTTTCTGAAGGCGTAGGCCCGCGATGAGCAAACCGATCGGCTTGCGCGCGATCATGGCGACCACTACGACGACAACCGGCCACGCGAGCGCCTTGGTCATCTCTGCGATGAACGTGAACTTGTCCACTTATCGAATCGCCCCCTTCGCGATTTGCCGTGGATGGTGCCTTTATCCTCGGGAAATAGACGCTCAGCGCGGCACTGGTCAAGCGTCCAGCAATCAGTCGAAGCAACCATCGTTCTGCGGCAACGAAGATGAGTTTCACATCGCCACCAAGATTACCGCTACCGTCACCGACTCCGGCGCGACCGTAGAACAAGGCCTTGTGCGGAACGACGACAGCTGGACGCAGCCAGCCCTCCGCTGGCTCCATGTCACTGAGCCAGGACTGGATACGACCGCCGATAATACGAGGCGCGTCCATTGACGGGAACAAGGGCCTGTCGGCGGGCCGGTTGACTTTGCGGTAAGGGCCGTTCTTACAGCCCAAGCCGCCAAACCGACCAACCTGCTGCTGTCGGCAAGGCCAGATACAGCGGAGACATGGGCTCCCTCCGCATCCAAAAGCGTCGATCTCCGTCGCCTCCAAAGAATCCGCGCGGGAAACCGTCAAACCATTGGAGCCGCCGCCTCTGGCAGTGGGCGCAAGGAATTCCCGATACCAAGTTGAAGCGTTTCGCCCGCTGGGGCGATGCGCTCGCGGCCGTCTTAAAAGTCATCGCGATGCTGCTCGCTCTGCGTCATTGCTGAGC
This sequence comes from Polyangiaceae bacterium, assembly GCA_035318505.1. Lineage (GTDB taxonomy): Bacteria > Myxococcota_A > Polyangia > Polyangiales > Polyangiaceae > DASWDH01. Next base: position 1,285 of record DATHEQ010000215.1, on the reverse strand, counting down.
GCGAGAAAACTCATGTCGGCGATCTGGAAGGTGCCGGACTCCTCACGCGAGGGCTCGCCACGAAGGCCGACCTGCAAACCCTCCGCGGAGCTCATGAACTTGCTGTTCTGGAAGCTCGCGGCGGTCTTCATCATCGCCAACGCGGCAATGCGCTACCGGCCTGGCAGTCATTTCTAGCGTCGTCGCGCGAGCGTCCTACCGTCCTACCGATCTATCGGTGACTGACCTCCCGCGCTACGATGCCGTTGATCCCCGGAGCCTCGGACCATGGAGAAGATCTTAGCGGCGAGCGAACTCGAAGCCGTTGCATTTGCGCTTGGGGATACCGTGCAAGGGCTGAGCGGCACGGAAATCGGCAACCTGCTTTCGCTATGCAAGATGACCGATCCCAGCCCGGACCTGGCGAAGCGGTTCCGAATCTACAATGCGTTCGCGGCGAAACAGAACCAAAGCCAGAACCGCCGGGCCATTTTGGAATTCATCCGCCAGGCCATGAAGCCCGAGCGCTACGCTCGCGCGCCGGAGAAATTCGAGCAGCTCCGCGCCAATCTCAACCGCGTGCTGGCCTTCTGCGGACTCGCAGTGGATGCGGCGGGCAAGCTTTCCGAGACCACGCCGGCGGCTACGATCGATGAGGCAGCGCGGCGGGCTCAGGAGCTCCGTACGGACCTCACCTCACGCGGTGTCCACCCGGACGTGCTTAAGTTCTGCCGTGCCGAGTTGCTCGCCAAGGACCACTTCCACGCGGTGTTGGAGGCCACCAAAAGCATCTTCGACAAGATTCGCTCCAAGACCGGGTTTACGGAAGACGGCGCGCCCCTGGTTGACCGGGCGTTTGCGGGTGAAGCGCCGAAGCTCGCCATCAACCCGCTCATGACCGAGAGCCAGAGGAGCGAGCAAAAGGGCTTTGCCAACCTCCTTAAAGGGACCTTTGGTATGTTCCGGAATCCGACGGCGCACGAAGCCCGCATTCATTGGGACATGGGAAAGGACGACGCGGAGGATTTGCTCTCGCTGGCCTCCATGATCCACCGGCGGCTCGACGCCGCGGCGGTGGTTTAGGAAGAGCCGCTCGCCGCCGGCCCCGTCGGTTGAGTCGCAATCCGGTCTTCTTCACCTTCCAAACCAATCCGACTCACTCTGAGTCGGGGCGAGAGGATTTGAACCTCCGACCCCACGGTCCCGAACCGTGTGCGCTACCAGGCTGCGCTACGCCCCGATGATGCGATTCTTTTGCGATGCCTCCCCGAGGGAAGCGCGGCGGCGGAGCATGGTCGGCGGGGGC
>DATHEQ010000214.1:0-32276 GCA_035318505.1 Polyangiaceae bacterium | reverse complement strand
GCTCGAGCGCGGTCAGGTGCGTCGGTGAAGACGCGTCGACCGGAGGAGAGGTCGACGCGGCGATCGATGCGCGCCGCGACGCTGACGATGAGCCGCCGTTGCCGCCGGTGGCTGGACCGGGCGACGGCGGCTGCGGCTGTCGCGCAGGATCGAGATCGACGCGCCTCCCGGTCATGGCTTTCGCGTTGCTGTCGAGCGCGGCGATCCTGTGCCGGCGTCGCGCGCGGGCGCGCCCCCGATGACGACCGGTGCGTGAACGACGTTCCGCCCCGTTTGATAAAAGGTCGTCATTTCGCCGGCACTATCCAGAGAGCGGAGCCACCGCCCTTCAGCTGCTGACATGTGGGCCGTGCTCCGCGCAGACAAACCGGTCGCGCTGTGACTTCTGCGCACGCCAGGGAGTAAAGCTTGGTCGCCAATCGCCGTTGGAAGATGACATGGCCTGGGGCAACAAGAAAAGCACTTCACAACAGCAACACTCCACCGAAGAGATCGGAAACATTCTCGAGGCTTCGACGGTCGTCAAAGGCGATCTCAAGTCCGATCGAGGTTTCCGTATTGATGGAACCATCGAAGGTTCCGTCGAATCGAACGGCGCTATCGTCATCGGCGAGAGCGGCGCAGTGAACGGCGATGTGCGGGGGGGCGACGTCATCGTCGTCGGACGCGTCGAGGGCAACATTCGCGCGCGTGGGCACCTCGATATCCGCTCCACCGGAAAGGTTATCGGCGACGTGAAGGCCGCGAGCTTTCGCATCGAGACCGGCGGCATGTTCATGGGGACGAGCCGCATGGGAGAAGAGCCGGAGGAGCAGGCCGGCGTGATGACCGCCGCAACGTCGATGGCGTGATTGAAAGGGAATCCGTGCGACCCCTGACCAAGCTCGAGACGGCGAATCAAGAACTGAGACAAGTCCGCAAGGAGCTTGCGCGTGGTGGAAGGGCGCCGCTGCGTTTCGTCGTGGCGGGCGACCCCACCAAGCCCGTCTTCAGCATCACCGTGCCGCGGCGATTGCCCGCTACCCTCGGGGCCGTCGTAGCGGTGTCCGCTTTGGCGACTATGTTGAGCGGTTGGGGTGGTCCGGCCAAGGCGCTGGCCGCGCTCTCTTCGGCCAATCTTTACGCCGCGCCGATGGAGGATTCGCACGGGGGCAAGAACGACCCCGCAGTCTCGGCGTCTGCGCAGGTGGACGCCGTGCCCCCCACGGTCCAAGCGCACTCCCTGCCGGAAAGGGAGCACTTTACCGTCGAGATTTTCAACACCGGCAAGATGATCGAAGTCCACCTCGGCGGGCCCGCTGGCGAACCGGACACCGAATCGTACCGCGCGCTTCGGCACGAGTTGCGCTGTCAGCGCAGCGGCGCCGAGAGCCCCATCGATCCGCGTCTCATCGAGATCCTGCACCAGATTTCGCTGAGCACGGGTCAGCGCATCCAGATCGTTTCTGCATTCCGCGGTCTCGGCCCCTCGGGTGATTTCAACTACCACGTGCGCGGTATGGCGGCCGACATCAAAGTGCCCGGTGTTTCCACCGAAGATCTGCGCGATCTTGCGAGGTCGCTCGGCGCGACCGGCGTCGGCTATTACCCGACGGTCCAATTCGTCCACGTGGATGTGAGAGGGACGTCCTATTTCTGGACCGACACGTCCGGACACGGCGAGCACGGCCACGCCATCGCAGGCTTCAACGCGAGCGACTCGAGCGAAAGCTCCGAGCCGTCCTCGGCCGATCCACCGCCGGCTGCCCCGCCCGTCAGCGCCGGCCCCGAGTTGTCCGCCGAGGTGGCCGCAATTCTACGCCCGCCGGGCATCGATACGTCCGCCAACGTCGCGCCGATCGCGCCGCTCGTCGTTTCCACGGCCGCGCCCATGGTCGTGCCCGCGGCGGCGCCGGCCGCTCCTCGCGCGAAGGCGGCGCCCGGTCCGGTCGAACAGGCGAATTTGCCGGCCAAGCCGCGCTCGGTACCTGCCGACGAAGCCCGCCTCGTGAAGTAAAGCGTTCTTAGAACGTAACGCGCAGGCCGAAGCGGAAGATTCGCGGCGGCTGGTAAAGCGTGACTCTCCCGAAGTTCGGATTGCGTTCGTCCCCCGCTCCGGTCGCGACAAAGGGCGTGCCGTCCGCGTGCTTCAGCGACGCAAGGTCGCCGTTGACGACGGGGAGCACGTTGGCGATCGTGTAGCGTTCGTCGCGCTGAACGGCGGCCTGAAAGTTGAACAAATTGAAGATGTCGATCGTCGCTTGGACCGTCTTGTCCTTGTCGATATGAAACCGGTAGCCTAGCTGCAAATCGGCGCCGAATTCCCAGGGAAGCCTCTCACCCGACCCGCGCGGGAGGATATACGCTTGGTCCGCGCCGTAAACGGGATGGCCGCCGAGATAGCTGGTGGGGTCGCCGGAGTGGGCACGCCCGCCGAGGCCCGTGGTCGCGTAGTGCTGCGGCGTCAGTCTCCAGTCTTTGGCGAGGAAGACTTTGATCTGGTGCCGGCGATCGCCGTTGAGCGGCCCAGTGCGGTTGGCGAGCAGCGACCGCAGATCGAAGTCGCTGTTGATATTGGGATCGAGCTGGAGGTTTTCTGGGCGGAAGAGCCCGACGTAGTTGCCGCGCAGGTACGAAAGCGTGTAGCTCGCCTGGGCCAGCCAATCATCAGCGAACACTTTGGTGAGGTATAGCGTCCCGGCATCGTAATTTCGCTCCGCCTTCGGAAAGTCCTTGGCGATGCCTTCGCCCGGATTGCCCAGGAAATAGGTGCGCGCTTCGTCCCGGCTCATGTCCTCGATGATGGAGTGCATCCATCGTTTCGAGTAGCTCACGCCGAGCCGGGTATCGCGGAGGATTTCGTACTCCGCGCCGAAAACGATCTCGTCGGACGCCTGGGGTCTAATGTCGGGATCGATGACTTGAGGGCCTGCGCCGATGGTCGAATACTTCAGGTTGGGAGCTGTGTAGGAATCGCGGTGTTCGCCGATGCACGGACCCAAGGTTCGTCCTGAGCCACATGGGGCGGCGGTCCGGCCGGCGCCGACAACCGATTGAATGACAGCCTCGCCGGAGAGGGAACGATCGGCGATGTCGAGGGGGACGTTTTCATAAAAGCGCGCGTAGTTGGCGAATATTTTGGATCGACCGGACTGGGTCGGATCGTAGATGACTCCCGCACGCGGCGACCATTGGTTCGGCAAGCTGAGGCTGCGATCGCCCGTGTTGCTGTAGAGGTATTGCGCGTCGTAGCGAACGCCCGCATTGAGAGTGACCTTGTCGAGAATGCTCCAGCTGTCCTGAATGAAGCCGCCGACCGTGAGGGATTGGGTTTTGGCGTGCAGATTATCGAGGTGCACGATCTGATCGGGACCGGTGATAAAGCCGTATTCGGAGAGCTGGGTGAAGGTGTTGCCGTTGGTCGCTTCTCGATAGCCAACGCCGCCCGAATTGGCGCGCAGGTTGTCGTACTTCATGAGCTCGAGATCGACGCCTGCTTTCACGACGTGATGGCCGGCCCCTTGCAGAAGGATCGTGAGTACGCTTCGACCTTGATAGCGGTTCAGCTGCGACTCCGAGAGTGCTGCCGGACCCCCCGTGAAGTAGCTCGGGACGGGGCAGTTGTTGACGGTGCTCATCGCCCCGCTGGGAAGCATGACGGGCACCATTTCGCAGCCGCCCGGAGCCTGCAAAACGTCGGGCTCGAAGTCGGGGAGGGGATGCGGGTTCGTTCTGCGCCACGTCACGCGGGGAACGTTGGAGAGACCTTGGAAGGAGGAAGGTCGCGTTCCGTCGGACGCCAGAAGGGAGTTGGTCTCGTGGTGCCATCCGAGGGTCGTATCGAGCATCACGCGCTTGTTCGCGAACGCGTCCGTGAACTTGAGGTTCACGTCGATGGGGTCGTTGCGACGCACATGGCCGAGCGTGTCCGGGGTGCCGAGGATGTTGGTCTGCGGAGTCACTTCCGGCTGTCCCGAGCTCGAGCTGAGGCTGAATGCGTTGCGCCCTCCCGAGCTCGTGGGCGTCACGTAGACGGAGAGGGCCACTTGGTGGTTCGGATCGATGGCGTACGTCAATTTGCCCATCGCCTGGATGCTCTGCGAGTAGGCGGGCCAGGACTGCTCAGAGCCAGGTATTTGCTCGGTGACGGTGAGACCCTCTTCATCTTTGACGATGCTGCCATCCGGGTTCACGAGGCGTCGATTGAAGGTGCGCGAGAGGGTGTACCGGGTGCGAGCGAGATCGAATCCAGCGTAAAACCAGAGCTTGTCCTTGATGATGGGACCGCCAACGTCGGCTCCGACGTCGCCGATGCCCGAAAGCGTTTGCTCGGATTGAACGGTCGTACCCTCGCGCTTGACCAGCGCTTTGCGCCCTTCGAGAGCGCCGGGCGAATAGAAGCCGAAGACCGATCCATGAAACTCATTCGACCCGGACTTCGTCACGACGGTGAGCACACCGCCGGTCGAGCGCCCGTATTCGGGCATGTACCCGCCGCTGACGACGTTGACCTCTTTGACGAACTCCATGGTGAGCGGTGTGCCGACGATGCCGAAAGCCGGGTTGTTCACGGACATGCCGTCGAGCACGTATTGATTCTCGGGCGAGGTGGTCCCGCTGATCGACGTGCCATAGGTGTCGTTGCGCGCGCCGGGCGCGGCTTCGGCCACCGACTCGAACGATCGGCTCGCGGCCCCTTTGCCGCCGGGCCGCGACATCGGAATGCGATGCGTGAACTCCGAAGAGATGCTGGTGCTGGTGGTGCTCGATCCTACGTCAACGGTGGGGGGCCGGGCCACGACGGTGACCGCCTCACCTTTCAAAGCTTCAGGCAATAGCTCGACGTTCACTCGGATCGTCGAGTCGGCGCGGAGCATGATGCCGTCGCGCAGGTAGGGCTTGTACGTATCTTTTTCGACCCGCAGCGTGTACTTCCCAATCGGCAAGCTGGGAATCCGGTAAAGCCCGGCGGAATCGGTGACCACGATCTGCTCGCCTTGAGCCGCTGGCGACGTTGCCGTGACAACGGCGTCCGCGACTGGCTTTTTGTCGGTCGTGTCGACGACGGTCCCCGTGAGGACGGCCGTCCCCACCTGTGCGTGCGCCGTGCGAGCAAGAAGGCAGATGGCCGTGAAGGCCACCGTGGCCAACCAGTGCAAGCAGTCCCTTTTCAACATTCGCAATTTCCTCTCCGCAACGAGCTGCCCCCAAAACCCATCGAGAGGCGCGATTCGCGGCCCGCGAGGGTGCCGGCTCGAGCGCTGCATACACGTCACCCGTCTCCGCTCAACCCGAGCAGCGGAGTGCGGGGCTTCAGCTACCTACCGTCCGCGGCGGGACAATGGATCGGCTCGTCTGCAACATGCAAGATCTTTCTCGTCGCGCCGCGGCTTCTTCGACGACGTGATCAAAGGAGTCGATGCGGCGCGTAGTTCGATTCACACCGCGCAGCGCATGCGTGCGGAAAAAAACGACGGAAGCGGTTACTGACGCAGCGCGACTACCGGAAACGAATCTGAGCCACGACGCACTGCGTGGAGCGACTCGCGCTGCGTCAGGGATAGGCGACGTAGATGGGGTTGGTAAGCGCAATGAAATCGCCGAACGCGACCGAGCTGAGGATAGGTGCGTCGCTCGTGGGCCCGCGCAACTCGACACGGTAGTAGGCGCGCTCCCCGCCGATGGGAGCGTCCTCGAAGGCGACGCTCGCGCTGGTGAGCTGCCAATTTTTGAAGCTCACACCGTTCTTGAACACGGTCACGTTGTACGTGCTCGTCGCGCGAAACCCGGTGATGTCGATCTTGAATCGAATTGCTTTACCGTCAGCGGGTCGGACGTTGTCGCCCACGATCGTTTCGTAGGCGCCGTCGCCATCGACGTCGGCGGTGAAGTCGGCGCGCTCGGCGGTGGCCGCGTAGCTCACCGATACGTGTCCCGCTTTCAGCCCTTCGAGGAGAGCGTCGCCGCTCTTGGCTCGCGAGTAGATCCAGGTGGTGGGATTGCCGGTATTGAAAAGCGTCGACTCGAGATCGTGCTGATGGTGCGAATCGCTGCCGCCGCGCACTCCGAGCCGGCGCCCGCCCAGAAGGAGCTGGTCCCATTTGGCGATGGCGTCGATGTTCGCATCGGGGAATACGAAGGGCGCCGTCCAAACTTCCATGCTGTCGAAGTCGAGCTCGAAACCCCACTCCCACAAATCTTTGGCGGCAGGGTGGTTCACCGAGAAGTGCAAGCCCTGCGCGTGGGCGATGGCGATGCTCGCTGCGCCATCGCCGTCGCGCGCCGCCCAAATGGGGGCATAGTCGTAAGGCTTGGTACCGAAGATGTTCGCGTGCCCCTTGGCCGTCGTCCACTCCGCGCCATAGAGGAGCACCATCTTGTCGGAGTGGTAGTCGGGGTCGCTCCAGGTGGAGATCTTGCCCTCGACGTGATTGTCGTGATCGGTGAGAACGAAGTAATCGAACGCGAGCGACTCCGCCTTCGCGATCACTTCGGCGACGGTGGTGTCCATGGCATCCGTGCTGTGGTTGCAATGGACATGCAAGTCTCCTTTGAGCCACATGCCGGCGGTTGGGCCGCCGGTGTCGACGCCACTCGCGTCGGTACCTCCGCCATCGGCGCCGGCGTCGATGCCACTCGCGTCGGCTGAGACATCCGAAGTCGCATCGCCGATGTCACCCACTCGCACGTCGCCGATGGAGGTCGCGTCTGGGATTGCGGCTTCAGTACTTCTGCCCATATCGCGAGCCGCGTCGGATCCCGCTTCCCATGAGGCATCGACGGCGTCGGGAACCGTTGTGTCATCGGTGTTACCAGCGTCGGGTGTGGGAGGTGCCGCTGCGTCCCATTTGCCGCCATCGACGGAAGAGGCGGGGCCAGGTGCGCCGTTCTCGCCGCCCCCGCAAGCTGCAAGAAAGCACAGGGTCGTCAGCAACACTCGCATCGCCGCTGAGCATTACATGACACCCAAGACTGCCGCACGAAGGTTCGGCAAACTCATCGCCTCGCTGCTCGCAGCGGCGAGAAAGTCTGCAAAGACGCGTCATTCTGACGCTTTCGCGAAGGCTGGAAAACCCTTCGATCGAGCCCGCCGGCGCCCCCCGCGAGCGAGCGGTTTTGATCGACAGACCCGCGATAGGTGACGTTTGAGGTCATCCAGAACCGCCTCGAAAGTGTGCTTGCATCTCGGCGCGTCGCGTACAGAGTGAGGCCGTGTCGTCTCAAGGTTTTCGCGCCGTTGCCGTCCTCACTTAGGGCGGTCCGCTGCAATCGCTGGGCAAATGCGGATCTTCGACGAGCTTCCGATCGTTTCAACGCCCGGCATGTCAGCCCTTCAGCCAAGCAATTTGCAACCAAAGCCCACGTCGACACCTTCGCCCGAGCGAGAACGCGAATCAGCCGTAGCGCCGAGTGATTCAGTGGCAGCGCCCCGCGATTCGATGTTGTCTCGCGATCCGGTGCGCCCGCCGCCTGCCTCCGTGTCTGCGCCCCGTCCGTCGATGCCCGTAGGAGGCTCGGACCCGAGCCGCGCGCGCCGTGAGAATTCGATGTTGCGACGAACATCGATGCCGCCGCCGCGAACGTCGGTTCCGGCCCGCGCCACCGAGCCAATCGTACTCGACAGCGAGCCAGGAGCGTTCATTTTCGGTTCTTGGAAAAACGTGTTCATCGGCGTCTGGGAGTCGCAGGCCACGATGACCGCGGTCGATCGCATGCTCCGCGCGACCACCGCTTTGAACGACCTGCATCCCATGGGACGCTCGACCATTCACATCGTCGCGCATGGGGCAGGACTACCTACGCCCGACGTCCGAGCGCACTTCGTCAATGTCTTGAAGAAGAACGCCGACAAATTAGCCTGCGTGGCGGTCGTCGTGGTCGGGACCGGCTTTTGGACGAGCGCGCTACGAAGCTTCGTGACCGGTCTGCGCTGGCTGGCGCCGCGCTCTTTCGAGTTTCGCATGGACGGGAGCATCGAAGACGTTGCGCAATGGCTTCCCGCCGAGCACTTGAAACGCACGGGGGTCGAGCTCGACCGACGGCAGCTGGTGCAGGTGATCGATCGCTGGGCAGCGCCGCGCAAGCCCGGCGGTTAACCGGCCAGCACGGTCGAACCGCGCGCTACCATCCGAGCTTTTGTTTCAGTAGCGGGACGAGGACGTCGGCCATGCGCTGATCCTCGGCCACGCTGGGATGCCAATCGCAGCCGGTGCCGAGCAGAGCGTTCTGCGTCCCGAGATCGATCGCGGCCATTTTTCCGGAGTCGCCACCTCGCGCGTTCACGACCGATTGCGCATAAGAAAGCGCCTTGCCGTGCTGCGCATCGCTATACATCGTGCCCACCGCACATAAAATCCAAGCGCTTGGGTAGCGGCTGCGCACCGAATCGACGAAGGTGCCGAGCGCCTGCGTATAGGCATCGCCGGGATCGCCGAGACTGAAATCATTGGTGCCGAGGTTGATGACGACGGCTTGCGGCTTGATGCGAAAATCCCAAGAAGAGGTGGTGCTAAGGCCGAGAGCGCCGCCGTACACCTTGGGAAGAACGGAGTTCATATCCCCCGCAGCGCTGCGGTAGACACCCCAGCCCGATACCGCAACGATGCTGGCGTCGGCGCCGAGAGCGCGCGCCGTTACGCCGCCGTAGCTCATGTAGCCGCTCTCGGTGTCGAAGCTGAAATGACAGGGGCTCGGATCGCCGAAATTCGGGTGCGGCTCGTTGCCTAAGTTGCCGTACCCCGCGCTGATCGAGTCGCCCACGAACTCAATGAGCCGTCCGCGCGACGGCACCGGCGCTTCGAGCGTGGCTTCCGTGATCCCGAAGAACTGCGACGTGCCGTAGCTCGCTTCGATCTCGCGATAGAGCTCGAGCGTGTGCGAACCGCTGGCGAGACCACTGGCGATCGTGTGAACGGCGCGCCCTTTGGTGGCCCGGAAGCGCTCGATTTTGTTGCCATCGACGATCGGTTGAAAAAAGTAAGCGTCGTCGTTCTTGAGATCGACGCCCACCGACGTGCCCGAGAAACGTGCGATAAACCCGGAGCTGGTCCAGGCGAAACGGGGTGCGTTGGCGTCACTCGTATCGACGCGACCGATCCAGCGCACCCCGGCGGCAACGACGGTCGTCGTGTCGGCGCCGGCGTCGACCGACGAATCGGCTCCCCCCGATGCGCCCCCACCGCCACTGCTGCTACCGCCACCGCCACTGCTGCTACCGCCACTGCCACTGCTGCTACCGCCACTGCCACTGCTACTACCACCACCGCCGCCCGAGCCGGCGGCCCCTCCGGGCGAACCGCGATCGGAGGGGCAGCCGAGCAGCATGGCACCATGCAGTAGCATGGCGCACGGAACGTACGAGCGAAGGTTCATGCGCCCACCGTCACGGCTTGCACGGCTGCCATCACAGCCTCCTCGGCGCGCGTCTCGCCCGTGCCGGCGAGTGATCGCACGAAGCGGCCGATCGAAACGATCGCCGCCTTTCCCTGCGGCGAGAACGCGGCAAAGCACTGATAAACGTGCACCATGCCGGGCTCGATCTCGTGTTCGACCACGACCCCAGCCGCGCGCGCGCGTTCGACGAGCCGCTGATTTTGCGAGAAGAGCATCTCGGCGTCCCCCGATTGGACGAGCAATGGCGGCAGACCGGAGAGATCGGCATAGATTGGAGACACGAGAGGATGGGAAAGGTCCGTATCTTTCGCATAGAGCCGGGCAGTGGCGACGGTGTCGCCCCCCAAATAATCGTAAGTGCGATTGGTGAGCAGGGACTCGCCGGTGCCGGCCAGATCGACCCACGGCGAGAGCAGTACCGCTCCGCGCGGCATCGGTGCTCCCGCGTCGCGCAAGGAGAGCAGCGCTGCCAGTGACAATCCGCCTCCCGCCGAATCCCCGGCCAGAAAGATCGTGGTCGGGTCGACCCCGTCCGCCAAAAGACCGCGGTAAACGGACAATGTGTCGTCGACCGCCGCTGGAAATGGGTGCCGGGGAGCCAGCCGGTAATCGGGAACAACGCAGCGCGCGCCGCTGACAACGGCGATCCGCGCGACGAGCTCGCGGTGCGTGCCCGGGGAGCACGCGATGTACGCGCCGCCGTGCAGGTAAAGAATGGTCGGGGCGCCGCGTTTCCATGCGCGAGGCGTGTGGATGTCGATCGGCAAGCCGGCGAAGGTCGTGCTCTCGACCGTGAGCTCGGAGGCGATGCTGCGCGGCACGCGGGTGGCAAGCCGTCGCTTGGAATCCCCGCTCACCGCAGACAATCCGGTGCGGGTGATGGCCTCGCGCAGCACCGCCACCAAGATCTCGAAGCGAAAGGTCCACCCCGGGCGCTTGGGTCCGCGAAAGATGCGAAAAACCGCAGCGGTGAGCGCCGCGACCGCGAGGCGGAAGTAGAGAATGTAGCGTCTCATGATCATTCCTCTTCGGCGACGACGACTTTGACGCCGCCCAAAACCGCGGCGCCGGTGATGCGGAGCAGCGGACCTTTGCGAGCGCGCCGCCGTCCGCCCCAGCGCTCGAAATAGCCGAGGACGCCCACCCCCGTCGCCTCGACATCGACGCCGGCTTTGACGTAAACGTTCAAGCCTCCCATCACTGCGACGCACTTCAGCTCGGCGACGGCGTCGGCATCCGTCGAAAGCTGCGAGCAGTCGACGAATACCGTCGCTTCGCCCATGACGGCGACCGCTGTCCCCACCTCGCCGTCGCGTAGAACGATGTCGCGCCGGTTGGAGCTCATGATCGACACGATCTGCGTTTCGGGCCGCCGGTAGGCGCGCACGGCCAGCGTCGATGCCTCGCGCGGCTCGACGATGGCGACCACCTCGGACGCGCGCCGCTCGATCGGCAGGGTGCCGTTGGTCGAGCGCGCGCTCTCGGCCGCACCGCGCGACGACGCCGGCGTCACGGGGTCGAGCGCCGGCAGATCGGCGAAAACCTTTTCGACCTCTTGCGCGGTCTGGGCCTTCTTCACCCGCAGCATTCGGAGCTCGAGCTCGTTCACGTCGATGTGGCTGCGCGTAAAATGGTGCTGCAAGCGATCGATGGGTGCGCGCAGCGATGCCCGTTCGACTTCGTCTTTCCGTTCCGCCGTCGATGCGGGCGCGGCAGACGCCCCGGCGCCGCGTTCGGCCACGGCGCGGCTCTTCAGTGTGGCGGGATTGGCTCGCGCGATCGCATCGCGGTTCTCGTCGAAAAAGGCGCGCGCTCGCGCCGCGGTCCAGCGCGTCTCGAGGGGACACGCTTCGAACAACGCGCCGAGCTCGGCGGCGCTGGCGGGACGCTTCGCCGGCTCTTTCTCGAGACACGCGAGGACGACGTGTTCGAGCTCGGGAGGAACCCGCACGCCGTGCTGCGAGGGCGGCGTCGGCGCACTCTGCATGTGAGCGAGGATGACATCGATGGGCGTCGGCGCTTCGAACACGAACTTGCCCGTCAAAAGCCAATAGGCCACACAACCGACACCATAGATGTCGCACGAAGGGGCGAAAGCTCCGCGCGCTGCCTCCGGCGCCATGAAAGCCGGCGATCCCGCGATGGTTCCGGTGATGGCTGGCGACGACCCAGGAGCGAGCGTGGGCAGCGTTCGCGCGAGACCGAAGTCGAGCACCTTGACGAAGTCGTACTTCGTACCCAGCACGCACGTAAAGACGTTGGCGGGTTTGACGTCGCGGTGAACCAGACCGCGGTCGTGCGCTTCGGCCAGCGAATCACACAAACCCGTGAGCAGGTGCACCGCGCGTTCGGCCGGCACGGGGCCGAACTCGTTCACCAGCGCGGCCAGACTGATGCCGTCGAGGAGTTCCATCGCGTAGTAGACATTGCCGTCGGAGGTCGCTCCGTAATCGAACAGCGCCACCGTGTGCGGCGAGCGCAGGGTGCTGGTGGCATGGGCCTCGCGCTCGAACTGCTTGCGCGCTTCGACGGCGCTCCGCGAGGAGAGTGTCTGCGGATGAATGAGCTTGACCGCGACGAGGCGTCTCAAACTCTCGTGCTGCGCGAGCCACACCTCGCCCATCCCGCCCTCGCCGATCCGCTCCAGCAGATCGTAGCTGCCGACGCGCTGAGGGCTCAACGTCGCGCCCTTCGGGGGGCGGCGTGGAGGTTGCGAAAGCAGAGGGTGTTGCCGAGACGATCCATGCGTTGGCTGCGAAGCAGGAGAGCACGCGTCGGCCCAACAGGGAAGGGCGCGCCGCGCCTAGCATGGCGTCTCGGGCGGCGGAGCGCTAGCGGTTCACTCGACGTCGAAGCGGACGCCCTGGGCCAGCTGCAAGCTAGGCGAAAAGTTCACCGTTTGCGTCTGCCGCCGCATGTAAGCCTTCCAAGCGTCGCTCCCCGACTCGCGGCCCCCGCCGGTCTCCTTCTCGCCCCCGAACGCGCCTCCGATCTCGGCGCCGCTCGGCCCGGCGTTCACGTTGGCGATGCCGCAGTCGCTTCCCAGTACCGACAAGAAGGTCTCGGCTTCGAGCAAGTTGTTGGTGAAGACAGCCGACGACAGCCCTTGCGCTACCGCATTCTGGAGGGCGACGCCTTCATCGAACGCTTGGTACGGGAAGGCATAGAGGATGGGAGCAAACGTTTCTTGGTTGGCGATGTCGATAGGTGAAGGGAGCTCGACGATGGCTGGCTTCACGTAGTACCCGCCTGTCGTCTCGGAGGGTGAGTACCGTTCGCCGCCGGTGACGCGCGCTCCAGCCTGACGAGCCGCGGCGAGCGCCGCCTGCATCTTGTCGAAGCCGGCGCCGTCGATGAGCGGTCCCACCAGGGTCCCGCTTTTCAGCGGATCGCCGACGGGCAGCGTTGCGTAGGCACGTTTCAGTCGCTGCAAGACGTCTTGGTACACGTCGCGATGCACGAACAACCGACGCAGGGTCGTGCAGCGCTGTCCGGCGGTGCCCACCGCGGCGAACACGATGGCGCGGGTGGCAAGCCCCAAGTCGGCGAAGGGGGTGACGATAGCGGCGTTGTTACCGCCGAGCTCGAGGAGAGTACGGCCGAAGCGCGCCGCCACACGGGGCCCGACCGCGCGCCCCATGGCGGTGCTGCCGGTTGCGCTGATGAGAGGAATGTCGCGATGCTCGACGAGCTGCTCGGCCGTTTCGCGCCCCCCGATGACGACCTGCGAAAGCCCGGCGGGAACGTTTTCTGCGCTCGTCATCGTTTGCTCGAGCAGCCGATGCAGCGCGAGCGCCGAGAGCGGCGTCTTTTCGGACGGTTTCCACACGACGCTGTCGCCGCACACGAGTGCGAGCATCGCGTTCCATGCCCACACGGCCATGGGGAAATTGAAGGCGGTGATGACCGCCACGGGGCCGAGTGGGTGCCAGCGCTCGAGCATGTGGTGCCCCGGTCGTTCAGAAGCGATGGTGAGCCCATAGAGCTGGCGCGAGAGCCCCACCGCGAAGTCGCAGATGTCGATGACCTCCTGCACTTCGCCGAGCCCTTCGCTCGTGATCTTGCCCGCTTCCAGCGAAACGAGCCGGCCGAGCGCCGTTTTGTTCTCCCGCACGAGGGCCGCGAAACGGCGCACCAGCTCGCCGCGCGCCGGGGCGGGCACCGCCCGCCAGACGAGAAAGGCCGCGCGCGCGGCCCCTACTTTGGAGTCGATCGATGCTACATCGTCGACGGCCACGCGGCCGAGGAGCGACCCGTCGATCGGCGTTCGCACTTCCAGCGTACCCGCCGAAAGATCGCGCAGAGAGAGCCCGACGCCTTCCAGGATATCGCGATATTTCATGATGGGCTCGTCTCGCCGGAATGAGTTCGATCGACGGCATACACCTGACCGAAGCGGGTGTGCAGAAAGTCCGCGAAAGGCACGTCTTCCTGCCGCACGAAGCCGCGATCGGGCAGCTTACCTCGAGAAAGCAGCTCGAGAACGCCGCAGATACCGGCGGCGGTCGTGATCTGGATGGCGCTGCGCGGCGCGCCGTGCAGCACCTGTCCGTAGATCTTGGTGGCATACGTCTCCTGCATGAAACGCCCGTTCTGGGTACCGGTGACGGTGACGAAAATGATGACGACATCTTGCAGCGTGGCGGGGATCGCGTGCTCGAGGATGTCTTTCAGCACCGCACGCCGATCGCGCAGACCCAGATCGTTGAGCAGCGCTCTCATGATGACGGCATGACCCGGGTAGCGGATGGTGCGGTAATTGAGGTTTCGCACCCGGCCCTGCAGCGTTTCGCAGAGCGTTCCGATCCCGCCCGAGGTGTTGAACGCCTCGTAGGTGACGCCGTCGAGCGAGAACTCTTCGCGCTGCTCCAGGGCCGGCACGGTGCGCAGCACGCCGTCGGCGATCACGTCGCACGGCTCGCAATACTCGTTGATGACGCCGTCGGTGCTCCAAGTGAGATTGTAGTTGAGCGCATTCGAGGGAAACTGCGGCAGCGCTCCCACCCGCAGGCGCACGTCGTGGAGCGATTCGAAACGCTTGGTGAGATCGTAAGCGACGAAGGCGATGAACCCCGGCGCCAGTCCGCATTGCGGAATGAATGCCGTCTTCGCTCCCACGGCGAGCGCCTTCACCTGCCGCGTGACCGCGACGTCTTCCGTCAGATCGAGATAGTGCACGCCGGCGTAAGCGGCGGCCTCGGCGACCTTGCCCGTCACCTGGAAAGGAGCCGCACTTAAGACGGCGAATTTGCCCGTCAGAGCTCGTGCGAGGGCCGCGGGGTCTTCGACGTCGAGGGCGAGGCGCTCGACCTTGGGATCCAAGCGGAGCCGCGCGAGCTGGTCATGCGATTTGTCGATGACGGTGACCTGGTAGTCGCCCGCGTGACCCAACCAGTCGGCGATCATCGAGCCGATTTTTCCTGCTCCCACGATGGCTACGTCTCTCATTGGTCCTTCTCCGCGTGGTTATCCAGAGGTGGATCAACCATGCGGGGCTGACGAAAGGAAGTGGGCAATCTGACAATTAGACGATAAATTGTGAGCGAAATGACGTCCCACTTCGGCAGTTCGACGATCGACGCGACCGACCAACGCATTCTGACGCTCCTGCGCGAGGACGCGCGCGCATCGACGTCCAAGCTCGGGCGCAAGCTCGGCCTTTCGCGGACGACCGTCCAGAGCCGCATCGAGCGGCTGCTCGCGCGCGGGATCATCGCCGGGTTCACCGTGCGCCTCAGCGACGAACTCGTGCGCGGTCAGATCCAGGCGCACGTGATGATCAAAACGCTCCCCAAGCTCGCCTCGCGCGTCGAGGCGGACCTTCGCCGCACGCCCGAGGTGCGCAAGCTCTACGCCATCAGTGGCGAGCACGACTTCATCGCGGTGCTCATCACTGATTCGGTGCGCTCCATGGACGTGCTGCTCGATCGCATCGGCGTCCTCGAAGGCGTCGATCGAACCGAATCGTCGATCGTTCTGTCCACCAGAATCGATCGCTGACGCGGTGGGCGGACGAGCGGCGACAACGGCCGGTCAGGGATCGCAGCCGATGCGCCGGGTCGCGAAGGCGACGTCGTCAAACCAGAGCGTCGCACCCTCCGCGCCGTAACTCTCCCACCCCAATTTGAGGTCCGTGAGCACCGGTCTCCACCCCACCCGCGTCAACCACTGCCGGTCGATGTCGGGGGTCGGTGTTCCATCGACCGTCATACCGAGGACATTCGAACCGTCGACGGAGGTCGTGATGGTGCCGTTCTCGCCGTCGATCTCGAGCTCAATGCACAGCCATTGCTCCGGCTTAGGCGCGACGCTGGTCGACGTACCCACGGGGCTCATCTCCGGCAACGTGGCGTCGTCCTGCTCGCGGTTCCACATGAGGACTCGATTTTGGCCGCCCATTCGCAGATCCTTGCTGTCGGCCGAGTCCATCATCGCCAGGAAAGTGACATGACTGTCGGCGAGCGCGCCTGCGAATCGCACGAAGAAGCGTCCGAAGACGTGGCGCCCGAGCGCTGCGATAGGGGTCGCGACGAAAACGTGATTGCAGTACCCGCCGGCGCCGCTCACCTTGAGCGATTGCCGGCCTCGTCTCGCCTGCGCTGCGTCGATGCTCACTTGCCCTGTGCCGCTGCAATTGGGCGTAACGATGGCCCACGTGTCCGGGCGGGGAGGACCGCCGGTGGCGGCGGACTCGAAATCGTCGCAAATCGCGGGCGGAGCACAGTCGAAAGAGAGGCCCGTATCCGGCAGACCGGCGTCGAGCGGCGGGCCGCTCGCGTCGACCGGCGACGGCGCGCTGTCGGAGGCATCGAGCGACGAACCGCTCTGCGTATCGACGACGCGCGCATCATCGACGGTCGGGTTGGTCGTGCCAGCATCCGAAGGCGCAGCGTCGGCCACCGGCGCCGAGCGCTCCGCTGCTTGCTCGGGTCCACACGCGCAGGCGAGCAGCAGCGCCCCCAGCGTGAGGCGGCGAAAGGACCAATCGACGCGACCTCCGCCGTTCATCTCGATCCTAGGTAGCCCGGCCGCCAGCGATCGGGTCAGGAAATCTTCGATTCTCGCCCTTGGCAAACTCGGACATGTTGCTGACGACGCCGTTGACGCCAAATCGCGGAGCAGCGTGCGGACCGGTGCGAAGGGCGCGATTGATGAACGACCCTTCGCATGTGCAGTGTCTGATGTCGGACGGTATCCCTCACGGACGGGCGCGCGTGGCCGCACAACCGCTTTGGCCTCGGGTCCCGGCAGTGAGTTGGATCCCGACATGGCCGCTCGCCTCGTACACATCGACCCGATGCGGCGGAAGAGCCGTCCCCTGCGACACGCAGGATCTTTCGCCTGCTTGATCTCGAGGCCGACCCGCGACACGATGGCACGATGGGCCGAAGATCCCAGTGCGATTGCATGTTCTGCAAGGTCAATGGCACAAAGACGAGATGCGGGTGTTGGGTCTGCGAAGACGTCCAACGGATCAGAGACGATCCTAAATGGGCCGACGAGCTAGGTCTCGAACCCAGGGTGGTCCGATCGCTTTTGCAGATGTCGATCGAGCAACTTCACGAAAAGCGCACGACCGCCGACGAGCGCGAGAGAAAAGCCGAACTACATGCCAAATGGACCGCGGCCCGACAACGGTCGAAGCAACGGCTCGTCGTGCAACTGAGCAACGATGATTTGGCGCGGCAGAAGAAGGTAAGGTCGGAGAGGAACGCTCGCTACCGCGCTCGCAATCAGCAGCGGTCCTCGCCGAAGCCCTGACCAACAGCGCGAACCGCCGCTACGGCGGTCGCCTTCGCCGCAGTGACCGACCTTCCCTTTGATCACGGCGGAAGCGGTCGCCTATGTGGAATCGGGGCACTTTATGAAGAAGGTCATCGCAGAACGCGTTCGTCGCGCGATGGAGAAACGGCACTACAATCAGGCGCAGCTTGCCCGCGCGATGAACAGCAAAAGGGTGCAGGTCCAGCGCTTGCTCGATCCAGAAAACACGAGCTGCACGCTTGCAACACTGGCGTCGGCGTTTACCGTCCTCGGGCTCAAACTCGACGTAAGCCAAAAGCCACGTCGCGGAATCTCGCTGCCACCGACGTGCTCACGCCCGCGGAAAACTTGTCATGAACAGGGGAGCCTCGGCTGCCAAGTCTGTGCGCCGTAAGTCCCGGACGACAGGTACTGAAAAACGGCGGCTAGTCTACAAATAGGGCGGCAGCACTGTTTCCAATGCCAGGAAAAGTCAATGACAGGCTCATGAACTGACCGACGCTCGAGGAAGTAATCGACAGAACCGCCTGCCGTGGAGCGCCGTTGGTCATCGCACGCGCTGCCCCGACTGGCAGCGAACCTCGCACCGGGCACTTCGCCATTGTCCAGTTATCGATCGTTCGGCGCCGCCCGACGCGATGGACTAAGCAATTGACATGGACGGGATCGAGCACCGGCTCCTTTTGGATGCCAAGGCCCCTCGCCGGGTGCCGGACGCAGGCATCTTCGCCCGCATCGGAGGTCAGCCCACGATCGACCGCATGGCGGACGCCCTTTATGATCGGTTCGAGTCGGATTCGGTGTTGCGGCCCCTCTTCGGATCGGATCTCTCCAGCGAGCGCGTGAACCAGAAGCGCTTCTTCGCAGAATGGATGGGCGCAGGGGATCAATACAGCCAGGCCGCCTACGGGACCCTGAAGCATCGGCACGATCGCCTACCTATCACCAGGGATTTGGCCGGCCGGTGGTTGGGCCACTTGCGGCGCGCACTCGACACATCGGTACGCGCGGAAGAAGACCGCGCGATCATCTTCTCGCATGCTCAGGCGATGGCCTTCGCGCTCGTGAACGAGGACGACTCCGTTGGACGCCGCACGAAGAAAGAACGCTCCGGCGTGTACCAAACGGATCGGGCCGGCGAGCTCGCGCACAAGGGGGATTTGCCCGGGCTGCGCGCGCTGTCGAAACAGAGCCCGCAAACGTTCGATCACCCGATCAAGGCGGCCATCATCATGCAGGCAGCCGTGATGGCGGGCCGGGCCGAGGTCGTCAAGTGGTTGCTCGCCGCTGGAATCGACGCGAACAAGCCACATTACCTGCCGATCAACCTCGCTGGACGGGGCTTCGAGCGCGTACTGTTCGTTACACCCTTGTGTGCCGCCCGCCTCAAGCGGCGCGGCGAGGTGGAGGCTCTCCTCGTCATCAAGCGCATCCACGAGGGATCCGATGACTGAGAGGCCCCACTCCGCGTCGGCGATCCATGCGATCCATGCGCGCTTCGAGGGCGTCTTTGCCGAGGCCGTCCAGGAGGTGCACTTCGTGCGCGATGCCACCGTGCAGGCGAGGCACCCACCGAAACTTGCGACGCTTCGTGAGGACATCCGCGTGGTCGTAATGCTCTCGTGCCCCTTGCAAGAGCGGGTGCTTCTCCGATCGATTCTGTTTGGCTCGGCGCGGGCGCAGCGAGGGTGCCACCATTGGCTGTCGCTTCGGCTGCGAGCCATCGCGAACCCATTCGAGCTCCGCTCCAGGATCCGCCGTGGGGAGGCGAGCCTGCGCTACCTTGATGCCGACCGCTCGTTGCGCCCAGTATCCGCGCGGTGGCCGGGGAACCTTGAGCCGCTCGCAGACTCGGGCGAGAAAGCTCGACGATACGCCGTACCGCTTGCCGATCGCCGTCATCGGCTCAGCCGAGACCTCCTCGTAGAGCTTCTCGCGTGTCACGCCCATGGGGTGCGCAGGATAATAGTTCGCGGCGGGACGTACTTCCCCTCGCAAAGAGAAACTCGCGGCATCCACGTTGCGGGACACGTCGAACGGCAAACGTTACTGCTTTTGAAGGTGATTCGTTTCTGCCGAGCCAGCCGCCTGCGCCATCGCGATCGCCGGGCACGAGCCGTTCGACGACCGCAGCTCCGAGCTGCAGCCCAGGCGATCATCACATTCCCTGGTTGACGATGTAGAGCACGGCGACGCCTCCTTGTCCTTCGGCGACCCCGATGCTGAGGGCGCGCGCATGGACGAAGGTTTGGCCGGTCCGGAGTTTCTGGGCGATTTGCGGATCCCAAAATCCGTGGTCTCGCCCGAGATAACCACCGGAGCCGGAGGCAAAGGCCTCTGATTCGACCGGTGCGTGCGCGAGAAAGGCTGGAAGATCCTCGGCGCTCATTTCGACCTTGAGGCGCACGGTGTCGTTTCCGTTCAGGCGCTCTGAGCCTACTAAGCGCGCGCTCGAGGGAAAGGACAGCTCAAGTTCCTTGCTGAGACTGTCGAGTGATTCACCTGCCGCGTCGATCATCCGATTCATTTCGCCATGCCCCTTGTCTCGACAGCCGACTACGGTCCACATCGCAAGGAAAACGCTCCCCACAAATAGCGATCCTCGATTCATCATCCTCCGCGACCTCGGCCGGGATGCATTTGCGATTCAGCGATGGCCTCGCCCTGTTTCCAAGCAAGCTTGCGTTTCAATGAACCGTAGCAATTGAATTCCTTGGCGAGGCCCTGGCGATGGAATTCGCCCATGAAGACATCGGTGATGGTGATCCCCGCAAGTTCGACTTTCTTGCCCTTGTCCCAGTTGTACCGGTCAAAGAACTTGTATTCGAACTCCACATCGTACGATCGGATACTCGGGCCGGTGCCGACCTTGGCGACGCCTTTCCCCCACGACACGTACGAGCCAATGGCAAAAAACCAATTGCGACTTTCTTCCTTCGGGTTCGTGCCGAGGTTGGGCCGACGCGACGTAAAGAAGTGATTGCCTAAGGGTAGCTTTTCGACGAACGCCTGCATTTGCGCAACCTCGTGCTCGTACCGATCCTTGCCGGAAGGGACCTCGACGACCATCCCTTCGAGATCGATCGTATAGTCGAGCCCGGTATTCCGCATGTAGTGCATCATATGTGTCGCCGCGTCGTCGCCGATGGAGATGACTGCACCCGGCAATGCCGCCAAAATGGCGACCTTCATGGCGAAGTAGCTGGCTTCTGGTGCCTTTGATTTCCAACCGCCAGCTCCCGGATCGGTGGGAACAGGGGGGTCATTGGTTCCTAGCGTATATTCCCAGGTCTGTAGGGGAGGCGGAGGGGCAGGCGCAGGAGGGGGCGGCAACGCGGCCTTGTAAAGCAACTCATCGAGCCGACGAATCGTATCCTTGCCAACAGTCCCATCGGGAGCGAGCTTTTCCTTTTCTTGAAACGCCCTGACCGTTCCCAGTGTCTCGCTGCCGAAAATCCCGTCGGCAGCGCCATAGTGCACTGACTTGGGCATCGGGTAGCCGAGCTGCCACAATCCGGTCTGTGTAAGCGCGACCCCGCGCCCAGTGGAATGTTGGTGAAGCACGCGTTGGCCGCGCTCCACGATCTGCATCTCGGCCGACGCCGCGAAGGGCAGGTATCGTAGGGGCATCAAGTAACCACCAGACGTTGCCGTCTGGTGCTCCCACTCAGAGTTGGAACGAGGCGACGGCGTCCCGTTCGGAGTCTCGCAGCATCATCGCATCGCAGATCATGACCCATCGTTGCATCGAGTCGCGCTGTCGGCACTCTCAGCGATTGCGGCGGCGGAACTCGTCGTCGAACCACTGCCCTCCGGTGCCTAGCCCAATGAGTTGAGGGTGCCGCTTGTAGAAGAGGAAGTGCAAATGGCCAGCGTGAGCTCCCGCATCGATGCGGTTCGACCACGCTGGCATTCCGTAGATCGATTCCGTCGGAGCAGTGCTGAGGGCTACCATTTGCTCCTTGGATGAGGGCGGTCGAGGAAGAAAATCTGCCGAAATGTTGAACAACGAGCGCGCAATCGTGGTGACCTCGCTTGGAGCCACATTCTTCGGCTCCGTGCCCTCCCTCTTCGACCGGATCCACACCGAGACCACGGTTGGCGTTTGATACTCGACGATGTCGAAGTCGCCGTGCTGCCACTGGAATCGGACGACGTCGTCGGTCTTGTCGGCGGACAGATGCAGCGCGCATGGGACCTTCGCGAGGTCAGGCGGCGCCCGAAAGATTCGGCCGTGCCAATCAGGAATTTCCCTCGGCAAAGTCTCCCGGGCCAACGCGCTGCATTCCTTCGGAGCCGCGTTGTCGACCACACTCAGCGCATGCGCGATCGCCTCATTGGCTTCGTTGATGATTGCCTGATCCATCTCGGTCAGCATTGCAGCTCCCTGCGACGTTGGAGTTTGTGGTGCAGCATCCGGTGAGCGTTGAGATTTCGGCGCGGAATCAGCGCTCGAGGCCGGAGGCGCTTTGAACGAACCTTGGGGTTGTGAAGCAGGGCAGCCCAAAGCCGCCACCAGCGCACTCCATACGATATTCCGCCACAGCACGTCGTGCCTCCTCAGTAGACTTTGACGATCTCCCGAACGATGTATCCGCCGTCTCCTTGGATCTCGCACCAAACCAGCCCCCAAAAGGCCCGGATGACGCCATCTTTGCTTGCGAAGACGCCAGCGCCACCTCCGTAGTATTTCGTTTCCCCATCAGCATCAAAGTGGAGGCACGCTTCATAGCGGTTCAATCCAGGGCTGACAGAGCCATCCGGCATCGATGTATGGCTTCGGGAGTACTTCTTGCCAACAATTACGGCACCATCTACGAGGGCCGCGCGGTGCACCCGTCCATTTACCTGTCGGGTCACATTCAGACCGGACGTGGGAGAAGCTTCCCAATCGGCTTCCTTAGTGACCGCCTTTCCACCAATGGGTTCGGCCCAAACGACAGTGATGATGGCTTTGCCAGGTATCCCCAGTTGGCGGAGCATGGCGCGGGTCAAACGGCAGATCGCCTGACATTCTCCATAATATTTCGCGTATTCGTACAGCGGCCACGCTCCTCCTTCTGCATTTCCGAGATACGTAGGATGTTCGAATTGTGCAGGAACCGCTGGGTTCTCGGTGAGCGTGTAGCGATCGATTTTTCCCATGATGCCCGCAACAATCGCGTGCGGGCGCAACGTGTCGAGTGGCGCGACCCAATCGATTGCCGCTTGCATGCGTTTGATCGTGAGCCCGTCCTCCTGAAGCGTGCTCGCCCGGTCATCCTCCGGCGTGCCCATCGTGACGAAGATAACGTGCCCAAAGCTGTGGTCGGCTTGTATGGATCCCACCGCGGCATGGACGATCGACCACTCGATGTCGCCTTCGAGGCGCGTGATCTTGTCGGGAAGCTTCTCGTTCGACGCGAGTTTGACCGTCTGCTTACCGCCTTTCAGAGGTTGCGTTGTTGCGAAGGTGAGCCTGCCCCACGTAGCGGCGCCTTGAATCGTGTACGTCCTCTCTTCGAGGTGGAGCGGGTAGAGCTCGATTTCGACGGTGATCGCGACCGCGGTGTCGCGGCTCTGCGAGATCGGCTTGCTCGGTTTGCCGAAGGTGAACTCGGGATCGGCGAAGAGCGCCCCCGTGTTCTTCCAATCGGCGTCGTTGTCTTTCAGCTTGCCGTGGTCGCTCGTGAAAGCCAGCGAAACGACTTTGGCAATGTCCGGTTTTGCGGCGCGACCGATCGTGGCCAGGCCGGTGTTTCGCGGAACGAAGAGAGGCGACGGGGGAGGAGGCGACGTGGCGCCCGGTGCCGGCGCGGGGTTGTTGGGATTGTCGTTACTCATGTCGAGAGCTCGTCATGCACGCTGCGCAATTTGTCGCGCGTATCGGCGTCGTATTCGCCGGTCACCTTCAGCTTGAAGTCCTCCTGGAACAAGCGGAGGGAGCCTTGGGTCGCGTCGTCGATGTTTCCGCTCACCGTGCCCGAATAGTAGCCGAGGTTGGCGAGCCGTTGCTGCATGCCACTCACGTCCTGCGGGGCGTCGAGGGTTCCGATCTGCAATTCCCATTCGTACGTCTCTCCGGTTTCCGGCAGATGGATGACCAGAGCGCCCGTTCCCGCGTCGGCGGGGACCTGATGGTCGATAATGCCATCTTCGTCGTGGGCGTCGTCGTATGCCATGTTTCCTACGCGGAGCGCGTAGCGGAAGGCACTTCCGAGCCGCGGTTGAACGCGTATGCGCGCGAAGTCGTGCCAGTGGTCCTTGGTCTCCACCGCCCTTCGACACCACTCCGGGTACTCGGGCGCGCCCTTGGCAGAGTTCTTTCCTGGTGGCGCAGGCTGCACCCCCAAGGCACGGTCGAAGAGGAAACACTCGACACGTCGGTTTTGCGGCGTGTCCTTGGAGTCGGGGGCCGGCACATCGGGGAAATTCTCCCCACATCCATGCGTGACAACGTCAACGCTCTTGGGCAGCGAAGTTCCTTCGAGCGCCATGTACTCGGTTACGAGTGCGCGTCGCGTTTTTGGACCGGCGATTCCATCAACGGTCAATCCGCGTGTCCCTTGGTACCAGCGCACGGCGTCCTGATCGGGCGTTCGCGCAGCTGCGTCGGGGAGTGCGAGGATCATCATACTGTCCTCCGATCGGCCCCAGCGCTTTTCGGGCGGCACACCTTCGGCGTACCACTTGAGCCAGCCGTCGACATTGTCCGTCAGATAGTCCTTCATCGCATCGGCGCGCTCGAGCGACAGCTTGTCGTTGTAGGCGGGCTTTCCGGCGGAGTCAGTGTGGCCGACGACGAGAACAGTCGGCGAAGGGTGATTCGCGCACGCGAGCACTACGCTGCGGATTCCGTCACGTACCACTGGGAGTGGAAAGCACTTCTCGGTATCGAAGAATCCGCCCAGCAGCCGTACGCGGGAAACATAGGGTTGGATGCTGACGATTCGGAGTTTGTCAGCGACGATGTCGAAGACGGGAAGGGTATCGCCTGTCAGCTGCACCACTGTGACGCCCTGCGACTCGTCGAGAAGTTTGCGACCACCACGCGGCCGGTCCCATACGGGTTTGAGCGCCTTGCGTAGCGCCTTCGCGTCGACAATTTTGGCCTTCGCGCCTGTCGCAGCGCTGTCCTCGAGCCTCGCGACGCCGTTGCCGTCCGTCGTGCCGTCGTCTTTCGAGCCGCCGTGCGAAAACTGTAGGTCGACGCCAGAAATTGCAGTTCCGAGCTCGTCTACGAATCGAATCGCAAAGCTATGAAGCGTCTTCGGCGGCGCAACAGGGCGGCGGGGCGCCGGCGGGGGGAGAGGCGGCTCGACTTTCGCTGGCTGGCCATGGACGCCTTCCTCCGTTGGCTTCTTGGCCTGCCCAAGCAGCGACGCATCCACCGCGATGAGCGTGCCGTCTTCGAATGCGCGACGTAGGCGCGGTTTGACCCAATCGTCGATGTCAGCGCTTGTCGGGGGGCGGAACCTCGATCCGGCGAGCTCCTCGTAGAGCTCGTACATATCGGGCCAGGTGGTCGCATCATTGCACCACTCGTCGACCATCGATGCCGCGAATGAGCTCGACGCGCAGTGAGCTCTATCCTCACGAGCGAAGTGGTGCGCCATCGCGATGACCCAACGCGTCCCACGTGAACGAACGTCGAGCCGCCCCCCAAACCTCACCGGACCGTTCTCCGGGACGCTCGTCTCACCACACACCTCCCACGCCGACACCGAGTTCTCGCGCATCGGCCACCGGCACAATCGCCACGTTGTGCGTCGAAGCAGACGAGGACGTGAGCCACAACACCGTCGCCGTCACCAAGCTCGCGCCGCCCACTGCGCCAGCGACGATACCGATGTTCCGCGCGGTCGAGGCCTCGTCGCGATAGGTATGGGCTTGATCTAGTTGCGCGTTGCTGCACGCGCCGGGGCACGTCGCGTTGGCGTCGTCCATCTTCTGTTCGAACTGGAGCCATTCGACGCCTCCAAGGACGAGGCCCCCGACGCCTACGACTCCCAATATCAATGCAACCGTCTTGCTTCCATTCCACCCCCCGCCTTCCGACGCGTCGGGCTGCGTGGACGAGGGTCGCGCTCCCGCAGTGGCAGGGCTTGCACCATCGGGAGGTGTCGTTGCACCTTTTACGGGCGCCGCCGCTGCCGACGTCGAGCGGCTTGCTTCGAGCGGCGGCACGGTCACCGTCGCCGTGGTGCGCTCGACCGCTCGGATGCGCGTCGACCATGCCTTCTTGTCCGCCGCGGTCGCTTCGATGAGGTGTTCGCCGGGATCGACTGGGGCGTTTACGCCCCATAGGTCAGACGAAACCGCGACCCCATCGCGTTTGACCTGCACCCGAGCAGCGCTCGCCTCCGGTGCGACAACAATGGTCAATCGGGGGAGGGTCGGCTCGAGCGCATCGGCTCGTTCTCGAGCGCTCTTCTCGCGGTCGGGGCGCTGCGCCGCTTTCGCCGACGCAATCGCCTCGCGATAGGTGACCCAAGCGCTCGCCGTTTGGCCATTTTTTTCGTAGCACCGTGCGAGATTCAGCAGCGTTCCCGAGGCTGGGTCGAGCCGCTGGCTGGCAGCCAGTTTTTCGCACGCTTCTGCGTACCGTCCGGCGTCGAGCAGCGTTCGCGCTTCTCGAAAGAGCGCCTCGGCGGCGGGCTGGTTATTGGCTTGGGCATGCGCGGGGCTCAGCGCGCCCGCTGCGGCGAGAATGTAGAAGCCCCCGACTGCAGCTACCTGGCGAAGCGAAATTCTGCGGCTCACCCTGTCACCCCTACACCAGCTCGTTTCGGGCGTGTGCGCATGTCGAGATCGGTCGACGTATTCCGATGCTTTTCGATGCAGCCATCGCTCAGGGCGATCTCCTGAAAGATCGCGCGTATCAGTGCAGCCACACCTCGACGGGCAGGAGCTCGTTCATCGCCGCGAAGTGCTTTTCGGCTGCCGCGAGTTGAAGGCGAGTCAGGGGGTTGTGCGCATCGGTAATGGGCTCGCCTTCCGTCCCTTGCGGGGACACTTCCCACTTCCGAAAGGAACGAAGCACGCGCTCGCACGCCTCACTCTCGAAAGGAGGCCGGACCACACCTTCGAACTCGAGCGGCCCATCGGATGCAAAGAAGACGAGGTTCTGGGGTTCGTCAGTTGGACCGTCGTCGGCGCCGTCACGAAAGATGCGCACGTTCGGGAAGACGGCGCGCAGCGTGCGTCCCACGGCCCACGCTGCTTCAGCGTTCGGCCCGATCTGGTAGCCCACGAAGTTCAGCGCGAGGGCGCCACCGGGGCGGAGGATGCGTTTGATCTGCTGGATGACTTCAACGGACAAGAGATGCTCGGGCGTGCTGCCGCCGGTAAATGTGTCGTGCACGATGAGATCGTAGCGGCGATCGGTGCGGCGCAAATAGGTCCGAGCATCCTCGACGTGGATCTCTCCGCGCGTCGCGAAGCCGAAATACTTCTGAGCGAAGCGAACCACGGCGGGATCGATCTCGACGACGTCGACCGTGCGACCGTGTGCTCCGGGCGACATTCCGAGCGAGCCGATGCCGAGGCCGATCTGAAGCACGTCTGCCGCTGCCGGCCGCAAGAGCCACACGGTCTCGAGCAGATGAAGGAACGAGAACGCTGAGCTGCGATCGGAAATCCATTGTGCGCCGATGATCGAATGATCGGCACGCAGGAGGCGAACCCCGCGTTTGGAATCTTCGATCGCAACGACGAGACCGTAGAGGCTTTGGGCACGGTCGAGCTCTCGAATACCAGTGGGGAGCGGCGGTTTCGCAACGGTGGAGGCGACAGCCGGCAAGAGCACGGCAACGAGCGCCACTGGTTTGCCGCGCCAAGCCATGGAGACACCGCCGAGGAGCGCCAGCAGGGAAGCTGTGCCGATGAGAATCTGGTCCGTCTCATACGACGGGATCAGAACGAACCCCGTTAAAACGGTTCCCGCGAGGCTGCCCGCGGTGGACACTGCGTACACGGAACCGACGCGATGTCCCGCGGCGCCGACGTCGGTGGTGCTCAAGCGAACGGCGATGGGTCCCACCATACCGAGCACGACCAAGCACGGAGCGAAGATGGTCGCTGCCATGAGCGCACCCGCGCGCGGTCCCAAACCCTCGGCAGCGCGTAGCATGAAAGGGCCGAAGAACGGCGCCAAACCGAGCAGCACGCCTGACGCCAAGACCACGGCACCGAGCAGTCGTGGTTCGGGTCTCCGGTCCGCGAGGACTCCACCCGAGTAGTATCCAATCGCAAGAGAGGTCAGCGTCACGGCCAGCAGCGCTGACCACACGAAGAGACTCACGCCGAACACGGGGCCGATCACGCGCGTGCCGAGAATCTCGATCAACATGACCGCCGCGCCCGTTAACGAGACTGTACCGTACAGCTCGGCACGTCCCAGAGCAGCTCGCGGTCCGACGGTATTGTCTGCGCTTGAAGCCGAGCTGGGCTTGGTCGCCGAGGGTTTCTCTTCTTTGTCTGCTGACATGTTCTGTCTAACGCCCGAAGATGATGCCGGGCGAACCGAGTCCGGTAGGCACGAAGCGCTGCTTGACGGCTGTTGGTGTGGCGTACCACGCGATGTTGGGAGCAAAGGGGTCGGCGGCGAAGACTTCCGCAGCTCCATTGCCGTCGAAGTCGCGGGTCATCGCCATCGAGAAACCTAGATACGGGGTGGCGTTCATGGGGAGCGCCATGTTTTGCAAGGTCAACGTCGTCAGATCGGCCTGACCAGCCGCGTACTGCGGTGCCGTTGCCGTGGAGCCGTTCCAGAATCCGATGACGAGATCGCTCTTGGTATCGCCGGTGAAGTCGAACCCGCCGGACGAAAGCGAGAGAGCAATGGTCGTCGACGGGGTGAACGACCAAGCAGTGGTGGCGCCGCCCGAAAGGACACCGATCTGATTGCCGTAAAGGATCCCCACATCGGCATGACCGTTTCCATCCATGTCGCCCAGCTGCGCGATTTGGGCTGGGGCATTGGGCAAGGCGACCTGTTGGGGCGTCACGGATCGGCCGGGACCGCCGAAGAACAAGAAGAGCTCGTGGCTGCCGGAGGCGCTGATGGCAACGTCTGCATATCCGTCTCCATCGGCGTCGCCGACGGCTCGAGCGTCGTTGCCGAATGCCGGCGTCGCGCCCGTACCGGGGTAGGGGAGCGCGGTCGGTTGGAGATTGTCGATCGAGGCAGCGCCGGCGAACCAATAGACGGTTCCCAGGCCTTCGCCGGGCGCGGACGCCACCAAATCGGCGAAGCCGTCGTCATTGAAATCTCCGGCAGGGCCTAGACCTGTTTGGACACCTGAAAGCACCGCGCCTCCAAGGGCGCTCGATGCAGTGCTGCCAGTAAAGAAACGAACATCAGAACCGGGATTCGCTCCGCCCGGATAGACGGCGATCTTCCCGCGCCCATCGCTGATGTCCCCATGCGCGAATTCCGCAAAGCCGTCTGCGTTCAGATCACCGACGAATCCAAACCCGCCGAGCGACGACGAACTCAAAGCCCCGCTCGCCAGCGAGCGATCGCCGTCGAGCACTGTGACGTCTCCCGGCGTACCAAAATAGACGCGCATGTGTGGCACGACGTCGTAGACCACGAGATCCGAGTAACCGTCGCCATTCCAGTCGCCTTCTACCCGCCCCACCTCGAGGTAACGCACCTCGGACCAGGGCGAGACGCGACCGATACCGTCGTGCGCTCGGACGTGCCAGTAGTAACGACGCCCTGTAGCGAGACCCGTTGTGGTCGGATTACCCGTTTCGACCGCCAAATTGCTCGGTACCGTGTGGCTGGTAAAACCAGTTCCTGTCTGACCCGTGCCAGCCTCTGGACTAGGGAAGGCACAAGCTTGGTAACTCCCCGGCGTACATGAGTCGTCGATTTCCAACTCGTAGGTCACGCCGCACGAACCCGTCACCGGAGTCCAAACGAAAGTCGGCTTCAGCGCGTTCGTGCTGACGGCTCGGAAGCTGCCGGTGTAGACGGCTTGTGCAGGGGTAAAGAGTTTCGGTGCAACGAGCGGCCCTGTGTCGGCAAGCGCACATCCGTCCGATGGCGTGTCCAGCGGCGCATCCGCATCTGTGGCGTCGCGACGATCCTGGCCGCTGTCCAGATCCAATGCGACGTCGGTCGCTGCGTCCAGCCTGTCGATCGAGACGTCCACCGAGACGTCGGCGACATCGCTAGGTGCCACGTCGGCATCCGGCCGCGTGGAATCGACGCTCGTGTCGACACCGCCGTCACTAGAGGGCGCATCGGCTGATGCATCCCGCGAGACATCGAGGGCAGCGTCGGCATCGCTCAGAGAGCCATCCGGCGACCCGTTCGAATCGACGGTACGGTCCGGCGCATCGGCCGCATCGAACCGAAGTGTGGCATCAGCATCTGCGGGCGAAGCATCGCACGAAGCATCGGCCGTACACCCCACCGGAGGACCGCAAGTTCCCGATTCTTCGCAATCGAGCCTGTTGCTACAGCCGTAGGCGGTAAGCAGCGAGACGGTCGTCGCCAGGGCAGCCAGCACCGACCACGCGGATCGGAGGGTGAAAGACCTGGGCAGCGCGACAAGACAATACCTACCCATCCAGCTCACCTGCGATTCGATCTTTCCGATTTCGAAGGCCAATAGACGGCGATAAGCGGCTCCAAAGCTCGCTGCTTCGTAGCACGGAAGCCGCGCGGCGAGCGACGCCGCAGGCAAATACCCTGGCGATCCGATCAAGTGCCCGTCGGCGGTCTGCGCGGTGCACAAGATCCCTACCAGGTGGCCTATTCGCACCACCGTCGGACGATCGACGGGCTACCCGCGTGTAACCGATCGCCCGGTGATGACTGGCCCAGTTGAAGACTCTACGTAGCGAGCGCACTCGGAACAAAAAGCAACCCGCGAGCTAGTCAACGTTCGTCCTCCCACCCTTGCGATGACTCTGATCGCTGCTCGGAGCGTTGCGCGCCCGGGGTGGGGGCGATACCGGCGGCTGCACTCGCGCGCCTTCCTCCGAACTGCGGGCTTTTCCCGAACGGCGATGTGCGCGAGCGGGGCAACGGCGGAGGGGCTCCGTCTGACGGACTCGCACCGATGGGGGACATAGCCTTGGCAGCAACCGTGGGCGGACTCAGAGTTGGACCCACTGCGATCTCCTCGGCAGACAGTTGCGCGTCGTGAACTCTGGCGGATCGCGTCGACGCGCATCCCGCTTCTTGCGCGCGAGGAGGTCCTTCGGGTGGGACGTCTCGCCCGGCGAATGATCTTATCGCGACCATGCCAACCAAAGTGGTCGCCGCGCCAACGAGCCAAGCTGCGAGAAGCCGCCCGTTCAAACGGATTCGCTCGCTGTTATGCTGGATGACGAATTTGGGTTTGCCCATGGGTTGGTCCTGTCGGTTCGATGTCAAAGGGATGGCTAGGATGGGCGAGCGGCGGCGCCGTGAGCTTGTCGCGCGGATGCGCGCATTTCGTCGGGCAACGTCTGATACCAAGCGACGCAAACGGGAGGGGAGGCGCCGTCACGTTGGACCGGGACATGGGTGTAGGATGGCAAGAGCTGCTGTCTCTCGGCAGGTCGTCGCGCGAGCTTGCTGAGGACGTCGCTGTAGTCGGGCGCCACGCCGAACTTGTCCTGATACCAAGCATGCGGATCGGGGTCGCAATTGTCGCCCTTGGCGACGCCAAGCCTCCGAATCAAATCCCCGACTATTTCCCAGCCAGTCGGTATCGAGGCGGCGCGCGAGACGCCCGATCCAATGAGCACCGCATAGACACCGCGGTTCGAGTGCATGGCCAGTGCGAGGGAAAGTGCAGGGTCGATAGAGGCGATGCCCATTGGCTGAGGATCCGACGATGGGCGCGGGGCTGCAAGCTGGCCCAGACCTTGTTCGACCTATTTGGGTCCCTAGGATAATCGCGGAACCTCGTTTGCGTTCAACCCCGCTTATCCTCCCAGCCCGCAACAGCGTCGTCTTCGATGAAGACCCGCAAGCCGTAGCGGTCAGTGCCCTTCGGGAAGTACTTAAGCGTCAAGGTGCGCCGCGTTTTCATGACCTTCTCGTCGACGTCGAGCGGATCACCAAACATCGCCTTCACCGCGGCGTAAGGTGCGCCGACCCACAACTTCTTCGCCCAGATCTTCTCAGCGCTGTCCTTCCCGAAAGTGCTGCAGAGGTACTCCCAGAGCGCTTGCTCCGCACGTTTTACCTCTTCGGCGGCCTCCGCTGCGGCACGTCGCGCTTCTTCGTCGGCTGCTTGAAACGCTTCCCTTTTCTTGCGTGCACTCCGCGCCTTCCACCATAGGTAGCCGGTGAGGCCCAACACGAGAGTCAGCAGGGCGCCGACTGGGCTCTTCTCCGCGATCCCGGCGAACACCCCGAGTACCGGCACCGCTATGAGGATGGCAACAAAGCAACCGCACCCCGTACCAAGTCCACCCCGAGGCGCGGCGCCGGGCGCTGAGCGACCTCCTCCGAGTGCGGATGAAAACCGAAGACCCGTGCCAGGTAGGCCCGCAGTGAGGCGTGGTCCTCGCGGCCCAACGCCAAATCGGAATCCCTTCACACCAATGGATGCCCCGACGCCTTTAGTGCTGAGGTTGATCCGGGCGAGCTTGCCAAGGCGGATGCTTCGGCCGAACCGGAATCCCATGATGCATCCTCTCCTTGCGCCCATGGCACGCGCGCAGATCGTTCAGGCTAAGAGCTATGAAGGATTGCTGGCAAGCGATGCGTGCCTTCGTGACTGGGCTCAATTTTCGGGTGCTTGCCGCTCCTACTGCCCCTTGGCAACCCTATTTCTCGCCTTGTTGCTCCGGTGTGCCGGTATTCGATCCTGACGGCATGTTGTCCGGCGTCTTCAACGGCAATTTTTTCGCGCGCTCACCTGGCGGTAGATCGAGGCCGAAGAAAAGTCGCAACCAAGACTCGAGATCGATGAGGTCAACAGCACGTCCCGATGAAATTAGAAAGGATCGGATATTGGAGCTGAAGCCGGCTCCGCTGAAGACGACGAGGCCCTTGATCGGCCAGGTTGAGCTTTCCCGGATTTCCTGGACACCCAGCGAGGAGAGTATCCTCGAGGTCAGGCCATGGAAACGAAGACCACTCGAAAGCGCAAGAAGCACGCAGAGGAGTTCAAGCGAGAAGCCGTTCGACTACTTGAAACCCGAGG
>DATHEQ010000213.1:0-35812 GCA_035318505.1 Polyangiaceae bacterium | reverse complement strand
CCCGCAGTCGACGAGACCGCCGCAACCATTGCCAACGACGCCGCAGTAGCGGCCATTTATGGGCGTGCACGTCGTCGCGTTGCAATCGCCCGAATCCGGGTTCGTGCCACAGATATTTGCGAGGCCGCCTCCCGCACAGGTGAGCGGCGCTGTGCAACTGCCGCAATCGAGGAGCTGGCCGCACCCGTCGCCAATGCGTCCGCAGTAAGAGCCCCCGGGCTGCTTGCATGCGAGCGGCACGCAAGCGTCGTCGAAGGCAGGGCCACAGATGCTGTCCCGGCAGATCTGCCCCGCAGGACAATCGCCGCAGTTGAGCGTTCCGCCGCAGTTGTCGCCAATCGTGCCGCAATAGCGCGCGGCGTCGGTGGTACACGCGACCCGATCACAGTTGACGTCCGGCCTCACGGACATATCGACGACGGCACCGTCGGACAGCACGATGGGCGGCATCGTCGTCGGCGGCGCCGAGGCGTCGATTCCCGGCACCGGTGGTGGGCCGGCTTCCTTCGGCGCGCCTATGGCTAGGTCAGGTTGTCCCCCGCACCCGAGGGCGAGCGCCCCCACACCGACGATGCACCCGATCCAAGCAGCCCATTGTCGGTACACGCTCATGGCCAATTTCGAGCGACACTATCACTATTTCATTGCCCGTTAAAGACCGAGCGAGAACTCTTTTCCCTATTTTGAATAACAGTCACGCTTTTTCGCTTGCGGCATCGCTACCCGCGATCTCAATATGCCGAGTCGGAGCCATTTCCGTAGGGGAAAAACCCCTGCGATTACCGCGCGCGTCGGCGCGCGCGGCCAACTCGAGCGCACGAGCACGCGCACCCAGGGCGCTCTGACGCGCTGCGCTCGGCGCGCATCAAGGGATCTTCAATGCGGACGCTTCGGCATTGCTCGGATCCAGGCGCAACGCCTCGTCATGTGCGCTCTTGGCCTTGGCACGATTGCCCATAGCGAGGTGCTCTTTAGCGAGCCGCACCTGAATGGCGGCTGCTTCGGGTCGGGGCGGATTGCAGAGGAGCGCCGA
This sequence comes from Polyangiaceae bacterium, assembly GCA_035318505.1. Lineage (GTDB taxonomy): Bacteria > Myxococcota_A > Polyangia > Polyangiales > Polyangiaceae > DASWDH01. Next base: position 34,779 of record DATHEQ010000213.1, on the reverse strand, counting down.
TTCGAGCTCGAACACGGCATCCGCGTGAGCGCCGGTCTGGGACAGGGCCGTCGCATAGAGGGTGTGGACGGCGTGGTTTTCCACATCGACGAACATCGCTGACTCACCGACTTTGCGCGCTTCCGCAAATTGCCCCGCCGCGATGAGCCCTTCGAGAAGGAGGCGATAGGTCTTTCGGTCGTGCTGGTCGAGACGCGCCGCCCGGCGCAGCCAATCGAGAGCCTCGGCTTCGCGCTTGTCCTTGTGGGCGAGATCGTAGAGCGCCTGAATCGGTTCTACCATCGAGGGATCGAACTCGTGGGCGACGTGGAACTCGAAGCGAGCCGCGTCGCGATCTTTGGCGTCCATGGCGAGATCGGCGAGCATCATGCGCACGGCGTAGCCGTCGTGCCCGCGACGCACCATGCCGATCAGCTCTTGGCGCGCGCCGCTCGCGTCGCGTTTGGCCTGCAGGATCTTGGCTCGCAAAAAATGGGCATCGGGATCGATCGAGTTCTCGGTGAGCGCGGCGCTGACCGCCTGATCAGCGCCGCCGAGATCGCGACGCGCAGCAAGCGCAAGCGCGAGCTCGACCTGTTTGCGAGGATCGGTCGGATCTTTCTGGGCGTTGGCGAGCGCGATGTCGAGGTTAGGCCCATGGTTGTCGGGGACGAACTGCGCGTCGTAACGCGAGAGCCGCCGATTGAGCCAAGCGCGCATGCGGAGATCGAATTCGGCGGGGGTGATTCCGAGCGCTCGGCGAAACACCTCGCCCGTGGGTTTGCCCTCGCCCCACAGGCGAAGCATCTCCGGGAGCTTGGCGGCACCGAATGCACCCGCCAGATAGACCTGAATCTGGCTCGACGCGTAATAGGCGGTCATCACATCGCGGATATCGTCGACGTGGGTGAACGCGCGGCTGAAGCTGTCGACGGGCGGTATTCGCCCGCCTTGCAGAGCGGCGTAAAGTGAGGGATCCTCTTCGCGCTGCCATTCGGGTCGGCGCACGATCGTCTCGTATTCGCTGAGGCCCTCGGTAAACCAGCGCGGCACGCGCGCTTTGGACATTTGAATCGCAAAGACGTGTCCGAGCTCGTGCCAAAGCACCTGCCCCCAGTTCGCCGGGTCGGCGCGCGGGCTCATCGCGGCGATGGTCTTGCCGAAGCACACGCCTTGCACGCCGACATTGGGGAGACCATTGGTCCGCACGCTGAAGTTCTGCTTGGTCGAGTAAAGCTCGATGAAGACGGGCGTCTGCGGGGTGAAACCGTAGCGCTTTACCATGCTGTTCCACGCCTCGGTCAGCATGGCTGGCACATAGCGGGAAAGGATGGGCCGCTCTTCCTTGTGATAGCGGATTCGAAATGGTGTGCCCTCCACCGTTTCGTAGGCGACGGCGACGTCTTTTTCATAAAGGTTCAGCGTATTGAAGACACGGACGTTGAAATGGTCCTTGTCCCAAGCACGGCGCAGCGCCGTGAGCCCCCCCTGCTCGTCGCCAGTGCGAATGAGGTTCATGCCGAGCTCGGCCCAAGCTTTGACGTCGCCGGGATCAAGCTGCACCGCTTCTTTCATCATCGCGGCGATCTCGTCGTGACGAGGTTGCCAACTCGCGAATTCGCCGACGATGCGATAAAAACTCGCGTACTCGGGGTTCTTCGCAAATACCGATTGCTTTATCTTTTCGAAGCCGGCGCGGTCGTCGGACAAAAAGCGAACCGCGGCCTTCGTCGAGAGCAGGCGAAGGTCGCTCGGATTGACGGCCAGGCCCCGCTCGAGCGCGCGATCGGCGCTCGCCAGATCGCCGGCGCGCACCGCCAGGCCGGCCGCGATGTAGAGCGCCCCCGCGTTCTTGGCATCGACCGCGAGCACCTCTTCCACCTCGTGCTCGGCGGCGCTGAAATCGAGCTCGTGGGCGAACTTGATCTCGGCCATGGCCACGTGCGCCGTCGGGTTGTGCGGCGCGACGGCGAGCGCCTTCTTGACGACCTCTCCCGCGTGCCCCGGGTCGTAGTTGTCGAGAAAAAGATCGGCGCGACGGAGAAGCGTTTCGACGCGCGCGGGGGCCGCTTTTTCCGCTTGGTTATAGGCGTCATTGGCATCGCGCGGGCTACGCAAGAGGTGCGCGGCGCGTCCCACGAGCGTGAGACCTTCGGCGTCGCCCGCGGCAATGGCGTTCTGGTTATAGTCACTGACGATGCTCATCAGCGGCTCTTCCGCGCTCGCGCGCCGCCCGGTCGCGATGTAGAGCTCGCCGAGAAGGACGCGTGCCGGGCGCGCGGCAGGGTCGGCTTTCACAGCTTCGAGGGTCGATACGGCTTCGCTCAGTTTGCCTTGCCGTGCCAAGGCGTCGGCGTGCACCACCGCGGCGAGAGATCGGGTTCCCTTGTCGGTTTGTGCGCTGGCCGCGCTCTTCGCAGCTTCGGCATAGCGCCCCGTGGCGAGCTGTACACGCGCGAGCCCGACGAGTGCCGCGCTGCGGCTCGCCGCGCTGCCCGTCTGCGTCGCTGATTTGAAATGTTTTTCCGCGGTTTCGTAGTCACTCGACTCGAGGGCCGCGAGACCCGCGTCGGGCGACGTCGCCGCATCGTCGGCGCGTACCCGGGTCGACAGCAAAGCGATGGTGATCGCAATGGCGGACCCGACCTTCGATGACGTGAGCATGCCGGACGGCTAGCTTGATGGGGGCACTGAACGATTACAAGGGGTCGAGCGCAGCGGCCGCATGTGCGCGGCTCTCGAAGCTCCATGACATCGACGCCTCGCATGCCGGCGTTTTCATGAGCTATCATCCCGGACGGGCGTCCCGTTGCGGAGGCCATCGATGTCGTCCGAGCTTCGCACTTCCTTGAGGTCGCAGCGCCGCTTCTCGCGCGTCGCGCGGCAGTGCTTCGTGCCGAGCTTGACCGCTGCGCTCCTCGCGCTCTCCATCGTGCCCGCCGGATGCGACGGCGATGACGAGACCAGCGTCGAAGCAGGTGCGGGGGGGACCGACGGAACCGACGCTCCCCCACGCGACGACGGCGCCGTCGACCGTGCTCGCGTCGATCAGACAGGCGAAATGGAGGGTGGCGGACCCGAAGCGGGAGATCGCGAAGTCGGCAGCGCCGACCAGAGCACGGGCGACGTCGATGCAACCACCGTCGACGACGCGGACGACCGCGGGCGCGACGCCGCCGAGGCACCGGTCGCCCCTCCGCGCGATGTCGCCTACGACGCAGAAGACGCTTCCCTCGACGGCGTAGCGGACGCGCCGTTCGACGCCGCCGACGCTTCTGCCGACGTGCCGCGCGACGCGGGCCCCATCGTCATAGGGCCACCATTCCGGCGCTCGGCTCGCTTCGCCGTGTTCGGCGATTACGGCATGGCGTCCACTGACGAAGCCCGCGTGTCGAACCTCGTCCACTCGTGGGATCCCGATTTCGTCATCACCACCGGCGACAACAACTACACCGGTCTTTCCGACGGCATCGACGGTGTGATCGGTCGCTATTATAGCGACTTCATCGGCAACTATGGGGGCGTCTATGGCTCCGGCAGCCAAACCACGCGCTTTTGGCCGTCGCCCGGCAACCATGATTGGGACGTCGCCGATCTCACTCCGTATATCGATTACTTCACGCTCCCAGGCAACGAGCGCTATTACGACATCGGCTTAGGGCTCGTTCATCTCTTCGCGGTCGACAGCGATCCTCGTGAACCTGACGGGACGACGGCCGATTCGGTGCAGGCGCGGTGGCTCCAGGCCAGCTTGGCCCGTTCAACCTCTTGCTTCAACGTCGTCTATTTCCATCACCCCGCGTACTCGTCCGGTCCCCACGGCTCGAGCTTCGAGATGCGATGGCCGTTCGAAGCCTGGGGCGCGGACGTGGTGCTCGCCGGTCACGATCATGTCTACGAGCGTTTCGAGGTAGGGCAAATCCCGTATTTTACCGTTGGCTTGGGGGGAGGAAGCCCATACACGTTCGTCACGACCGTCCCCGAGTCGCGCGCCCAGTTCAACAGCGACTTCGGGGCCATGCTGGTCACTGCCAATCGGCGCGGGATGCTTTTCGAGTTCTTCGACGCGAACGGCGCCCTCGTGGAATCGTTCCTTTCCAGCAAGCGCTGCCGCTAGCGCCTCGGGGACGTCGGACGCTGGTCGATGCCGGGACCGTTGTGGTAGAGGCGACGTCGCCGATGACAAGCCAATGCCCATGATCTCGCCGCCGGGCACCCACGGCGAATCGAACCCCATCGTCGCCTCCGTTTTCGGTACCCTCGCCCATATGGTTATGGCCTCCGCTGTCGGCGTCTTGGTCATCCCTCGCATGGTGCTCGGCGGGGGACCGTCGTGGTGCTCGTCTTGAACCCTGCGGGTCTGCTCTGTAAGGCTGGCCTCGAGAAGGTGTAGCGATGCTCGGGCTCGGGCTCGCGGGCCTCCTTATCGCCTTGAACGGCTTTTTCGTGGCCGCCGAGTTCGCGCTCGTCAAGCTGCGCGCGACGCGCGGCGTACGCGCGAAAGCCAGCAACAAACGCGAGACGCAGCTACAGCAAGCCGTCGAACGGCTCGACCGCTACCTTGCCGTTACCCAGCTCGGCATCACCTTCGCCAGCCTTTGCCTCGGTTGGATCGGTGAGCCTGCGGTGTCGGAGGTTTGCGAGCGCCTGGTTCGTGGATTGACGGGCGAGGAACTCGGCGGAACGGGCCGCGCTGTCGTCACTGCGGTCGCGTTCGCGGTTCTCACGTTGGCGCACGTGGTCTTCGGCGAGCTGATTCCCAAGCTCATTGCCATCCAGCGGTCCACGCAAGTCGCCGTCTCGACGGTGCCGGTGCTGCGCGCCGCCTATTACGTGCTCTACCCCGGCCTCTTCGTGCTCGACCTCGCGTCGCGCGGGGTCCTGAAGGTCATCGGGTTACCCTTCGACGCCTATGGAGAGGCGGCGATGTCGGAGGACGAGATCTTGAGCATCCTCGCCGCCAACGTGGCTCGTCAGCCGCGCGGCGAACAGAAGCAAGAGCTCCTTCGACGCGTCATGCGGTTTTCGGCGATGACGGCCAAGACGGTGATGATCCCGCGTGTCGACGTAGCTTCGCTCCCGCTCTCCGCGAAAGGCGGAGACGCCATCGAGTTTTTGCGGCAGCAGCAATATTCGCGCGTGCTTCTGCATAAAGGCGACTCACTCGACGACGTCGCCGGCTACCTTTACGCCAAAGACCTCCTTTTCGATTCCGGTGCGAGCACGCTCGCCGACTTGATCTCGGTGCGGCGCGACGTCCTCTTCGTCCCCGAGACACAGGGTTTAGTCGACGTGCTGCAGAGCATGCAGCGCACGCATACGCCGTTCGCGGTGGTGGTCGACGAATATGGAGGGACGAGCGGGATCGTCACGATGGAAGATCTTCTCGAAGAAATCGTGGGCGAAATTCGCGACGAGCTCGACGAGGAAACGACGCGTATCGAAAAGAAGCCGGTGGGGTGGGAGGTCGATGGACGCGTGACGATCGCCGAGCTGGGGACACTCGGCGTCGACGGCGATCCCGCCGAACGGACCGAGTCGCTCGGCGCGCTGGTGATGGCGCGCCTCAAGCGGCTTCCGCGCGTGGGTGACAAGGTCGACCTCGGCGATGTCACCGCCGAGGTCATCCATGTTGCGCGTCGCCGCGTGACGCGTGTTCGCGTGCAGCCGAAGCTGCGAGATAGCGCCGATTAGCGCTCGATCCACTTTCCGTTGATGCACATGGGCGTCGGCCCGTTGCCATCGGTCAAGAAGTAGCCGATGCCGAAGCACATCTCCCGCGGGTAGGTGACCATTTCCGCCGTGTCATTGATCCACTCGCAGTTGGTGATGAGCTTGTCGCCGGGGACGAGATGGAGCGGCTCCTCTGCGGGCCACTTCGTGTAGTTCGCTCTGAACTGCATCTCGTAGGTCCACACCGGGTCCTCGTGAACGAGCTCGGCGTTGACCGCGCTGCCGCGCTGAAGATGCGTGGTGGCCGTCGTTCCGTAGTCGTGCATGTGGTTCGTAAACAGGATGAAGTCGATGTCGCGCCCGACGGGACACTCCGCGACGGCATCTGCTTTCGCATTGGCTCCGACTTTGAAGCTCATGTTGCCATTGACGAAGAGCGACGCGACCTTCCGCGCCGGATCGACTTCGGCGAATTTGAAGTCGACGACCGACTGACCGTCGACCACCTTGGGTCCGGTGTTCAAGAAGTGGACGTTCAGCATGATCGCGTTGCCCTTGATGAGCCGGAACGCCACGCCGTCGGGAAGCTTGACCCCCCCGCCCCCTTCGCCGCCGACGCCGCCGAGAAAGCTGCCCGAAAGGTTGTCCTTTTCCGTACAGGGTCCACTCGTTCCGACGGGCACATTCGCGGCCGACGCAAACGCCACGGCATGGTGTCCGAAATCAGACTGATAACCCTCTGCGTCGAGGATATCGAGATCACGATCGAGCGGTGCTTGAAGGTACTGGCACACGGTGAGGTCGTCTCCCGGCTGAATCCCAGCGACGACGGGGCTCACGATGCGCGTGTAACCAGCCGCTGGCGGCGGCGGGTCGAACCCTGCCGTCGTACCTGCGCCTCCGCCTGGCGGCGCTACCTGATCACCCGCGCTGCCCGAGCAACCGAAGAGCGTGAGCGCGGAAAGCGGCGTAATGAGTTTCAGCCATCGCATGGGATCCTCCATCTTGGGGTACGCCTCGACTTCGGCTCCCTGAATAGCCGAAGTCGCCGTCCACGAAAATGCCGCCTCGCGGCCAATCGGTGACCTCTCGGCGCTGAAATCGTTGTGTCCGCGCCGCGTGGACGGATTGGGCCGACCGTCCGAACGTCTGATGTTCCTCCGACTTAAAACGTGTGCTGCGCGAAATGAGGTCGAACGCGAGGTGAGCAATTCCACGGGACCCATGACCGGCAAAAGCAGCCACCGGTCGGCTTCGGAGCGGCGCGCACCTCCGATGGTGAGCGAGATCAGGTACGGCACTCCGAACGTGAGAGCACCCGCTACGATAAGCCCTTTGCGCGGATTCTCTTCGAGATGGTACCCGGGCGGCGGGACCCCGGTGGCGTCGTAGGGCAACACGAGAGGCCGGGACGAAGGGCCATAGGGGGGTGCTGGGCGTGCCGCTCGGCGCCGCGCCAGGGTACGGAGAAGGTGCGCCGACCGGGTAAGGCGCGAATCCGAGGTGTGCCGCGACGGTACGTGCACTTCGATCGCTCTTTGGTATTCTCGGGGCAGTGATCGACTCTGGGGCGCGCTTCTTTTGCGGCGGGGAGATGTATTTTCGCCAGCTGAAAGAGCTGACGGTGACCGTTTCCACCGCCCAGAGGATCACGGACGAAGACTGGACCGCTTACCTCGAGGGCACGCTGGCCATCGCCAAAGGATTCGGACTCGCCGCCAATGTCAGTCTCCTCTGCTGCGTGCACGCCTATCCCAATGCGCGCCAGCGGCAAATGGCGTCAGACTTCATGACCCGCCAATATCTACGTGAAATGGAGCGGGTAGCGGTCCTTACCGAGAGCATGCTCGTTCGCGGTGCCATGACCGCCTTCAGTTGGATCAGACCCAAAGTGGGCGTACGCGCTTTTGATACCAACGAGCCCCGCGAAGCCTTCCGCTGGCTGCGCGAAATCGGCTCCTTCGAGGAACCACTCGCCCTCGAGGCGTGGCAAGAAGCCAAGATGAAGCTCTCGATTCGATCGAGCAGCCTGCACCCTTCGCCCGGCCCTGGAGCCCGCTGACGCCGAGGTGCGGCTGGGCGCGTGACGCTCGCCAGCGCGGCCGCTACTCCACCGTGACGGTCTTGGCCAGATTGCGCGGCTGATCGACGTCGGTGCCTTTCAAATCCGCGACGTAGTACGCCAACAATTGCAGCGGAACGACGGTGACGAGCGGCGTCACGCACTCGTCGACCTTGGGGATCCAGATGACGTGCTCGGCGACGCGCGAAATATCGCGGTCCCCTTCGGTGGCGATCGCGATCACCTTGCCTTCGCGCGCGCGCACCTCTTCGACGTTGGAGATGGTCTTCTCGTAATGACCATCACGCGGCACGACGACCACCACGGGCATGTTTTCGTCGATGAGCGCGATCGGCCCGTGTTTCATCTCGCCCGCGGCGTAACCCTCGGCGTGGATATATGCGATTTCCTTCAGCTTGAGCGCGCCCTCGAGGGCGATGGGATAGGCCAGGCCGCGCCCGAGAAACAGCATGTCGCGCGCGTTGTGGTATTTGCGGGCCACGCCGAGCACGGTGTGGGCCTGCTCGAGCGCGGTTCGCATCGCGCTCGAGACTTGGACGAGCGCCTGGAGCACGGCGCGGGCGCGCTCTTCGCCGAGCGTGCCTTTGCAGCGCCCTAGGTGCACGGCCAGAAGAAGGAGCGCCGCAAGCTGCGCGGTAAAACACTTGGTCGACGCCACGCCGATCTCCGGGCCGGCATGCGTGTAGAGCGCGCCATCGGAAATGCGCGGGATGGCGCTGTCGACCACATTGCAAACGGCAAGCACTTTTGCGCCCGCCGCGCGCGCCGCCTTGACGGCGCCGAGGGTGTCGACCGTCTCGCCCGATTGGCTGACGGCGACGACCAAGTCGCTAGGGCCAAAAACCGGGCTCCGATAGCGCACCTCGCTGCCGAGCTCGACGACGGCCGGCACGCGCGCCAGTTGCTCGATCCAATGCCGCCCCGCCATGGTCGCGTAGTGGCTCGTTCCGCAAGCGATGAGGTAAACCCGGCCCACCCCGCGCGCCGTTTCGGCGTCGAGTCCGATTTCGGCGGCCGTGACTTCGGCCGCCTTGAGATCGATGCGACCGCGCAGGGTGTCCTCGATCGAACGCGGCTGCTCATGGATCTCTTTGAGCATGAAATGCTTGTAGCCCCCGCGTTCGGCCATCACCGGGCTCCAGTCGATGCGCCGCGGTTTTCGCTCCACCTTGTCGCCGCCGAGCGTCTCGAGGCGCACGGAGGTGGCGGTAAGCTCGGCCATCTCGCCGTCTTCGAGGAAGATCATGTTACGGGTGTGCCCGAGGAGCGCCGCGATGTCGCTGCCGCAGAGCATTTCTCCCTCGCCGATGCCAATGACGAGAGGGGACGCTGTCTTGGCGACCACCAAGCGATCGGGCGCGCGCCGCGAGATGACGGCGATCGCATAGGCGCCCTCGATTTGGCGGACAGCGGCGCGGACTGCGTCGAAGAGGTCCGTCACACCGCTCGCCATGGCGCGGTTGATGAGGTGGGCGACGATCTCGGTGTCGGTATCCGAGGAGAAGCGCACCCGATCGGCCTCGAGCGCCTGGCGAAGCGCCATATGGTTTTCGATGATGCCGTTGTGCACGATGGCGATGTCACCGGCCGAATGCGGGTGCGCATTGTGCTCGCTCGGGCGACCGTGGGTGGCCCAGCGCGTATGACCAATGCCCATCGCACCGAGCAACGGGCGTTTGGTGAGCGCTTCGTCGAGGTTGCTCAGTTTGCCGGCCGCCCGCACCACTTCGACGCTCTTGCCATCGTGCACCGCCAGACCGGCCGAGTCATAGCCGCGGTATTCGAGCTTGCGGAGCCCGTCGATCAGAATGGGGGTGGCAGGACGGGGCCCGACGTAACCGACGATTCCGCACATGACCTCGATTCTGCGGCTTTGCGACCCTAGAGACAACCAACTCGTCGAGGTCCATTCTCCCGGGCGAGGGCGGTCCATTGCCGCGGCGACTGAGCAGAGATTCACGCGCCATGGGCACCGCCGGTCGGGCGGGGACCGCGTGCCGCACGTCGCGAGGGCTCCGATCGGCGCCCGGCGCTCGGATTAGGTCGATATCAGGCGTGTTCCTGATCGTCTTGCGATCAGACTGGTGCCCTTATTGACCTATTTTCGCTGCCGAACTCCACTATCCAAATGAGATGGCGCGCGACTTCAACAAAGAGCCGCAGGGTGGTCGGGCGTCTGCCGCACTGCGTCAAAGTCAACTCGAAGATGCTGTTGACTTCCCGCGCATGGCGCTGCTCGTGCGTGCTGCGCAAGCGGGCGATGGCGCCGCAGTGGATGCCATCGTTGCCGTCCTGACGCCGACGGTTCTTCACATCCTTCGCGCTCTCTGGGGGGCGAAGCGCCACGACTTGGAGGCGATGACGCGCGACGTGCTGGTGTCCATCGTCGCGGCGCTGCCCGGCTGGCGCGGCGAGTGCACGCTCCTGCATTTTGCGACGCGAATCGCGGCCAGGCGCGCTGCAGCCGCGGCGCCTCCCTCCGAGCCCACCGTCTTCGATCGCATCGGATGGCGACGGCGTACGCGCTGGGTGTCGGCGACGCCCTGGGAAGAAGATGTCGCCGATCGTCGCCGCCAGCTCTTGCGCACGTTCTTCGGCGAGCTTCCCGAGGCCCAGGGCGAGGCGATGGTGCTGCGCCTCGCGCTTGGTTACTCGCTCCGGGAGATCGCTCTGATTTCGTCGACCCCCGTGTCGGTGGTGCGCAATCGGCTGCGGCTCGCCAAAGAGGCGCTGCGCGCGCGTATCGAAGCCGACCCGGATTGCGACGAGATCTGGGGCGAAGACGCGTGAACTCGATCGACCTTCACCCCGAAGAGCTTTTCGATAAAGCACGACGCGGTGAGGCGTCGGAGCGCGATGTCGAACGCTTTCAATCGCACCTCGAACAATGCCGCGCCTGCCGCTTCGAGTACGAGCTCGCGCTCGAGTGCGCCGAAGGATCCTCGGTTCTTCCCGGTGATGAGCTGGTCGTCGCCCGCATCCGCCAAGCGACGGCGCGTTCGCTGGAACAGTGCGTCGATTCGGTGACTTTCAGCGCGCGCGCGCGCGGGCGCCTACGCTCGCGTCTCTTGCTCGTCGCCGTGGTCGCCATCTTCTCCGTCGTCGGCCTCACTTTGACGACGACGGTGCTCGCCCCTGCGCTCAGCTTGCCCCATCCATCGTTTCTCCGGCGCTCTTTGATGGCGGGTGTCGCCTCGGAGGGTTTACCCCGACCGTCGGCATCCGCGAGCGAGCTCTTTGGGCGCGCCAACGTCGCCCAGCGCGACGGAGCCGCGGCCGAAGCGGCGCGCCTTTACACCGAGCTCGAGCGTTCGTTTCCCGGCTCCCCCGAAGAGCTCGTCGCGCGCGTGCTGGTCGGGAGGCTCTTGCTCGACCGCCTCGACGATGCGCGCAGCGCCCTCGCTCAATTCGACAGCTACTTGGCCAATCCCGATCACGACGCGCTCGGAGAAGAAGCGCTCATCGGTCGCGCACTCGCACTCGAGCGTCTCGCCCGCCACGTCGAAGAGAGAAGCGCGTGGGAAGTGCTTTTGAGCGCCTACCCGCGCTCTTCCTACGCCGAACCCGCGCGCACCCGGCTCGACGAGCTGCGCGCTAACTAGTCACGCGGGTCGCTCTGCCGGCGTCCAAAAGAGAGCCGCCGTCCCTCCGGGCGCGGAGGAAAGACGCGCCGGTCTTCATACTCGCGGCGCCGCGACAACGCCGAACGAGGTTCGATTCCGGTCGCAAAGAGCGATCGCAGATCTTCCCAGGTCTTCGGCATGTGGATCGCAACCTGGCCGGCGTGCTCGCGGCAGAGGGTCAAGGAACGCGCCTCGACCGTGACCCGGCTCATCCGGCTCGATGGATGACGCACGGAGCGACCGCACGCCCGACAGACGACACAGGCGGAACCTTCGGCTTTTTGCCCCATGTCGCGACGATGCGATCTACCTTCGCAAAGGGCCAAGTTTTGGGGCGCGAGCCTCCGGCCGAGCGAGCGAATCGCATCGGTCGAGCGCAACCGCGACCCGCATGCGGCACTAGCTCGCCGCGCGGCCTGCTCGGCGTTGTTCGATCCAGGCGATGACCTTGTCCTCGGGGTGGGAGCTCGTATGCCTCCCGAGCTGCTGGATGCCGGTGGGGCTCGTGACGTTCACTTCCGTAAGTCGCTCGCCGATGACGTCGAGGCCGACGAAAATGAGCCCGTCGGCCCGGAGCCGCGGCGCCATCGCCTGGACCATTGCCTGCTCGTTGGGCGTCAGGTCGGTGGGCACGACCGACCCTCCCACATGGATGTTGGAGCGCATGTCGTCGGCGCGCGGCACGCGCAAAATGGCGCCGAGGGGCTCGCCGTCGAGCAGGAGGATCCGCTTGTCCCCCTGTCGTACTGCTGGCAAATACTCCTGGATCATCGCGAGCCTTCGCCCCTCGTGCGTGAGGATGTCGACGATGGCCCGCGCGTTCTGGTCACTCGTCGAAAGCGCGAGCACCCCGAAACCGCCGGCCCCATCGAGCGGCTTGATGACGGCCTTGCCGCCTACATCCGCAGCAAAGGCGAGGAGCTGCTCGCGGTTCGCGGTCACCATCGTCTTTGGCACGAAGGAGGGAAACTGCAGCGCGTAGATCTTCTCGTTGGCGTCGCGCAGCCCGCGCGGGTCGTTGATGAGCAGCGTTTTTCCGCGCGCGTGCTCGAGCATCAAAGTCACATAGAGGTACTGCGCATCGAAGGGCGGGTCTTTGCGGATAAGCACCGCGTCGTACGCATCGATCGCAAGGTCGACGGGACTGTCCTCGAGCGCCGAAAAAGGCGCGGCGGGATTGACGCGAACGCGCCGGGCGCGCGCCCGCACCTCGCCTCGTGTTACATAGATCTGCGACAGTTCGGCATGAAAATTCTCGTGCCCGCGGCGTTGCCCAGCGCCGATGAGCGCGAACGTTGTGTCCTGCTCCGGAATCATGCTCTCGACCGGATCCATGATGTAAAGAAGTCGCATATCGGCCATCCTAGCCCGACTCCCCGACACCGTCCCGATGCCCGCCGCTCGCCGCCGCTTTAACTTCGCGCTCTTGGCCCTTTGCCTGGTGCTCGTCGGTGCCCTTCTACGCAAAGGTTGGCGCGGATTCGAGCGCGCCGAGCCCGGGCCGCGCGCGCACGTCGATCACTTTGCCGTCGCGACCGAGAACGCCGCGGCGACGCGGGTCGGAATCGAGGCGCTTCGCTCCGGCGCCAATGCCGTCGATGCCGCCATTTCCGTCGCACTGACGTTGGGCGTGGTCCAGCCCGCGTCGAGCGGCATTGGAGGGGGCGGATTTGCGCTCGTTTGGGACGCCGCGCAGCGCAAAGTCACCGCCCTCGACTTTCGCGAAGTCGCCCCCGGTTCGATCGATCCAGCGGCCCTCGAATACCGCCCGAAAGAGGTCATCCAAAGTGGGCGCGGCCGCATGATCGGCGTTCCCGGCGAAGTCGCCGGCCTCGCCGAGCTGCACCGGCGTTTCGGTCGGCGCTCGTTCGCCGAAGATGCCGCGCCGGCCATTGCGGTTGCCGAGCAAGGCTATGCGACGAGCGACCACCTCGCCCGCCTCGCGGTCGCGTACCACGCGCAGATCAACTTCTCTAGCCCGCTCAAGGCGCTCTTCAAGCCCGACGGGTACGCCGTGGGTGTGGGCCGTCGCATCGTGAACCGCGATCTCGCGGCCACGCTCCGTCGTGTCGGTGCCGAAGGCCCCAAAGCGTTCTACGAAGGCGAGATCGCCGCAGAGATCGTCAAAGCCGCCCAAGCGACGGGCAGCGCGCTGTCGTTGCGCGACCTGCGCGCTTACCGTCCGATCGAGCGCGAGCCTCTCAAGGTGGCCTGGGAGGGGCACACCGTCTACACGATGCCGCCCCCTTCGGCCGGCGGTCTCCTCCTCGCGGAAACGCTCGGCATGTTCGGTAAGGCCGATCTCGAGCCGCTCGGCTTCGGTAGCGGCGCTTACAACCATCTTCTCGCCGAGACTTTCCGGGGTGCGATCGTCGATCGCATGCGCGCCATTGGTGACCCGGGTTTCGTCAAGACCGACGTCGCGGCGCTCGTGTCCAAGGGGCGACTGCTCGACCGCCGCGCAGAGATCGCGCACGACCGAACGCGAGCCATGCCGAAGACGGTCATCCGCGAGCACGGGACGGCGCACTTCGTCGTGGTGGACGCGCGAGGGAACGTCGTCTCGCTCACGGCGACCATCAACGACGCCTTCGGCTCGTTCGTCAGTACCGAGACCACGGGCGTCATTCTCAACGACGAGCTCGACGACTTCACCACCAAAGCAGCGGCCGCGATGTTCACGTCGAGCGCATCGAGTGCGCGGCTGGCGGCGGGGATCATGGACGGCGCCGGCGCCAATGCCTCCAAGGTGCCCGCATCGAGCACCGACAGCGCCGGTCCCAACGAGCCGCGCCCCTTCGCGCGACCGACGTCGAGCATGACGCCGACGTTGGCCTTCCGCGACGGGCTTCCGGTGCTCGCGGTCGGCGGGTCGGGTGGTTTGCGCATCGCAACGGGCGTTACCCAAGCGCTGCTGGCGCGCATGGTCTTTGCCCTTCCCGTTGCCGACTGCGTGGCGATCCCGCGCGTGCACACGCCTACCGACGAGGCGTCTCCCGTGATCGAAATCGACGAAAACGTGTCGGAGGCGGTCGTACAAGATTTGCGGAGCCGTGGAGAGACCGTCCGTCTCGGCCCCAACTACAGCGCCGTGCAAATGGTCGCCATCGATCGCGGGCCCGGTGGGGCTCTGCGCATGTCGGCGGCGTCTGACCCGCGCAAAGGCGGCACTGCGCTCGTCGAGTGACGGTCATCCGTTGCGAGCGGCCAGTTCCTCCGCTCCGCTCTGCGCACCCTCGCCTCGCGCGCGTTACGGCGCGGGGGCGGCGGCGAGGGCCAGCTCGGCGCTCGCGTCGTCGCCGAGGTCGCTGGCGATGGCGTACCCGACGCCGCTCCGCTCTGCCGCTGCGATCGACCAACCTTTGATTTGGCCCACGTAAACGGGGACGCTGCCGATGATCTTGGGGTGCAGCTTCGAAGGCCGGTTGCCGACGACGCGCGGGTCGAAAACGTAGATGCTGACGCGATGGCTGCCGTCGAGCGTGTATTGCAACATCGCGGCGCAATTGTGTTCTTTGACGGGCAGGATGCGCCCGCCGAGCAACTTGGCGCCAAAGGTCGCAAGCCCACGCGGCCGGACGGGCACGCCGACATACGGTTCGAATCCGGGCAGGTCGTTGACGTTGGTGATTTCGGGAGGCAACGGGCGCGCGTGCCAATCGACGAACTGGTCGATGAGTGCGTCGAGAGCCAGGGGCGTCGTCGTGGTATTCGCCTGCACCGGGCGCGCTGCCCCGTCCGCCGCTTCTCGATGGTTTTGACGCTCCAGGCCCATCACGGCTGCGACCGTGGCCGCCATAGCGAGGCCGACGGCTCGCCAAGTGGGAACGCCGCTCGCGACCTGTGCGCGTTCGGCGCTGGCCCAGCGCTCGGCGGTCATCGAATGGGCGGCGCGCGCCCGAAAACTGCCGCTTGCCTTCGTCACGACGCTACGCCGAACGCCCATTCGGATCGCGCGATCGAGCTGAATCCGCTCACGGCAGGTGGTGCAAGTCGTGGTGTGCTTTTCGACTTCCAAGAGCTGCGAAGTCTCGAGCTCGTCGTCGAGGTAGGTCTCCACGAGACACGCGACGGTACGACACGGAATCGTCATCCATGTCCTCGCTTGCGCGCTCGGTACTGAGCGATGTCAACGGCGCCATCTTCGGTGGGCGCTTCGTTGACGGGCGCAATGCCGAGGTAGACGGCGTGGTCATAGAGCCGCTTTTGCAAGAGACGCCGGCCCCGATGCAGGCGCGACATCACGGTGCCCACCGGGCAACCCATCACGTCGGCGATCTCTTTGTAGGAAAGCTCCTCCACGTCCGACAAAACCACCGCCAAGCGAAATTCTTCCGGGAGCTCGTCCAAAGCCTTATGAATTTCTTTTTGAACGAGCGGCCTCAGGGCCTGCGTTTCCGGATCGCGCAGCGCCCTCATCGAGGCAGCGCTCACCCATCCGTCTGCCAGCGGATCGGCGTCCGGTCCCTCGAGCACGCCGCGCTCGAGCCCGCCGCGCCGATACTTGTTGATGAAAGTGTTGTGAAGGATCTTGAAGAGCCAGGCCTTGAGGTTCGTGCCCGGTTCGTACTGGCCGCGGGCGCGCATCGCCTTGACGAGCGTGTCCTGCACCAGGTCTTCTGCGTCGAGGGGCGCCTTGGTCAGCCGGCAGCTGACTGCGTAGAGCGCATCGAGGTGCTCGAGGGTTTGCTCTTCGAACGCGTCGGGCCGTGAAGGCCGCTTTTTTCCAAAGAAGGACATGGGGATGGGGGAGTGCCGTTGGCGTGGGAGCCGGCGCTCCCTAGAACATGATGTCTGGGAGAACCTTTCGCCAGGCTCTGGTATTCCCCTGCGCTCCGTCGTTCAAGGCTTGCGTCGAGCGAGCTCGGCTTCGAGATCCGCGACCTTACGGCTCAGCTGCTCGACCTTGGCCTGCAGGTCTCGGTACCCGCCAAAGCTCGGTAAAATCATGCGAATGCGCTCATCGACGGTATGGCGCCAATGCTCGAATTGGCTTCCCTCGATGCGTCCGCTCCCATCCGTGCTGCCGCCCGTCCCACCTTGGCCCACGGTGCCGCTGCCCGCGTCGGGGCGCGCCTCGACACCGTCGACGCCGCTCTTGGCGCTCGAATCTTGGGAATCCGGCATGAGCTCCTCCTTCTTTTCGTCGAGCGGGCCGCCGGGAATCAAGCGCGCAATGGGGCCCTCGCGCAGCTGGGTGAGCAGTTTCTCGCCGCGTTGATGGATGAGATCGCGAAGCGTGCCAAGAGGTACCGAGCGCGGTTGCGACTTCAGCTCTTCGGAGATGATGAGAGCGAGCGTGACCTCGGTTTTGTCTTCTTTGCTCGCGTTGTCGATGATCTGGACGTCTTCGCCAGCGCGCACCATGCCCGCGATTTGCAAAAGCGTGACGTAGCGGCTCTCGCGCGTGTCGTAGAGCTTTCGGTTCGAGTAGCGCTTGATGATGCGCCTCGAGCGTTCGGAGCTGCTAGGAGGCTTCACAGAACTGGAGGGGCTTTTTCGGCGTGCCGCGCCCGAGGGAAGACCTCGTCAGCGAAGGAGACCACTTCGACGCAGCAAGTGCAAGTCCTGATACTCGACCTTCTGCTGGCCTCGATCTATAAGCAGGGCCGCCCATGCGTGTATCGAACCGCTTCGCGGCCCTGATTTTGTCGCTCTGGTCCGCTCTCCTCTTGGCAGTGTTGTCGGGGTGCGTTTCGACCGACGTCCCGCCCCAGCTGCTCAACGTTCTCGACTTCGCTCCTCGCGAGGCGGAAGTTGGCGACCGTCTCGAGGTCATCGGGTCGGGTTTCCCCGAAGGCAAGGTCGCCCGCGTCGTCTTCAAGGGGACCCTCCATCGGCCTGGAAAAAAGCCGATAAAAGGCGTGGAAATCGACGTCGAGGCGGCCAACAGTTCGTCCGACAAGATCGAGATGATGTTTACCGAAGGGCTGCAGACGTCCTTCTGCGGCTCGGGCGATGCCGCCCTCCACACCACCTTTAAAGGAGCGGTCATCGTTTCGTTTCCGGCGTCCACGCCAGGAGCGCTCCCCATCACCGGTTCCGTGCGCCAGGTGCAAATTGATTTTCGCGCCCCCACGGCTCGCAGGGCTGTCGTCGAGGCACGCGAGAAGGAGGGCGAACGGGCCCTCGAGTTCATGGGGCTCGAAGTCGCGAGCGATTCGCCCGCGTCCGGCGGGTTGCGGGTGACCACCGTGCGGCCTGCGAGCGCGGCTGATACCGCCGGAGTGCTGCCAGCCGACCTCATCACCACATTCGAGAACGTGCGCGTGCTCTCGAAGGGGGACGTCGCGCCGAGCGGAGCATCGCGCTTCGCGGTCATGACGTTCCGTCGCGGCGAAGTCGGTTCCGCTGAAGAGACACGCCAGATCTCGATGGAGGGCTTTCATTCGAGCGCCCCCTCCGATCTGCTCGGTGCCGGGCTGATCCTGCTCATCGCCGCCGCCATCATCCTGCTCTTCATGGCGCCGGTCGCGGGCATCATCACTTGGGTCGAACGGCGCGTCTCCGCGCGCATGCAGTCGCGCATCGGCCCCAACCGCGCCGGCCCGCAAGGCTTTCTCGTGTGGATGGCCGACGGCATCAAGTCGATCATGAAGGAGGACATCATCCCCACCGAGAGCGATCAGCCGCTCTTCCGGTTGGCGCCTTACCTCGTCTTCATCGGCGTCTCGGCGACCTTCTGCGTCATGCCGTTCGGACAATCACTCATCGCCGCCGATCTCGACATCGGCATCCTCTTCGTCATTGCCGTCACTTCGCTGGTGACGATCGGCCTCATGATGGGCGGCTGGGCGTCCAACAACAAATGGTCGATGCTGGGCGGCATCCGCTCCGCCGCACAGATCATCAGCTACGAGATCCCCGGTGCCATCGCCATCGTCTGCATCGTGATGATGACGGGGAGTTTGCGCGTGCAGGACATCATCCGCGCCCAAGGTGGTTTTCCCTGGGAGTGGTTCATGTTCCGCAACCCGATCACCTTCGTCCTTTTCTTCCTCTGGTTCACGACGGCACTTGCAGAAGGCAACCGCGCGCCCTTCGACCTCCCCGAAGCAGAGAGCGAGCTCGTGGCCGGCTACTCCACCGAGTACTCGGGAATGCGCTACCTCTTTTTCTTCTTCGCCGAGTGGGCGAACGTCTTCGTGATGTGCGGCATCGCGTCGGCGCTCTTCCTCGGTGGCTGGCAGATTCCCGGCATGTCCCCTGAGCAGCAAGAGGCAAACTTCCTTCTGCAGTGCGTGGGGGCCGTCATCTTCCAGCTAAAGAGCTGGTTTCTCATCTTCGTCGTGGTCTGGATTCGCTGGACGCTCCCCCGCGTGCGCATCGATCAGATGATGAATCTCTGCTGGAAGTGGTTTGTCCCCGCATCGTTTGGGGCGTTCATCCTGACCGGCGTGTGGGTGGTGTGGACGCCAATCGAGCGCGTGCAGCAGCTCATCGGCATCGGGATGTTCGCCCTCTGGATGATGGTCGTTTTCTATTTCTTCGTGCGGGTTCGTTACAACCTCCGCGCGGCGAATGTGCCGATTCATCTGAATCCGTTCCTCTGACGTCGCACGTCGCACGTCGCACGTCGCACGTCGCACGTCGCGCGCGTGAAGACGCGACGCGGCGCGGCGGTGTTAAGCGGCAACGTGCCGTTGGTTGGTCGAATGCGGTAGCCTTGCTGCGGCGAGCGATGCGAAAGACAAGGATGCTCGATTCGCTGTCGCGGAACGCGCTTCTTCTGCTGGTGTGGACCGCGCTCGTTCCCGCTGCTGAGGCATGCTCGCACGATGACCCGCCCGGTCAGCCCGACGCTGCCGATGACGACGGCGCTAGCACCGGCGGCGCAGGGGGCGCCGGTGCGGATGCGAGCGCCGGGTCCGGTGGTACGGGCGGCATCATCGCCACAGGTGGCGCCGGTCCTGGCGGCGCAGCGGGTCGATGCATCGAAGCCGGGGCTCCTCCCGATCCGCGCTACGAATTTCCGACCCCGCCGCCACGTGTGCGGGCGTGTTGTGACTTCTTCATCGACGTGCCGCCCGAAGCGACACCGGCGACGACCGATGCCGTCTGTGGCGGCGACGCCGGCGAACCCGTGCCGAGCGCCTGGGCTGCGCGCGTCAGCTTGTCGGGCGGCGTGACCCCGCCGCTCGAGGGCCGCATCGTCATTGCCCGCGCGTTGGCGGATCGCGTCGTCGATGTACCGACGGTCCAGGTGATTGACGCTCCTGACGCCGTTTGGAAGGAGATGATCGTCGGCAACATGCAAGCCCGCATGGGCGGCGATTTCACCTTCAACTTCGCCTGGCCGAACCCGCCCATGTCGCGCGACGAGGTGCGCCTCTCCCTCGAAATCACCTTCTCGGTCCAGTGCGATGGGGAGGCGGGCGTCGAGGCCGGTTCGAAGCGCACCGTAAGAGCGGTGACGAATGTGCTGCGTTGCTTGCGCGGGGGCGGCAGTTTCCAATGGGTGAGCTCCGGCGACATCTGTCAAGTGTGCGGGCTGGGCGGGGAGTTCGCCCGACACATCTGCCCGCACGCTAGCGCCACAGCGCGATCTTGGGCGACACGCCGAGAAGCACCCCCGCTCGGTCCCCGCCGCCAAAGAGTGCGACGAGACCGATGAGCGAGAGATCGAACGCGCTCGTGCTGCTCCAGGTAAACCCGGCCGTCGCATGCATTTGGTAAGGGTCGCTCGAAAAAAAGCGAACGCCAGCGAGCTCGCCCGTCACCGAGAGGCTCGTGCTGGGCAAGGCGACGCTCCAATCGACGCCCCCCTCGATGCCGGTCGTTCGTTGCGACGAGATGGTCGTCGCTCCCGGGTCGACGAAGCCGCCCAGATTGAACACGAGATGATTGTCGCTGCGCGAATGCCGTCCAACGAGGATCAGCGCTTCGTAACCTAGGCCGTGTGCATCATGTCCTACGGGCACCTTCGGACCGAGTTGAGCGCCGATCGCCCAGCCGACTTTCGTGTCTTCGTCGACTTCGTCGTAGAGACCGAGCTTGACGGTGGTCCAAAGATTGTCGGGGGCTGGGCGCTCGAAGGAAAAACCGCCGTCGTCGGGGCCTTCGATGGCGTAGGCGCCGTCGATATCGACTTCGATTCCTCGCCCCAGTCCGAGATCGACTTCGAAGTCGGGCACGGCGAAACGCCAGGGCGCTTGGCCACGCAGAACGCCGAATTGGAGATCGACCTCGAGCATTCCGGGGTCCTCCATTTCGAGATCGGTCGGCTCGAACAGCGGGCGCCGCCGCGCCGCGGCGCTGCGCCCCAGAAAGACGCCCGCCACGACGACCAGCCCGATTTGCGCGGTGAACCGCACGGGCGCAGCGTACATGAATGCGCCCGTGTTCTCCTCGCGCGAGCGCGGGTCCGGCTCACCGACGGGGCCGCCCTCTTGCCTCGGCACCCACGCGACCCCATATGTCTGCGGCTGTCATGCTTGTCGCGGCCCGGCGCCCCATCTGCTAGGTTCCGGGGGCCCGCCGCGGCAGAAGCGGCGTCGCGTCGACGATCGAGGAGCACCCCAGGATGAATTTGGCCGAGTACATCGCGAGCGTTTCCAATGCCGCGAACACCATCCTCGAAGGGATGGCCGTCACGTTCTCGCACCTGTTTCGCGAGCCCATCACCATTCAGTACCCGGACAAGACCGATCGCCCGGTCGTCGACATGCTCCCCCCGCGCTACCGGGGTCTGCTCGAAGTGCAGATGGACATCTGCACCGGCTGCAAGCGCTGCGAACGCGCCTGCCCCATCGAAGTCATCGCCATCGACCTCACCAAAGACCCTGCGACGAAGAAGCAGATGATGAGCCGCTTCGACATCGACATGGGAAAGTGCATGTTTTGCGGCCTTTGCGTCGAGGCCTGCAACAAGGAATCGACCGGCGCGATCCGGCATACGCGCGAGTTCGAAGGGGCCGCTTCGACCCTCGACGCCATGGTTTTCCGGTTCATCCCGGAAGGCCTGCAGCCTCTCTACAAGGCGCCCAAAGATCTTTCGGAGCTTCCCGTCGGTGAGTACGGCCCGCACGCCCGCGAGGCACGCGAGCGCGCCATGCGCGACAATCCCGCCGTTCTCGAAGAGCTGCGCGCCCTCTACGCCGAGCAAAACAAGGGCAAGAAGAAGAAAGACACCAAGAAGAAGGGCGGCCCGGTTCGCATCGATCCCGCCAAGATCCCGGTGATCAAGCCCCAGGTCGTCGCCACGCCCAAGGGCGATGTCGAGAAGTTCGCGCGTTTGCTCGAGACGTTGACCGCGCAGACCGACTGCGGCGCGTGCGGGTACCCGACTTGTTACGACTACACCAAGGCCATGGCGGCGGGCTCGGACTACGACCCCTCGAAATGCGAACCGGGCGGCAACGAAGCGACCGCCGATCTCGGCTACGCGATGGACGTGTACTGGAAGGGGCCCGAACAAGCCGACGCCATGGCGACCGGGCCGGCAGTCGTCGACGGCGCGCCGCCACCGCCCGCCGCGGGCGCAGCACCACCCGCACCAGGCGCAGAACCAGCACCCGCGCCGGCCGGTTGATCCGCCGTCCCGAGCGACGACGCTTGCAACGGTCTTGAACGTCGGCCCCTCGCGATCTACCCTCCGCGCGCCGTGCCTGCTGATCTGACCACCGTTTCGTTCATGATTCTCGCCGCGCTCACCCTCGGCTCGGGGGGGATCGTCGCGTTCTCCCAGAACATCATCTATTCCACGGTCGCTCTGCTCGGCTGTTTCCTCGGCATCGCCGGCCTCTACGTGCAGCTTTCCGCGGACTTTCTCGCGGCGGTGCAGATCCTCGTCTACGTCGGGGGCACGCTCACCCTGATCCTCTTTGCGGTCATGCTGACGAGCCGCATCGAAGATATCCGGACATCGAACACCGCGATGGGGCGCGGCGCTGCGTTCGGCATCGTTTCCGTCGTTCTCCTGCTGCTCGGCAAAGTCGCGGCGATGACGAACTGGCCAGCCCAGGATCGCCCGCAGATGCCGGCCACCGCGAAACTCGGTCACGCCTTTCTCTCGGAGTACCTGCTCCCCTTCGAAATCGGCTCCATCGTCCTGCTCGGCGCCATGATCGGCGCGGTCGTCCTCGCGCGCCGCGCCGTCAAACGCGACTGGGAGAAGCACTGAGATGTCGCACGTTTCGCTCGTCCACTATCTCACCGTCGCCGCCGTCCTCTTCGGGCTCGGTCTTTTCACGGTGATGACCCGCCGCAACGCGGTCGGCATCTTGCTCGGCGTCGAGCTCATTCTGAACGCCGCCGCGCTCAACTTCGTGGCCTTCGAGCATTTCATCGCCGGCGGCATCTCCGGGCAGGTCTTTACCGTCTTCATCATCATCTTGGCCGCGAGCGAGGCCGCCATTGCGCTCGCCATCGTGCTCCAGGTCTACCGCGGGTACCGCAGCATCTTCTCCGACCAGCTCACCGACCTCAAAAATTAGGCGCCGTCATGCGCCGAGAGCGCTAGACAGACGAGCACCCTTTTTGCGCTTCGAACGCTGCGAACCCCCCTGAAAACGCAGCGAAAAACGGGCTCGTCACCCTTGACCTTGGCGACCCCCCTCCGCTAACGTTCGCGCGCGCCGGCGGCTCCCAGACCAATCGGTTGCGTCACGATTCCCATGCCCGAGTTCACAGGACCCGTCCAGCACGTCGAGCTCTCGACGACCCTCTGGCTCATCCCGTTTTTGCCGCTCCTCGGCTTCGTCATCAATCTGTTCTTCGGGCGCGCGCTGCAAGCGAGCGACTTCGGGAAAGACCTTTCGAGAAAGCTCCACACCGGTAGCTTCGGGGTCACCGCGGTCGCGGTGGGCGCCATGCTCGCCGCGTTCGGACTCTCGGTCTTTCACGTCCTCAAGCTCGTCGCCCTGCCCGAAGAGGCTCGTTACCTCTATTGCCACACCTGGCAGATGGTCCGTATCGGCTCGGTCGAATTCAATTTCGACTTCGGCTTGGACCCGCTGTCCGCCGTGATGATCCTCATCATCACCGGCGTCGGTTCGCTCATTCACATCTACGCCGCCGCGTACATGGAAACGGAAAAGGCGTATTGGCGCTTTTTCACGTACCTGAACCTGTTCGTCTTCGCGATGCTCCTTTTGGTGCTCGGCGACGGGTTCATCGTGATGTTTTTCGGTTGGGAGGGGGTCGGGCTTTGCAGCTATCTCCTCATCGGCTTCTGGTACGAAGATTACAAAAAGGCGAGCGCGGGGATGAAAGCGTTCGTCGCCAATCGCGTCGGCGATTGGGGCTTCGTGGTGGGGCTCATGCTGCTCTTCTGGGGCCTCGGCGGAAGCTGGCTGCAAGGGGGTTTTTACCAGCCGGACAATCTGGCGCGCCTGGCCATCGTCTCGGCCGAAGCTGACGAGCACGGAGGCGGTCACGGTGCGAAAGCGCACGCCAGCGCCGGCGCGCCCGGTCACGACGGCGCTGTGCACGCAGTAGAGGGCGCACCCGCCGGTCATGGCGCAACCAAAGCCGCCGACGCTGGTCACGGCGGTGAAGCGACAGGAGCGTCGGGGCGCAAGGTCACTGGGGGCAAAGCATTCCTCACGCTGACTGCGTTCCCCGGCGCCGCCGTCTACATCGACGGCGCCACCACGCCCTTCGGTATTTCCCCTTTCGTGAAGCGCGAAGTTCGTCCCGGCATCCACCAGCTCCGCATCGTTCCCGGCGGCGCAGTCGAAGACCAGGAGATCCCGTCGGCCACGATCGAGGCTGGCAACGAGTCGGTCATCGCGGTCGTCGGATCGTCGCTCGTCTTCCGGCAGCTGCACGACCAGCTGGTCCTCCGCGACCGCACCGGGCAACACGTCCTGCGCGACGCGCTCACCTCGAAAACGGTGTGGGGCGGAATCAGCCTCGTCACGCTCGCTTGCATCTGCTTTTTCATCGGAGCGACCGGCAAGAGCGCCCAGATCCCGCTCTATGTCTGGCTTCCCGACGCCATGGCCGGTCCCACGCCGGTGAGCGCGCTCATCCACGCCGCCACCATGGTCACGGCGGGCATCTACATGATCGCGCGCATGTCGTGGCTCTTTTCCTTGAGTCCCACCGCGTGCGCGGTCGTGGCGTGCACTGGCGCGGCAACCGCTCTTTTTGCAGCGACGATCGGCTTTTTCCAATACGACATCAAAAAGGTGCTCGCCTACAGCACCGTGAGCCAGCTCGGGTTCATGTTCATCGGCGTCGGGGTGGGCGCGTATTGGGCCGCCGTATTCCATCTGATGACGCACGCCTTCTTCAAGGCGTGTCTCTTCCTCGGCTCCGGCTCGGTCATTCACGGCATGCACGCCGTCGAGCACGATCCCGACGCAGCGCAGGACATGCGCAACATGGGAGGGCTCAAGCGGGTGATGCCGCTCACGGCGAGGACGTACCAGATCGCGTGCATGGCCATCACCGCGGCGCCGATTCCACTTTTGGCCGGCTTCTGGTCGAAGGACGAAATCCTCTGGAAGGCGTTCAACAGCGAGAACATGGGGCCGTTGCCCGGCAAGCTGATCTACGTCGTCGGCCTCGTCGCGGCGGTGTGCACGTCCTTCTACATGTGGCGCAGCTACTTCCTCACGTTCGAGGGCGAGCACGCCAAGCCGGAAATCGCGACCAAGGTTCATGAATCGCCGGCTGCGATCACGTACGTGCTCGCCATCTTGGCCTTCTTGTCGGCCTTCGCCGGCATTGCCTTCGGCATCTCGACGCACCTCATCGGACAGCACGGCGAACCTTTGCTCGAAAAGTGGCTGCACCCCGTGCTGCAGCACGCCGATGTGAGCTTCGCCGATCCGGGGCTGTCCTTCGAATACGCGCTCATGTTCTTGTCGGTCGGGCTGGCCATCGCCTCGTACGGCGTTGCCAAGAGCCGCTACGGCGCCGGCCGCCCGCGCGATTGGGCGGCGCGCGAAGCGACGGCACCGCTCTTCGAAGCGATTCAAAACAAATACTGGGTCGACGAGATCTACCAAGCCTCGGTCATCGCCTGGGTCCTCAAACTGCGGCTCGTCTTGGCGGACATGGATCGCTGGGTCGTCGACGGCATCGTCAACGGCGCGGCCGTGGTCGCCAAGGGCGCGGCGTGGGTGACGGGCGCCATCGATCACTACCTCGTCGACGGCGCGGTGAACTTCGTCGCCGAGGGCACGCTCGCCGCCGGCAATCGTCTGCGCCAGGTGCAGACGGGGCGCATTCAGTCTTATGTGTACGGCCTCCTCGGAGGGGTCGCGTTCTTCTCCATCCTCCAATACTTCCTCGCCAAGTAGCTCGCCTGCCTCAGATTCTCACCTGCCAGATCGATCATGATGGTAGCCATACGACCACTCAAGTATCTGACCGGACAGGCGCAAGTTGCTAACGGCGAAGCCGGAAAGGCGAAAATGTTGCGCGACATTTCCCATCTCGATGGGCTCTTTGCGGCGGCCGCGTCGCATTCTCGCGTTGCCCTAGGGCCGAACTCGCCGATCGTGATCTGGTCTGGCGAAGAACTGACACCGTAGAGATAAGAGAAGGCCCGTGAAACGACACGCTAGCTCCCGCATTATCCGCAGCATCGCCCTTCTCGCCATGGCGTTTTTGGCGCTGATGGTCGCCGGCATTGGCCATGCCGCCTGGGCGGCCCCCGAACCGGAGCACGCCAGCCAGCCTCCGCTCGCAAAACCAAGGGCCCCCGGACAGATCCAGCTCTCGGTGCGCGGCGCCTACGGCCCAGCAGAGCTCGTGCAAGAGGGCGACGCCTTCAAGGGCTCGTTCGACGTGAAGAACCTCGGCCCCGGCGAGCTCGACGTGACGCGCGTCTCGGTCCGCACCTCGCCGACCGACCCCCGCGCTCCGCTCGGCGTCGATGCCTCGTTCGATGACGGCAAGCCCAACGCCCATCTGGCGGCGGGCGCCGTGAAGCGCGTTTTCGTGCGCTGGACGCCGAACAAGGTCACGCCGTTGCGCGAGCTCTACGGGCACATCGTGGTCGAGTCGAACTCGAGCGATCACCAAGCGGCGGCGATGGGCGTCCATGCCGAGCTCCCTGGCCCCGTTCCCTGGATTTTCCAGCACATCCTGACCTGGCTCACGTTTCTGCCGATGATCGGCGTCGTGCTCATCTTTCTCGCGTACCTCGCCGGGTACAAAGACGACATTACGATTCGCTGGGTAACGCTGGGCATCATGGGGTTGAACCTCGCCCTCGCGACGTGGCTCTATCTGCATTTCGATTCGAGCATTCACAAGGCCGACGGCAACGACGGCTACCAGTTCATCGAGAAGGGGATCTGGATCCGATCGCTCAACGTCGAGTACTTCATGGGCATCGACGGCATCTCCGTCAGCATGGTGCTGCTCACCGCGCTCATCTCTTTCATCGGCGTCATCGCCAGCTGGTCGATCGACAAGCAGATGAAGGGATACTTCGCGATGTACTGCCTGCTCGTCACCGGGATGATGGGTGTGTTCGTCTCGCTCGATCTTTTCCTCTTCTATATGTTCTGGGAGATCATGCTCCTGCCGATGTACTTTCTCATCGGCATCTGGGGCGGCCCGCGCAAGGAATACGCGGCTATCAAGTTCTTCCTCTATACGTTGGCCGGCTCCGTCTTCATGCTCTTGGCGTTCATCGCCCTCTATTACAACGCCGACCCGACGTACCTCTCCGACGGCACCTCCGTTCCGCACAACTTCAGCATCCCGGACATCGGCCGCGTCGATTTCGCCGGCAAGGGCCTCAACATCCTCGGGCTAAGCCTGGTCAAGGTGTGCTGGGTGGCGCTGTTCGTCGGGTTCGCCATCAAGATTCCGATGTTCCCATTCCATACTTGGCTGCCGGATGCGCACGTGGAGGCGCCCACGGCCATCAGCGTCATTCTGGCCGGCGTTCTGCTGAAGATGGGCACTTACGGCATCCTGCGCATCAACTTCGGCATCTTGCCGGAAGCGACGACATGGGCGGCCCCGGCCATGGCCGCATTCGGGACCATCAACATCCTCTACGGCGCGTTCTGCGCGATGGCTCAGGAGGATTTGAAGAAGCTCGTCGCCTATTCGTCCGTCAGCCACATGGGGTACTGCTTGCTCGCCATGGCGGCCCTGACCCCGACGGGCATCCAAGCGTGCATCGTGCAGATGTTCAATCACGGCACGATCACGGCCATGCTCTTCACCTTGGTCGGCGTCCTTTATGACCGCGCCCACACCCGTCAGATCAGCAAGTTCGGCGGGCTCGCCAAAGAGATGCCGCTCTACACGGCCTTCGTTGGTTTCGCCTTCATGGCGTCACTCGGGCTGCCGGGATTGTCGGGGTTCATCGGCGAGGTGCTCACGTTCATGGGCGCGTTCCCCGTTTACCGCGTGATGACGATTCTCGCGGCGACCGGCGTCATCATCACCGCCGCGTACCACCTCTGGGCGATGCAGCGGATGTTTCTCGGCAAGTTCCGCGAGGAATGGCGGACGAGCCATTACCTCGAGGCCTTCGGCGGCAAATTCCCGGAGATCAACATGCGGGAGATCGCCTCGCTCGTTCCCCTCGCCGTCATCGTGCTCGTGCTCGGCTTTTATCCGAAGCCGTTGCTCACGCTCATCGACCGCGGCGTGCTCGATCTCTTCAATACCGTGAGCCCCCCCGGGCCCACGCAGATCGCGCTCGGAGCGCTCGGAGGCAAATAGAGCCGTGCCGCCCTCCGCCGTCCTTTCCAACTTCGACAGTATGCCGCTCTTTGCGCCCGAGCTCGGGCTCATCCTCGGCATTCTCCTGCTCATCGGTTGGGACCTGGCCAAGCGCGGGCCGGGCAAGGAATCGGGGCTCATCGCCATCGCTCTCGTGACCCTTTTCTACGCGGGCGCGCAGTCGGCGATGTACCTCGTCAAGGACGAGCCGAGTCGCCTGCTCTTCGGCGGTCTCATGGCCTCCGATCGCTTTGCGCATAGCTTCCGCGCCCTCTTTGCCGCCGTCACGGCGGTCATCGTGCTTTTCTCGGCACCCGGGCACGAGAAGCTCAAAGGGCCCGAGGCGCAGAAAGGGGTCGGCGAGTTCTACGTCCTACTCCTGACGATCGCCCTCGGTCTCAACATGATGGCCATGAGTCGCAACCTGCTCATGATCTATCTGTCGCTCGAGCTGGTGAGCATCATCTCGTTCATCCTGGCCGGCTACAAAATGGACGACCGCAAATCGAGCGAAGCCGGTCTCAAGTACGTCATCTTCGGGGGCGTCGCGTCGGGGATCATGCTCTACGGCATGAGCTGGCTCTTCGGTCTGACCCAGTCGCTCAACTTGGCGGAAATCAGCCGGCGCGTGGTGACGCTCTCGGCCGAGCAGCATCGGGTGCCGGAAGCGGTGTTCGTTGCGGTCATCTGCATGCTCGCCGGCTTTGGTTACAAGATCAGCGCGGCGCCTTTTCACATGTGGACCCCCGACGTCTACGAAGGTGCACCGACGCCCGTCACCGCGTTCCTCTCGGTGGGGCCCAAGGCGGCTGGCTTTGCCATCCTGCTGCGCTTCTTCGCCGATGCGCTCTCCGCCCGCGGATCGATGGGCGGCTCGGTGGGCACGCCGTGGCCCATCGTCGGCGGCTTGCTGGCGATGGCGACGATGACGGTCGGCAACCTGTCGGCTCTCGGTCAAAACAACGTCAAGCGGATGCTGGCCTACTCGAGTATCGCTCACGCTGGTTACATGCTGCTCGGCTTCTGCGTGTTCAGCGACGCCGGTACGGCCGCCATTCTCTTTTACATTGCCACGTACTGCTTCATGAACCTCGGCGCGTTTCTCATCGTCATCGCCGTCGCAGAGCGCAGCGACGGTGACGAGAGCATCGAGGCTTTCCGCGGCCTCGGCACGCGGGCGCCCCTGCTCGCCGTGTGTATGGCCGTTTTTCTATTTTCGCTGACCGGTTTGCCGCCCTTCGCTGGCTTCGTCGGGAAATTCTACATCTTCGCTGCTGTCGTGCGCGCCGGCGGGCATTGGAACTGGTTCGTCGCCATCGTCGGCGTGCTCAACAGCGTGGTGTCGCTCTTCTATTACGCGCGCGTGCTCCGCGCGATGTACCTCTCGCCCGCTGTTAAGCCGGCCGGTATCGACGTGCGTCCCATGTATGGAGCGACGACGGTCGCGCTGACGCTCCCCGTTATCGTCCTGGGAATCTACTGGGGACCCGTTTACGATTTCGTCACCCGATCGCTCGTCATGGTGCACTGACGTGAGTCACTCCCCTGCCGATGACCACGCAGCGCACTCCGATGATTCAAGCGCGCACGCTGCGTTCGCCGATGCTCACGAAGAGCCTCTACCGGACGAGCCGAAGACGCCCCTCTGGCTGACGGCGCTGGGAGGCGGTCTCTTCTTCGTTTTGGCCGTCGCATGGCTAGCGTCGATGGCCAGCGAATCGGGCGCGGTTGAAGCGCCTTCGGCGGCGAGTGCAAGCGCCGCCACCCTAGCGCCGCCTCCCCCCGCCAAGGCGGCTCCCCCCATGCCGCCCCCGGCCCCCTCTCCCATCGCCGCGCCTCCCGCACCCATCCCGGCACCTCCCCCTCCCATTCCTCCCGCGGGCGGTGCGAAGAACGTCAAAAAGCCCGCCAAGTAGGCGTGCCAAGTAGGCGCCGGGCGAACGTGGCGGACTCTCTCGTCGGCGCTCCGATGCCGATAGAGACGGCGATGGCGACAGCGACAGCGCTAAGCGCCCGCTACGGCGTGCTTAAACGTTACCGGTCCAACCAGTTGATGAGAACGCGCCGCGCTCGTAGAGGCCGTGGTGTGGCCCTTTTGTGCCTATGCGTGGCCTATTCGGGTGGTCTTTCCTGACGTAGGGGCCGCGTGGAAAAGTGATCACGAAATGATAAGATGAGGGTTTTGCTGGCCCTCTGCCTTCGGCGCGCGACCCTGATCCAAAATAAAGTCACCCGATTCGCGCCGAACCTCGCACCTAAAACTCGTGCCGCTGGATATTCGAAGTCTCTCGATCGAACCGGCGGGCTCCAGCCGAAATCAGGCGGAAACGAGGGTACGGACCGTAACCGATCGGAGTGTAAAATTATGAATTCCGATCGGCCCGCGTCCTACGCGCCACGCGCACGGCAGCGCATCCAGACAAACGCGCGATCCCTATCGGTTGAGGTTTTGCCAATGAATAATTCCAATGAACTTGCTGAATGAACATTCAGGATCGAGTTTGGCACGGCCCCCGCAGTACGATCGACGCTGTCTCGCAACGGCCGAGACGAGGTAGAACGAGTATCATCGACGTAGAACAAGTATCAGTTTCATCGATTTCCTCCCTCTAACTCTCCCCCTACGAGCGCATGGTTAGTACCTTCCCCCAAAGATCCGCCGCGCTTCGCATCCCCGAAGTCATCGCGCCGCCCAAGCGGGTGGCGCTGCGCCCAGCGGAGGTCGAATTCCCTGCCGATTGGCCCGCCCCCGGGCCCATCGACCTCGCGGTTCACGACTTGCCCCACGCGTCATCTGCGCTCGAGTGGTGGTATGTGAACACGCACTTCGAGACGGAGGACGGTCGAGAGCTCGCGCTCTTTGCCGCGTTCTTCCGCGAGCTGAAGGGTCGCCATCCCGTGACCGGCGAGCCGGAATACGCTCACTCGATCACGTGGGCGTTGAGCGATGCGGCGCGGCAGCTGTTCCTTCCCTACTGCGCGGTCGATCCCGGTGGTCCCGAATTTGGAATGCGCAAGCTCGATGCTGGAGCGGGCGTCGAAGACGAGCGTCTCAACCGCGCCATGCGCGAGGTGCTCGCGCGCGGACGCATGCCCGGCCCGACGCGGATGTTCGACAAAGACGCCGTCGTGCATGGCGACCGTCTCGAGCTCAATTACGCAGGCGATAGCTTCACCAAGCGCGCCGACGGAAGCTACGAGCTGCATCTCTACGACGCCAGCACGAAGACCGGCTGCCATCTCACCTTCAAGCCCAAGAAGCCGCCCACGCGCCACGGCAACGACGGCGTTTGCCACGGCGTGGCCGACGAGCTCATGTTTTATTACTTCATCCCGCGCTGCGAGCTGAAAGGCAGCGTGGTGGTGGAAGGGGAAGAGCACGCTCTCCGTCGCGGCACGGGGTGGTACGACCACGAGTTTGGCTTCATCCCGAAGAAGAAGGCGAGCCCCGTCGAATCGGCCAAGCCGAAGAGCGGACTCACAGCCTGGAACTGGGCCGCGCTCCAGCTCGAGAACGGGGTCGATGTCACGATCTACTCCATCACCCGCATCGCCACCGGCGAGGTTCTCGACAACTGGGTCATCATCAGCGACGCGCAGGGGCGACGCCGGCAGTTCGACCGCGTTGCGTTTCAGCCCGTCGGCACCTGGAGTAGCACGCGCTCGTTCGTGGAGTATCCCACCAGCTGGACCTTGAAAGTGCCAGAAGCCCAGCTCGATCTCCGTATCGACGCGACGTTTGCCGATCAAGAGGTGCTCACGGTCATCTCCGATCCGGGGTTCTGGGAGGGGCAAGTCGGGGCGCGCGGCTATTACGCCGGTACCGCCGTCTCCGGGCGTGGTTGGGTCGAGCGCAAGGGTTTCCGCTTCAACCAGCTCGACGAGTTCTTCAAGGCCGCCGGCAAAGAAGTGCGCAAGCAAGTCGCGCGCGTGCTGCCCGTCGAGCCTCGACCGGGCGACGACATGCGTCAGCTCGTCGCGCGCCGCGGCGAGGATCCGTACACCGAGGGCCTCGACCCCGAACAGCTCGGCCGCACCCTCGCCAAGCCCATTCGAGAGATCGTCGATCGCGGCGGCAAAGCATGGCGCTCGTACGCGGCGCTGGCATGCATCGACGTCGTGGGCGGCGATTCGCGCAAGTACGTGCATTGGCTGGCCATGCCCGAGCTCTTGCACGTAGGTTCGCTCATCGTCGACGACGTGGAAGATCGCTCTGACGTGCGTCGCGGCGGGCCGACCTCGCACAAGATCTACGGCGAGCCCCTCGCCATCAACGCCGGCACCGCCGCGTATTTTCTCTGCGAGCCCGACATGGAGGGGCTGCCCCCCGAGACCAAGGTTCGCATCTACGAGCTTTATTTCGACGGGATGCGCGCGGGACATGCCGGTCAGGCCATCGACATTGATGGTCTCGCCGAGCTCGTGCCCCAGGCGCTCGAGACGGGCGACGTGAGCGAGCTCGAACGCCGCGTTCTCGCCATTCACCGCCTGAAGACCGCCGTTCCGGCCGGTATGGCTGCGCGTATCGGCGCCATCTTGGGCCGCGGTACCGACGTGCAGATCGACGGCGTGGGCAAGTTCTTCGAAGCGGTCGGTCTCGCCTTTCAGATGATCGACGACGTGCTCAACTTGCGCGGCTTCAAGGGCGATCTGAAAGCGCGCGGCGAGGACATTCAGCAGGGCAAGCTCACTTTGCCCGTCATCAAGGGGCTCGGCCGCCTTTCCAAGAAGGATCGGCGATGGCTCTGGAAGACGGTGTCCAGCAAGCCGCAGGACATGCAGGTCGTCTCCAACGTCATCGAGAAGCTCGAGTCCGTCGGTGCCATCGAAAGCTGCGTCACCGAGGCGCGCGAGCTCGTCGAGAGCGCCTGGACCCGGCTCGATCCCCTCGTTGCCGACACGCAGTACAAGGTGATGTTCCGAGCCTTCGGCTGGTACGTGCTCGAACGTCACTACTGAGCCGTCCGCCCGGCCGGGCCAGCCGTAACACATGCGAGCCGACCCCTTCGAGGCATCCTCGTCCGCTGCTGCGCCTCCGGGCCGTGGTACGAAGTCGGTATTGATCGGGACCACGGGGAAGGTACACGCGCTAAAGGGGCTCTTGGCCCGCTCCGCCGCTCCGTGGGTCATCGTCGGGCTGGCGCTCGCCTTGGCGAGCCCGAGCCTCTTCACGGGGCTGTGCGCCGACGATTACATCCACGAGCTCACGATGCGCGAGCACGCCGGCATCGCTGGTTTCGCGTTTCGTCCGTTCGACCTCTTTTCTTTTGCCAATGGTGACCCCGCTCGAACGCATCAACTGATCGACGAGGGGGTCTTCCCATGGTGGACCGATCCCGGTGTGGTGCTGGCGTTTCTGCGCCCCATCGCTTCCGCGACGCATTACGTCGACCATCTGCTCTGGCCGGAGCGACCGCTCATGATGCACGTGCAGAGCCTCTTGTGGTTCGCCCTGCTTCTCGGCGTCGTCGGGGCCGTCTACCGCCGCTTCATGCGCGCTCCGTGGATTGCTGGTCTGGCGCTGCTCCTTTACGCAGTCGACGACGCGCGCGGGCCGACCGTGGGATGGATCGCGAACCGCAACGCGCTGGTGGCGCTCACCCTGGGCCTTCCCGCGCTTCTCGCCTACGACAAATGGCGGCGCGACGGCCTGCGCGCCGGTGCTTGGCTCGCGCCTCTCGTGCTCGGTGTCGCTCTGTTGGCGGGCGAATCCGCGTTCCTCGTGGTTCCCTATCTCGTCGCGTACGCGCTCTTCCTCGACGACGGACCGCTGCATTCGCGCCTGCTCCGGTTGGCTCCTTGTCTGGCGGTGGTCGTCGTTTGGCGCGCCGTGTACGCGCACCTCGGCTATGGGTCCACGGGATCGGGCATCTATTTCGACCCCGGTCGCGATCCGATCGGCTTTGCCTCCGCCGCGGTGACGCGCTTGCCCGTGCTCTTGCTCGGGCAATTCGCGCTGCCACCGGCCGATCTATGGGATCTCTACCCGCTCATTTTTCCCGCGGGGCGCGCAGGGGTGATGCTGGTAGCTGCCGTCGTCCTCGGGTCGCTTGCGGTCGTCGTGCTGCCACTCTGGCGTCGCGACCGCAACGTTCGCTTTTGGACGACCGGATGCTTGCTGGCGACGCTCCTCATGTGCACGACGTTCCCCCACGATCGGCTACTCACCGGGCTCGGTATCGGCGGCATGGCGCTCGTCGCAGAAATTCTGGCCCGCGTCGCGGAGGGGACTCATCCGTACAAGGGCCGCTTGGCGTCCATCGTCGCCGCGCTGCTCGTGTTTTTTCACCTCGTGTTGGCGCCGTTGCTTTCGCCCTACCGGGCGCGTGCCATGAGCGACGTGAATCGCACGCTCGGCGTCGCTTACGCCTCGATCCCGAGCGATGCCTCGGTGACGGGTAAGAGCGTCGTTCTCGTCAATCCCCCGCTCGATCCGTTCGCCGGCTATTTTCTCATGTACCGGGCCGTTGCCGGGATACGCCGCCCCAAACATCTGCGGTGGTTCGCTACGGGCGTGACCGATCTGCGCATCGAGCGGGTCGACGAGCGAACGCTGCGCATTCGTCCCAGCGCCGGCTTTCTCTCGAGCACGAGTCAGATGATGCTGCGCAGTCTCAACCTGCCGGCACGCCTTGGAGAACGCATCGTGCTCTCCGACGCCACCGTCGAGGTGTCGGACGTGGGGGTCGACGGGCGCCCCCTCGAGATCCTCGTCCAATTCGGGGTCAAGCTCGAAGACCCTTCGCTCGAATGGCTCATGTGGCAGGGCCATGGCTA
>DATHEQ010000212.1:0-32055 GCA_035318505.1 Polyangiaceae bacterium | reverse complement strand
TTCGATGCCGCATTGGAGTTGAGCTTG
This sequence comes from Polyangiaceae bacterium, assembly GCA_035318505.1. GTDB lineage: Bacteria > Myxococcota_A > Polyangia > Polyangiales > Polyangiaceae > DASWDH01. The sequence goes on along the minus strand of DATHEQ010000212.1, from coordinate 32,028 downwards.
CTGGTTCGTGCGCTGCACCCGGAGACAGCGGCACGGGGCAATAAGTAAATCCGACCATCGCGAGGTCTTCCACGCGAACGGCGTTGCCCCACCAGGTTCCACGCAACCGTCATGCAACGGTTGCACCCGTACCGCCCCCTTGGAGGTGTACCGCTCTCGATCGTGGGAGCTCTACACGCTTACCAGGGAGACCCAATATGGATGAAACTGAAATTCGCCTCCTCGAAACCGGTTCGATCAAAGCACGAGTGCGGTTCACGGCGGAAGAATGGGAGGAGATTTCCTTCGAATTCTCCGAGCGATTCCCCAACGGAACGGCACACGTTGAGAGTGACGGCTCGGTCCTGGTCGAAAAAATCCTGACGGCCGAGGAGTTGGAGGCGGTCGTTCTCGCCCTTCCTCCAGAACGCGAGGAAGGCGATGCCGTCCCGATGGGGTTCTGGCCGAAGGCCCACTGGTACTGTGTGAAGGTGTGGACGCGTCAGGGTGGACACAGATTCGTGTGCCAGAAGAGCATCTATGAAAGCCCGCTGTGGGCGTGGGCTCGCGCCGCCGGCATCGGCTTCCGAAAGGCCGGAAAGGATGCAGAGGTGAACATGTCTCGCGACCGTTGCTCTGGCGACCAGAATTCTTGCCACGTCTGAGCCTTCGAACGCGTCGGCCGACGCCATTCTCTGCACAGGGATGCGTCGGACCGGCGCCTGGAGGCTACTTCAGCGGAACGAAGACCTGCTGAAGCTGAAGCCGGGCGCGCCAGGCCGGCTCAAGCTTGTCGGTTTGGCCTGCGCAGGTGGAGTGACGAGCGAAGCCGGCGCGAACCTGCTGAGCTGGTCTGCCTGTTCGGGCGTTCCTGCCGTCTTCGTCCGTCGCCGTCGGGGTCTTGCTTGAGCGGGGCCCCGACGCGGCGGCGAAGACGGTGCGCACTCTCCTTCTCGCCCCTGCCGGATTCGGACCGGAGCCTGAGGGGTTCTCGGGCATGCACAGAAAAAGGGCGCTCCTTTTCCTAGAAGCTCCGGCGCTTCCCGTCAGATCCCCTTGCTGTAAACGATCTCGCCTTGCCCCTTCACTTTCTCTGCCGCATCGAAGCCGTCGACGGCCAGGCCCAAGGATTTAATCCGGAAACGAGATTATACCTGCATACTCCTCTCGAAGCTTGGCAAGCGCTTCGGGAGAAATTACTTTGGCAATACGCGATGGTCCGAAGTACTGGATTACCGCCCGCTCCGCGGTAGGAGCAAACTGCTTCCAATCATGGAGTCGTATCCGGTCCGCCAGCCAAGTTGCCTCGCCAGGAACCAAGAAAACGGGGAACAGTTCCAACCAGTCCTTGATCTCTGAAAGAATTTTAGGGTCGGAGATCTCCCTACCTTCAGGGCTTCGCAGAAACAAACCGTAGGGCGTCTCTTCAGGATGTTTAAGGAATAAAAGCTCGCTCTTGATCCTGGCCACCTCAGAGCGAAGCGCCGCCTCACCAGCTTCGGCTGCTGCCAAAGATTCTCTGCATTTCCGTAATTCCTCGGCCAGGTCGACCGCCACTTCATTCGTCTCCACAAGCGCACTTCGCGTGTCATTCGCGATGGGACTCGTCGGCGATGGAACAACGAGGGATGCTTCCGACTCGCCAGGAGAGCCGGAAGCATCGGGTCGTATCGCGGCGGGAATCAACTCTGTATCAACGAGTCCGCTTTGTCTCCGCGTTGCGATATAAATACCGCAGACGAGCAACAGCAGCGTCACCCCACACAGGTAGCGGGAAATCCGCATTGATCCCCAAAGCCTCCTAGAGTCCTATCAAGTCGTGATGGTCGCGGTGCTGCCCGGGGGTATCGTCACACTCGTTCCACCGGGGCCGGTCGCCGTGATGCTCGCCCCGCCCGGAGGGTTTGTGTTGGTGATGGTGGCCGACGCGTCACTTCCAGTCACGCTGATGGTACCTCCGGTCCCAGTGAGCCGCGCTTTCCCGTTTGACCGGACCTCGACCACGTCACCAGTTTCAAGGCCCGTTACGGAGCCTTCAGCATGGCTTTTGAAAACGACAGTAGAGTTGGAATTCACGGTCCCGGTTTCGGGGTCCACGGTGATGTCGCCAGTAGAGCCCGTATCGCATGAGACGAAAACATCGTTGTTATCGTGGGTGTTCCCCGCCGTGACAGTCTTGATGCTGAAGAAGGCGTCCGCTGAGGGGGCAACCCCGACCGAAGGCGATGCACTTTGAGATACCGCCAACGGCATCATTACCAGGAAGACGATACCTAGCTTAACTAGATTCATTTTGTGGTTCCCTTGAAAGTAGGGAGGATGGTTCTTAGGTGCTCCACGTGTACACTGGCTCTCAACCGGAGCGGTCGAGACCTTGCGGTGTCAAGGTTGGCCTGGTCAACATGAAATTGATACCAAGTTTCAAACCTCCCAATCTCGGCACGCGGGAGTCTCCCAATCTCGGGGTAGTTTTGGTGCGGGGAACAGATGTTGAGGATCCTCAGGAGAGTTCGGGACGGGCTACGTGGACATGGTGAGAGCGCTGGTCGATGCCGCTTCGGGGCGCTTTCAACGGCGAGCCTCCTGGATTCTTGCGGCATAGGCTACGGCTCCAAGTGGTTCATCGGCGGGAACAGGTTCAGGCGGCCAATGTAAAAAGAGGCGGGCCAGTCGCAAGACTGGCCCGGGATGCTTGCTTACCAAGTCGGCTGCATGAGCAGACGGGTGAGCCCTATGGTGAGGGCTGCCGTTGCCGTCACAAGGAAGACAACCGCTAGGTTCGTCCACCCCGTGACATGCGTGTGGTGAACCCACGCCTTCTCGGTCTGCAAGGTCACAGGTCTTTGCTTCAGTTTCATTTGTTCCTCCATTGAACAGGTTGTTGACGCACGCCCAAGGCGCACCTTGGGGAGGCTCACAGCGATGCTTGCGCGTCGCGGTCAGCTTCGTGGCTCACAATCTGGCGGAGGTGAGACGGAAGCATTGGCCAGGCAGCACGCCTTCGTGCTGGTCGCGTTTTGACTCCAGTAGCGACGGAGGAGTGTTCGTTAGCGCGGCGAGAGCCTCCCTGCAGCAGGGCTGCGCTTTGTGGCCGCGATGTCGCCCTTGAGCATGCAGTGGCGCGGCCCGTCGTGCGGTGGGGTTCGGAGCGTGGAAGTGCGCCTCGGCGCAAGGGTTGTGCGGTCGACAGTCGCACAACCCTCCACGCTCCGAACCCCACCGCAGGTTGTGCTGCGCGCTGTGAGTCTCATTGCTTGGGTCTCGGCTGGAAGACGCCTTCGAGGTTGGGACCTGTCTCGCCGAAGAGCCCGTCTAGGAACTTGCCGTCCTCGTAGATGAACAAGAACCCGATCGCTAGAAAGACGAAGGCCACGACGCTGGCGAGGAAGTTGCCTCGTCCCTTGCGGAGCTCGAAGTCCTGGAGGGTCCGCTGCCACGGATCTCCGCCTCGCCGGGGTTGCGGTCTTGAGAGCTCGAAGAGCACCCAACGCACGAAGAGGGCGCTAAGCCCAAGGCCGAACAAGAGAAGAGTACCGGGAGGAAAGAGTTCGCGGGAGCTCATGGGTTCTTCCTGCGCTTGCGCGTCTGCTTTTGGATGACGAGGTTTTGAAGCTGGACCTGAGGAGGCGTGATGGCCGCTGGTGTAGGAGGTGGTGGCGGCGGCGGCGTGCGCTGGTACACCCCTCCCCCACCAGGAGGCTTGGGCCACGGCCGTGCTTCAAGTTCTTGTGCTCGCTTGCGACTGAGAGAGTGGAACGTCTGGACGAGCTCAGGCCGGTCCCCGAACAAAGTTGGCTCAGGGGAGTTCTTGACATACGCGATGGAAAGCCCGGGGATCGCATTCACCCTGGCGAACGCGTTCGCATCCCAGAAGAAGCGCTCTTCTTCTGAGACGCCGACCGAGAGCTCCGGACCATATTGCCCGCGTTGCTCGCTCACTGAGCGACGCAGATACGTGTAGGTGCCGCCGACTTCCGTGAGGTACTCGGCAAGCTTGCCACCCGTCACGGTCAGGAAGAATTGGAACGCGGTGCACTCTCGGACGAAGGGCCAGAGATCCTGATTTTCCTTCTCCAGCGCCTCCACCGTCTGGCAAGACAGCACCGTGCCGATGCCCAGGCTGCGGGCCTGCTCGAGAATAGCCTTGATCTCGGGGCTCGTGATGTGTTGCGCCTCGTCGACTAGCGCCATCGCCTGCCGCTTTGGAGCGTTTCTGTTCTGACGCGACAGGCCTGCGATGACGGCGGCGTAGAGCGCCGTTCTCGCGAGGCTCGGCGCCGAGATGCTGGAGGCCATCCGTGGCAAGTAGAAATATGCAACTTCCCCGTGCTCGAGTACCGCACTCATCGTGATCGCGTGGTCGCGATCGGCTTGCGCCACTTCAGGATGGTCGACGTTGAGTACCGCGATGTTCGCGGCCCAGCTCAACACGACCGCAAGGCCAAGGGCTTCGCGAAGCGGCACCGGGATGTGTCCGGCAACGTGCACCTTCTTGACCAAGATCTCGATGACGCGGTCGGCGAGTTCCGCGAACGAGCGCGGACGAGGGTTTATCGACAGCGCGGCAAAGAGCACGGCTCGATTCGTCGCCGTGTAGAAGCCCCTGCCGAAGTCCTCTCCGTACAGCAGGCCTATCGCGGTGAGGAGAATCTCGGCAACCTGCTGCGTGCTGAAGGCGTCGAAGAGGTCGTCTGAGAAAAAGTTGAAGACAAAGCTCGGGTGCGTCGCGGAGAGAGTCACCCACTTGAATGTGCGTCCCCGCGCAAGCGCCGCCTCGCGAACGCCGTGGAACAAGAGCGGGTCGCCCTTGAGGTCGATGACGATGAGCGGCAGGTTTTCTTGAAGGCCAATCCACTGCTGACAGAGCGGCAGATTGATGCGTGACGTCTTCCCTGACCCAGGCGCTCCGCCGACGAACCCGTGCTGCGCGATGACCGACACCGGCAGGTATTTGTGCAGCAGTACGCAGTCGTTGCCGAGCCCCGCTCCGGCATAGAGCAAGCGGGCGTACTCAGGCTTCTTCGGATCTCGCACCGCTCGCACAGCCGGCTGCCAGATGTCCGTCCTCTTCGAGAGGTTGGCGAATGCCTGCCAGATGTCTTCGTCGGTTGGGAGGTGGCTCCGGCCCGCTAGCGGCAAGCGCTTGAAGAGCTGAACCAGGAGCACCGCGCCGCAGATCGCGGCGATGGTGAACGGGAATATGCTGACCAGGTCGATCACGTCGCTTCCTCCATCGCGAGTCGGCTACCGCAGAGAACTTCGAAGAGCGTCGAGACGACGACGAACCGCAGCGGAATGGGAATCGCGTGGCGCTCGAGCAGGCGCCGTACAGCATCGCGCTTCGCTTCGCTCGAAAAGACGAGCGAGAGCGTCAGGCGATGCTCGTCGCGCAGGCGCTGAAAGGCCCGCTCCGACAACATCTCGTTCACTGTCCGGCGCAATTTAAAAGCGAACCCGCGATGATCTCCACCAAGATCCACCACGACGCGCGTGATCTCATCCACTGTCCCGCCGTCGATGCGAACGAAATCCTGGATGCCCGTGAGCGCCGGATGGCCGGCATGAAGCTCGGGGCAGAGCGTGCGAAGCTCGTCTGCACGGAGACGAACTGCAGGAGTCGGGCAGAAGCTCGCGAAGAGCAGCACTCCAAGTAGTCGCGGAAGCGTTTGTGCGCCTACGGGGCGCGCCTTGCTCTGCAGGTCGCCGCTCATCAAGAGGGCGCGCTGGGACGGCTGGTAGTACGGTTCCCGACGTAGAAAACGATGACGTGAGAGGAACCCCGCTCGTTCAAGGCGACGAAGAACGGAGCGCGCTGCCTCCGGCGAACCGTTAGAGAAGAAATGCCTGGTGACGACTTCGACCACGAGGATCCGATAGCGGCACGCCCGGTCGATGATCGCAAGATCGCGGCTGGAGAGTTTCATCGCCGTCTCACCAGAGCTCGAACGGAAGCCGCGCGCGCATGGCGAAGGTACAGAATGCGGACACGCGGGACGGCGGATAGGCGCCCACAAATTCCACCGCACGTTCGACCCCGCCTTGGGGCGAGAGGAGCACGGCGTCAGGAACATGGCCCGCCGGGACGAGGCCGGGTTCGAACGAATCCTCGCCGACCCAGTGATTGGCCAGCTCTAGGTTGCTGGAGCGATAGACAGTGAAGACCCCAGCGAGGTTCAAGTCGTGGCGGGCTTGGAGCGGCTTGACCAGGCCTGCCTTGCGGATGTTGGCGCCAAGAAGGCGGCGGCCCTTGGCGGTCGCAATGACGACTCGCTCGAGCCGCGGCGTGTGTGTCCAGCGTCCCCTGGCTAGGCGGGAGATTTCACGGTGAGGCGGTGGTGCATCGCCCGGCCGCCAGGTCCATAGCGGCGCGGCGAGAGCCAGCTCGGGGCCTGCCAGGATCTCGCGGCGCTCGACCAGTCCGGCTCGCTCAAGGCGGCCGAGGGCGAGCCCGGCAGCGCGCTGGGGGTCTTCTGACTGCGCGTAGAAGCCGCGGGCGACCTGGGCTTGCGAGAGCATCCGCACTTTGCTCGTGAGGGCGTTGAGGACCGCTTCCTCAGCCGCTGGTAGACCCTCTCCCCCATCGACCGACACCGCACAAGGTGCAACCCCACCATCTGTGAGGTTCGGAGCGTGGAACGTTGTGCGCGCCACGCTCCGAACCTCACAGATGGTTGCAATGCCTGCGAACTCAGAGGGCCGCCGGCGCGCGGTCGTGGTTGCCGCTCTACGGCCATGTTCGCGGCCGCGGCCGTGCTTTCCAGGGCCGATACCGCTCATGTTCGCACCATCGCGCGGGACAGGACCGCCACGGTGCAGTCGTCCCAGGTGTTGGGACGCAGCACCTTCTCGATGTTGGCCGCGATCGCCTCCTCTACCCTCGCTATCGGATGACGAACGAGCCAACGCGCGATGACGCCCAGCGCCGGCGCCACCGTTCGGAGGCGCGGGCTGTAGAGGCCGGCCTCCATAGGGCCATCGGTGAACAGCGCGAAGAACTCTTCGTCGGGTTTGAGGTCGCGCACGAAACAGGTAATGGGCGCGTTGGCCGCCAGGTCGGGAATGCACCAGGTCTGATGTGCCTGCTCGCCGCGCTGAGGCTCGCAGAGAACGCTCGTTTGTTGCGCGCCGCCGGCGACGACGACGCCGTCCCCGACGTGAAGAACCAAGAGGCGCCTTCGTGTCACCGCCACGACTTGCAGCGTGCACGAGAACGTCTCGACGTCCTCACCCCGGCTCGCGGCCTCACCACGAATCGCCGCGCTGGCGATCTCGAGCAACTGCGATGGCAGAACACCGCGCCGCGACCAGCACTTCGAGTGACGTGCGATGTAGTTGGCGATGCGGCCCGTCGCCGCCGTTGCGCCGAGGTGGGACTTCGGACAAGTTCCGAGCCCATCGGCCACAGCGACGGCGACGCACTCTTTTGTCCGAGCAATGTGGACCGCATCCTGGCACGGCGTGCCCTTGCCCTCGTGGTGACGACCACGAACGCATGCGCTCGCGGCCACCCAAGGGAACGGTGTCCTGGTTCGCACGGCCACTAGCTCGCTTGGTTGGTGGTCACGGCCTTGGCGGAGAGCTTGATCACCTTGGCGGAAAGACGGTCCAGCAACTCCACGATCTCGGTTCCGCTCACAACGCGTGTCGGCTCTTGTTGCGGCGACATTGCCTTGAGCACAGCCATGTCGACCTGGCCGCCCACGGCGATTGGGAACACGTGAAGGTGTCCCGCCAGCACTCGCTTGCTCATCTCCTTGACCACCGCGGCCGTTTCGTCGGTTGCACCGCCGTCGGTGAAAACAACCACGAACGCGGTCAGCTTCTGCACTCCGGCGTCGTCGTACTCCTTGCGACGACGATCAACGAGGTCGAGCGTGACTCGAAGGCCCTGCCCCATCGCGGTCCTCCTGCCCACAGCGTCGAATGCGGGCAGCTTCGTCCCCACAATCTGCCCGCGCTCATCTAGCTCTAGGAGTTCTTTGACACTCCGAAACGGGGAGAAGACAGAGGCGCCGTCGCCGAACGTTACGATGGCGATTTCGGCAACCTCCTTGGCGCGATGATTGGAGCCCAAGGCCAGGCAGAACGCCGAGATTGAAGCGTTGAGGTCGGCGACGTACGGCGCGATTGAGCCGCTGACATCGACTACGAAACACACCGGCATCTGCGCTTCCGTGCGCTCGGTGAGGTCGGTCGATGCATCGAGCTCGAGGCGCTCTTCTTGGGGGATGACATCCTGAACGGCTTTGTCTGAGTTCATGGTCGAGTGGTCTTGGTTGGAGTTGCGTAGCGAGACACGAACCGTTCGCGTCTCCTGTTCGTTGTCAGCTGCGAGCGAGCGCTGTCGCCCAGGCCTCAATGGGCGGCCTCTTTCCGCGCGTGTTGCCCGCGAAGGTTCGTACGAAGGCCGCTCGCACGAAAAAGGGAAGCGTGAGCCATACGTCCTTCCAGATTCCTGCCGGAGCCTTCGCGCCGCTGCGCCAAAGGTGTGGATACGGGAAGATCCCCGAAGCAATGTCGCGCTGGGGGGTAGACGAACCCTTGCGGCGGAAGGGATGTACGCCACCCATGAGCACCGTGAAGAGCAAGACCGCGCACGCGAACCGTTCGCTGTCGAGCGTTCGGAGCACATGCTCGAGGTTCTTGTTCTGCAGCTCTGCTGGTAGGTACTCGGCCCGTGCAACCGGCGAAGGAAACCCGGCGACCTGATAGCTGTCTGTGTCAATCAGAAACACTCGGCCAGCGCCGTCGACGAGGAAGTTCTCGTCGTTGAGGTCTCCTGCAAGAATCCCAACCCTGTGAAGGGTCGCGACAGCCGTCGCGAGGTTGCGTGCAACCTGAAATCGGGCGGCTGCATGCCTTTCCAATGGAGTCGCTCGAGTTGGCTTGAGGCGCTTGTTGACCGAGAAGAGCTGGTCACCCTTGCCCCGGCGCATCACGAAGCCGCGCCAGGCTCCGTCCTCATCGAAGACAAGGTCGAGCGGCCAGCAAATCTCGCCGATGTTCGCAGGAAGCTGCGGGAGCTTCGAGCGGAGCAGATACTCGAGCTTCTTGCGACGGCCGGTTGTAAGCGTCTGCGGGAAGTAGAGCTTCACCAGTAATGTCGGGTCACTGGTGTTCAAGATCTCGCCTTCGCCCCCGCTGTTCACCACCGAGCCCAGCACGTGTGACTTCCGCCCATAGCGAACCACTGCGCCAGGCCCGAGCGTGCATCGCACGAGAACCGGAACGCCTGGGAACTCCGGGTCAGGCGTGAGCTGAAGCGGGTGGACCGTCAGACTTTCGGCGCGGCGTGTCGGGCTGAGCACGCGCCTGGCGGAGCTGAGCATGCGCTGCACTTCGATGCCGAGGTGCTCGCATGCTGTGGAGACGTGATGACCACACGTTTGCAGTGCTCGCGCAGGTGGACGGAGGAGGTGGCAATCCGCAGCGATTGCGACGAGGCCCGTGAGCGCGAGAGCAACCGCTCCGATGAAAAGCAGGCCCCAGCCGCTCGGGAATGCGAGCGCGATGGCTTCCATTGCCGAGTGCGGCGGACTTTGGTTGTCGCAATGCGGGCTGAGTGGCTCGCCTGCTGCGCTCGCGTTGGGCTGGATGTTCCCTTGTGTTCGACTGAGCGGCGGAGGAAGTTCCCGTGCTTCGACCGCTTCGGCGAAGATCCGAATGATCGGCTTTGTCGTCGCCTCAGCGCGGCCTTTTGACGAGCTCGGCGGCATGGCGTGGCAAGCCACGGACAACATGAAGGCCGCGAGAAGACCAAGCCAGGCGACCTGTCCCGCTCGCGCTTGGCGGTGGACGTCGCGGTCGAGCAAAAGACCCGAGGCTGAACCCATGGTGGCCCAGCATATGCCACACGGTGGCCTATGGCAATCGACAGTCCGCTATGTTCCGTAAACAGCGGTGCTATCTGAAGTTACGACTGCTCTGGCGGCTTGATGAGCAGATACGGTGGGATCAGCGCACGGCCTCCGTGGCGGGTGTGGCGCTTGGCATCACGATGCTCAAACGTGAAGGCGCCGGTGGGCGACGTCCCAGGGACACAGCCCGGCATGGCGGGCTCCTTGCACGATGGACACTCCACTCGCTGGTCGAAACGGCGCAGCAGTTCGCGCACTTCGGCGACGAATGCTTGGTTGGCCTCGAGCGAACCGAAGGACTTGCCCGTGAGCTTCTTGAGGGACTCCTGCAGCCGATCAATGATCGGACCTCGCACCTGCTCCAGGCTGGTCGTTAGGACCTTGCTCTGCTCCTTGAAACTCGGCTCGACGACGTGGAGCTCCTCCCCGACTCTCACTGCGATGTCTCGTCTGATCTGCGTCCATGTTGGTGGTGGTTCAGGCATCCAGGTCTCTCCAATCTTGACTTCGCTGAACGTTATGGCCAAAGAAACGCGACGTGTGACTTGCCGCGGTAGCTCGCCGGCGTCTGCGTCGAACTCATTGGCGAGCGTGGTGAGAAGTTCGTCGATCGAGTAGCTTCGTTGCTCGGCGTTGGCCGCGCCGGGGTGCATCTCCAGGGCGACTTTCAGTCGCCGTGCGCTGCCTAGCACTTTGGGCGCTCTCTCTCGCAGCTTGCGCTGTAGCTCGGGCGACGAGCCCAGGACCTGGTTCAGGTCGTGCGCGGCGTTCTCTGATTCCTTGGTGTCGTCGGCGGCAACTCCTCGCACGCCGCGTTCGAGGAACTCGAGGAGGCTGATGCCAGGCGCCTGAAGCCCAAGCCAGGCGGGACGGCTATCGGTGGGTCGCTGCTTGGCACCGGAAGCCGCTGTTCGCCGTGCCACGCTATGCCACCTTCCTGAGGGCTTGGGCGAGCCATAGGCCGAGCTCGTGCTGCTCGAACGGAAGGCCGCGGAACCAGAAGAGCTCGCTTCTAGAGGCGTCGATGTACACGAGCTCACCTGTCGTTCGCTCGAAAGCAAACATGAGCGTGTCGGTCAGCACGAGCGGCGGCTTCTCGTACATCGGTCGGCGAAAGATGCGGTAGACCTTGAAGAGGGTGACGTCCTCGATGCCGCCCGAAGCCAACTCCCCTAGCTGCGATGGCTGACCTGGCCGCCACGCCTTCGGCGACGGACGCAAGCGAGAAGCGCCCCCCCCATCGGCGCCAGTGATCGAGAGCAGGCTGTGCACCCGACCTTCCAGCGCCGGCACTCGTCCTGCGGAAAGCCACGGGACAAAATCTCGCGACAGCGCAGCTACGCCCAACCGCACCTTGTGAAACGGAGTGCCAGGCAGACCCCCGAACTCGGCTTGACTGCGTTGCACGCTGCATACGAGGCCGAGCTTCTCCGGGGACTCACCTGTCGGTGAAAGCCACTGGAACGCGCCCGTGTGGATCACGGGATCACTTTTCTCTTCCTGACCGAACGAAAGACGCACGCGCTTCCCATACGCAAAGTGCTGAAGCCGCGGGATGTGCGTGGGTAGTATCGAACCTCGGCAGTGGACCGCGATCAACCCCTCGTCTCGCCAAAGAACAGGATGACTCCATGCGAACGCCGGCCCTGGTGGGCATCGCCTCAGCCAGCGCGCCACCGTAGCGGCGATCGCGCGCATCTGTCTGTGTCTGACAATTCCATCGAAGCGAAGAACTCCTCCTGCCAGGCCCGTGTGCGCCGTGAGAATAGAGATCACGTTCGCGGCGAGCTGAGCGCTTGATGTCGGAGTGAACAGGTGAAGGTTTCGCCCGCTCTCAAACGCTCCTCCGATGCGGGTGGCGTCTTCAATCAGCTCGAGCTTGAGCGGGTCGCACGCGGAAAGGGGCGCTAGATGCTCGTAGAGGCGCTCCAGCGTGATGTTGGGGTCGCGCTTCATCTGGGAGCCCCGGTGAAGGTATCACCCTGACCGCGTTGGTTGCGAGCAGCTCGGCGGCCCAGAGCGCGGCTACAATGCGTGCCTCGTTCTTTCGCGCCTTTCTTCCCAAGCAAAGGCGTGGGAGCGGCGACACATCAGGGTGGGGTGACCCCCAAGGGGTTGGACGCCTGCCTTTGGGCAGACGGCTTGTAAACCCTGGCCTGACGTGGCCCTCGCTCGACTCCCTCGAGCCCCTGCATTCGCAGGGGCTCTTTCGTGAGTATCACGAGTCAATAACACCCCGCAAGCTACGGGCTACGCTGGCGCAATGCTTTGAAGCACTTGGCGGAGCTGCGCGCGGGCTCTGAACTCGTCGGTGCGAACGGACGATTCGATGCGGCCCAACCGCTCGCCGATCTCTCGGTAGGCGAGGCCTTCGTAATAGCGCAAGTAGATCACTGCGCGATAGCCCGGCGAGAGTTTCGAGAGCGCTTCGCGCACGAGAAGGATGCATTCCTTGTTCTCGGCACCGGCGAGTGGCCCGTCCGCCGTGTCGCCGGGCACTACCTCCTCGCCGTCCTCGTTGACGGCGAACTGAAACGAACGCGGCTTGTCACGGAAGCGGATGCGTTGATTGTTCGCTGCGTTGCGGACAGCGTGGCGGAACACCGCCAAGTCCGCGCGGAAGCCTGCGTCGGAGAGTACGCGGTCTTCTTCGCACAGTCGCTGCGCCGCCTGGGCTGTCGGCGCATCCCGCAGCATCTGCAAAAGCCCGCTCTGGAAGAAGTCATCTTCATCCTTGTCGGGCTGCGACTTTGAGCAGACCAGTTGGAACTGGGCGCTCGTAACGTACTTGGAAATCGCCGCTCGAATCGAGCTGGCTTTGAATGGGCGGCCGCCTTTGCCACGTGCCATCGCTGAAACCTCGCAACTTGGGGGATCGAGGAGCGTCGTTGAGAACCTATCCTTCAAGGGGAGGAGGGTTGCTTTCGTTCTCCGCAAGTTCGGAAAACTGAGGTTTTTGGGCAGCTTTTCTCGGGTTGATCGCTTCCCCTATCGAAGTCCCTTTCTCTCGGCGCGCCGCCTGGACGCGACGAACGCGGTCCTGCTTCTGGGAGGCGGACGATTTTTAGGGAACTCCCCTTCCCTCAGCTGTTGTTCCCTGAACTAGGTCGCCCCAAGCTGGGGTAGCCACTCATCTCAAGGCGACCGATTCACTGCGGTTGCGACAAACGACTCATCCCCGCCGGATCGCTGGTTCCTTGGGCGGGGCGGCAATCAGTTTGGCTGCCTTAGGAGGAGGCTCGGCTGCATAGACGGGAACGCGTTCACCGGTGCGGTCGCCTTCTTCGAGCTTGTCTCCGCCTTTCGGTCGAGGTTTTGCTTCCGCCGTTCTTGCTTCCACTTCGATTTTCACTGCGTCTGGCAGGAAAATTCCCGCATCTTCGAACCCATCCTCCTGGTCCAGCATGCCTGCCACGAAGCATGTCAGACGCAGGATGGCCTCGTCCGCGTTTCGGGCGCTCTCGTCACGCGCATCCCAGGCGAGTGGCGAGAGGTAAGCGGCTGGGTCGAGCGCATCCGCCTGAGGCTTTAGAAGTGCCTCGACGCTGTCGTCAAAGCGTCGCTTTGTCGCCACCTTGTCGTTGGCCGCCAGAACACGAAGACCGTCTTCGAAAAGCGTCACGCCGGAGAGAATCTTGAGGAACTCGCGGGACAGAAGGATCCGGTCGATCTCGGATTTTTCGTCGAAGCGTTCGCGGCGAAACTTCCTCTGGAACCGTTCCAGCGCAAAGCGAGTGGCCTCTTTGAGGACCTTCTCCTTCAGGAAGGTGAGTTCGAACTTCTCGACGAGGTGGGTGCAGATAGTTTTGTGCGGAAGAGTTCGATTGGAATCGACTTCGTTCGACATGATCAGCATCTCCTAGCGAAACCTGGCGGCAACTGCGTCACGCACAGAGACTCGCTTGTCTGCGGGCTTTGCCTTGCCTTGCCTGACCTGCCCATCCTTGCCGTCCATCTTGCGGATGATACTGCGAAGAATGGCCAGGTTCGCCTCAAGGCGCGCATCTGCTTCCTTTTCCTTGTCGTTCTGCGCCACTTTGCGGAGGAGACGTTCGCGCGGATCTTTCTTGCCCCTCTCCTTGGAGGGCAAGCTGGGCCTGATTGGTTTGCCCATTGTTCGCTCCGTAACGGACTCTCGCAAGGAATGACTTCAAGGTGTATCCCGCCCAGGGGGTGTCCCCCGTGCGGGATAGGCAGTGCGGATTGGTAGCCGCTCAGACGAGCCAGTAGTGCGCGTTCACAGTCACGCCGCGTGGTTCGCGTTGTTAAGAACGTTGAGGTGATGAAGATGGCCGTTCACGAGTTCGCCGTTGGCGAGAATGTTGAGGTGGTTGTTGAGGTGGTCGTGGCTGGGAAGCACGTTTGCAACTTCGTTCGTGTTGTTGTGGTTGAGGTTGCTGCTCACCGTGAAGCCGAAGAACTTGGGGCCGAACAGAGAAGCGAGGAACAGCGCCAGGAGCACGGCGGCGAAGGTAATCGCGAAGAAGAAGAAGCGGTCGCGATTGCTGAGGGTGAGGTGGCCGTTGTTCAGATTGGCGGAATTCATGGCTGTCTCCGTGGGGATAGTGAGAGGGGGGTGTTGGTTTGTTCAGCAAGGAAGCCGTTCCTTGCTCTGACTCCTGCCCAAGGGGGGGACGGGCCGAAGCGTTGCATCAAGTCCCTGGTTTTTTCCGCCCCCCCGCCTCACCGCTCGGCCGCTGCGCCGAAAAGAGGGCCAGGAAGGTTGCATCTCGGCCTTGTGGCGCTGTAGCTACAACGCCACAAGGGGGAGGGGCCTACTCTGGGCGCCGTCGTGGAAGCCCTACCTGAAGCGGCCGTGATTTCCTCAGTGCCGCAGAGAGTCTCTGTATCCAGAGCTCTTCATATTCGGCGAGCTTGGCTTCGTTCTCGTTGCCAGGACGAGCCATCTGGGGGCCCTTGGTGAGTTCGGCCATCACCTCGTCTTCGGCATGCATTGCTAGGTGAAACAGAGCGCGCGCGACAATGCTGAAGGTCACCTTGCTGCGGGACTTTTGCTGAAGTCTCTGAACGAAGGCGAGGATCTCGAGATCCTCGTCTGCGGTAACCTTGAAGTGTTTGAAGAGCACCCGCCGCTGCAGCCCAGCGCCGTCGGTGTTCGCCTCTCCTGAATGGCGCTGCTGAGCGCGCCGCGGCCGCTCAGGCTCTTGAGGCGCGTCCTGTTGCTCCCTTCGAGGTGACGTTCTGGACCGCGCCGGCGCGAGGGCCAACACTTTGGGCGGTAGTGGCTCGTCGGCATCGTCAGGAGACACCTCCGGCCTGCTCGCCGGCCTGTATGGAGGCGCCAAGAGTGTGGACTCCCCTCCCCCACCACGGCTGGTCGCGTTCCTTGCGACCTCAGCCTTGATCGGGTCGTACTCCTCCTCGGGAGCCTGCTTCCTAGGCATTCACGGCCTCCCCGATGTTGGTGGCCTTGGATTGATCTTGGTCGACGGCTGATTGTGGCGCGGCCGCAGGTTCGATACGCCACTTACGGATGCGGGCTTCCATTTCGCGCGCGATGGCTCTGTACTGCTCGGCAATTTCGCTGTCTCCGGCGTAGTCGAGAATGGTCTGGTGCTGTTTTTCAGCATCCTGGAGCTTGACTGAGAGGCTCACGTCGGACTTGAACTTCAAGGAGGAGCCGTCCGGCGCCGTGATCTTTTTCTCGACGTATTCAACGAGCTGGCGAGCCAGGCGTGTGAGCGGTCGGCGCACTCCAGAGATGATCACCCCAAGGAGCTGCAGGTCCTGGTTTCCGTACTTCTGAGCGCTATGGATGTCCTTGAGCGCTTCGGCCAACCCTTCGGTCGAAAGGTGCGTTGGCAGCGCCGAGAGCAGCACGAAATCTGCCGCCTTGTAGGCCGGCACCGTCGTCTTGGTGATCTGAGGCGGGGTGTCGAGGAAGATGTAGTCGTAGCGCCCGCGAAGCTGCTTGATGGGCTCGACAAGAATGTCTTGGGGTACGACCCAGGCGTCCTTGGAGAGGAACTGGTCGAGCTCGACCAGCTTTCTTGAGGAAGGGATGAGATGGATCCCCTTGGGCAGCTTCACCTCCGCGTCCTGGTCGGTGATGATGCAGTCCACGGGCGCCTCTGCGCCCGTCAGGAGCTCGTAGGTGCTCACCCAGCCGGTTGTGGGCGCTCCGAGCACCTTGGTGGCCCCGGCGGTCATGTCGAGATCGACGATGAGCGAGACCCGGCCAAGCTCGGCGAGGGCCGCGGCGAGGTTGATGCAGTTGGTCGTCTTTGCGACGCCGCCCTTTTGGTTCGTCACCGCGATGACGTGTGTGGTCTTGTTTGCCCCTTCCATCGGGTTTTCTCCCTTCTGCGTGCAGTTTTTTACTTGGTGGCGTTGTAGCTACTTCGCTACCGCGCCACCTCGCTACCTGGCCTCATTGCCATGTGGCTAGGTAGCACCGTGCCAGTTCTAAGGGCGCGATGCAAGGGAGCAATTTCATGGCGAGTAGGGCCTTGTGGCCACCTCGCCACATGGCCATCGGACCATGTGGTGTTGTAGCTACCGCGCTACGTCTACTTGTCGCCACCGCGGCGCGCGACCGCCCATGCAAATTCCCTCTTGCCAAGCCCCGTCGGTTCACTTGATCTTGAGACTCGAACAAGAAGCAACCGCTCCACTTTTGCGCCTTCTAAGGCTCCAAAGCGGCGGTTTTTAATGGAGATTGCCTTCGATTACGGAACCTAGAAACACAAAGAGCGACCCAAGTGGATCGCTCCTCGTGAGCCTGCTAGAGGCTTGAGGCCGTCGCTCACGGTTAGCGCCGTGAGTACGACCGGAAGGGAGAGGGCCATCAAGGCCCAGGCGGTAGCTAGACACTGCCACCTTAGCCCTCCTTTCCATCCAGCGTCAAGCCCCCTTGTGGGGTCAGGAGAGTCGTTGTCTTTGGGATGCCTGAACGAAGGCGTTCTCCCCGGAACGCAGGCCACGGGTCGGCCTGTCTTGAGGGGTCAACGTGAAGGGAAGGAAGAAGGGGGCTGAGGCTCCAATTGGGATACGAAAGCCGGAGGGCGGCTTTCGGTTCCTCACCGTGGTGCAGATCGCGATGGCATGGTCTTGCTATGCCACGCGTCGCATCAGGTTCATCGATTTGAGGGCCTACTGGGCTTGCCACGAGGTCATGTCGTGTCGCTGCACCCTGACCCATGGGCGGCAGCCAATACTCGCCCCTGAGGAGCTCCTCGGGCTTTTAGGGGCCAAGCACCTCGGGTCAGTCAGGGGGGCCTTGCGTCGGCTGGAAAAAGTCGGACTCCTTCGGTGGGGGAGGGGAGGAGTGGCGTTCGCGATTTCCCCCGAACAACTCCAGGTCGATGACCTGTCCAAGTTCTGGCTCATGCTGGACGGCATCACAAACCGCGCGCGGAAGGTTCCCGTTCCAAGGCGTTCCCTGCGCCTGCTTGCAGGAGGAGCGCGGTCATCTGTCGCCGCCGCGATGCTCGGCCATCTGCTCTGCTGCGTCTACTATCGAAGCCGCTCATGTACGAGTGAAGGGGCCTGCAAGGCGTCGTGGATCGCGCGCGTGTTCGCCATCGACGAGCGCAAGGTGAAAGAAGCGAGGGCGCACCTTCGCGCAATCGGTTGGCTTCGTTCCGTGAGCAAGCCCCAGTGGTACTTGAACCGCTACGGCGCTCGCGTCGAAGTGAACCTCGCTTGGGAGCAAGACGGCTCTAGGTTCTCCACAGCAGAATCGGCACCCCCTCGCGAGGTCTTTGCGACTGAATCGGCACCCCCTGATTCACACAGAAAACTTCCTACGGAATTAGATCAACACCAGAAACCCGCCCACGCTGGCGGGCCCGCCGCTGGTGTTTGCAAAGAACAGCTCGGAAAGCCGCAGCTGCGCGACGTGAAGCTCGAAGACCTTCGTGACACCTCGCGACTTCTCGTGCTCTTCGAACAAGCCCAAGCTCGAAAGCTGGTCGACACCAGCGAGCGAACACGACTCAACTTCGTCGCCGCTGCAGAGCACGCACTCGCCATCGGCGCACGGAAACCGCCGGCTCTTTTTGCGTGGCTACTTCGGGAGCAACGCTTCGACTTCATCACACAAGCCGATGAAGACGCTGCGGTTCGACGGCTGAAGGAGCATCTTCACGGGAAACCAAGCCGGAGCGTGGCAGCGGCACCCTCAATGCCCGCCGCGATGCTCTCCGAGGATGCTCGTTTCGTGCGCGAAATTCGCGCGGCGCTTCGCCGGCGAGGCTTCGCTCAAGATCCATTCCCGCACGTTCGCCGGCAGCGCCCAGAATGGACGCGCGAACGGTGGGACCGGGCAGTGGGTGAGCTCGAGCAGGTGCAGTTCGCACACACTCGGGCAGTAGCAGAGAATGACGATGCGCCCGTCCACGACAGTTTCCTTGTCGGGCAATACGCCTGATCGTTGGACCAACATGAGCACGATGACGAAGATGACAACAGACGTTCGGTTCGAGACTTTCCTCGCGAACATTAGGCTGACGCCCGAGCAGAGAAGTGACGGGCAGACGAAGCACAGCGGGATCCGCACTTGTCTGAATGAGCGGTACTACAACCTCTCTTCAGCGAGCGCGAACAGTTTGCTCGTCGGCTCGTGGGGCAAGTCGACCGAGGTACGGCCGCCGCGGGATATCGACCTGTTGTTTGTGCTTCCGGCCTCGGTCAAGGCCCGGCTCGACGCCCGGCCATGGGGAACAAACGCCCAGTCCGAGCTCCTGCAGGAAGTGAAGCGCATGCTCGAAAAGAGCTATCCGCGAACAACCATGCGAGGCGACGGCCAGGTCGTTGTCGTTAGCTTTTCAAGTTTCGCCGTGGAAGTAGTGCCAGCTTTCAAGGAGATAGGCGTGCTCTACGAAACGGGCAAGTATCTCGTTTGCGACACGAACGGCGGAGGGAGCTGGAAAGTAACCCATCCGACCGCCGAAGCGGAGCATGTGAAGAGCTCCGAGGACAAGACAAGAAACACGCGCGATCTCATTCGAATGGCGAAGACGTGGCAGTCGTACTGCAGCGTTCCGCTGAAGTCTTTTCAGCTGGAGCTCCTGGCCGTGAAATTCCTCACAAGCTGGGAGCACGCCGGAAAAAGCACCGTCTACTACGACTGGATGATGCGCGATTTCTTCGCGTTCTTGATCGCGCACGCCAACAGTCTCTTGAACTACGTGAAGGTCCCCGGAACCGACGAGATGCTATGGCTCGGTACCGAGTGGAAGAGCCGAGCGCAGAGCGCCTTCGCGCGCGCCAGTAAGGCCTGCGAGTACGAGACATCGGGGAAGGCCTTCGATGCGGGGTGGGAGTGGCAGAAAATTTTCGGCGACGACATGCCGCTTTCGTGAACCAATGACGAAGACGAAGACGGAAGAGCTCGTGCTGGAATGCAAGAGGCAGTTCGAGAACTGCCTCTACACCTCCACGGCGCTGCACATTTGGCTTCGCTCGAAGCGAGGAGGACGCATCTTCTTGATCGCCGCGCCGCTGGTCCTCGGGGCATTTTCGACGTGGAAACTGATGACGGAGTCGTCGCTCCAGGAGGTGCGGCTGCTCGCAAGCGCCTGTGCACTTCTAGCCGGCGTTGTCCCGAGCATCTACGCCGCGCTCAAGCTCGACGAAGACCTGAAGGAAATGAAGGAAGCGGCGGCCGAGTTCACGAACCTTCGTGACCGCTTCCGACAGACGGCCGCCATTTGGTCAAAGAAACCCTTCGGGGAGTTCGAAGCGGAGTTCCTTCGCTGGATGGGGGAGATGGACAAGACGCGCAGTCGCGCACTCACTCCTCCGGAGTGGGCGTTCAAGCGCGCGCAGAAAAAAGTGCAGTCAGGCGACTACGACTTCGACGTGGACCTCGCGGCGAAGGACGTTCCTCAAGAGGCCACTAGGAGATGAGAATGACAAAGAAAAATGTGCACGTGACCCCTCACAAGGACGGATGGGCTGTGAAAAAAGACGGCGCGGAACGCGCGTCATCCGTTCACGACACCCAAGCCGAGGCCGCAAAGGTAGGCCGAGCAGCGGCGAAGGCAGAGCATTCAGAGCTTCGCATTCACGGCCGAGACGGAAAGATCCGCGACAGTGATAGCTTCGGGAAGGACCCGAACCCGCCGAAGGACAAGAAGCACTGAGATGGGAGCGGAACCACTGAAAGAGCCTCTCTGCCACACCCGGCCTGGAGAGCGGGAATACCTTCAGTGGAGCTGTGATCGTCTCTTCGCAACGCTAGAGAGCGAGAATGTGGGGAGGGCGAACACGCGCACCCAGGCGCACGTTTGCTTCCTCCTCATTCCCGCTCTCCTAGTGCTCGTTGCCGGACGCGCCGTTCCGGGTGGCTACGTGGTGCTTACTGCGGTGGCGCACGTTGCGATGTTCACCGCGGCGGGTGTCGCGCTCGGATTTTGGTACCGCGTGATGGTGACCCGACCAGTACCGGGAGTGCAGCTCGCAATCTTCACGATGGACGAGAAGGTGGAGCATGAGGCAAACAAGCACGACTACGCTTACCGCTTTCTTCGAGCGAGGAACAACCTCCTGGAAACCGTGGAAAAGGCGCACTCACAAGGTGACACACTGAACCGCTGGAGGAAGCGTTCGCTTCAAGCTACGGTGGTGACCGTCGCTACGGCGGCCTTTCCACTCACCTTGGAGCCGATGAGACTCTTACTGGAGGCAGTGAAGTGACCGAGAAAAACAAGACGAAGGCGGACGCGGTGGCTTCCAAGCCCGCGCCCGTGCCGCCGCGAGACCCTGCGCCGTCCGCGCCTGTGGCGATGTTCGACCGTGGTTACCAGCTCGAGTCGCAGCCCCCGCCGATCGTCGAGAAGAAGTAGCGAGGAATGCGAACAATCACCGTGCCGGCGGCTGCCGTACATGCACGGCTCAAGGCTCGGTTCAGGCGGGCCGCGAGGCACTCCACCTCGGGAGCCGCCCTCGACAAGCTACATCGGCCAAGCGCGCCATGAGCGTGGAGTCGGACGGTGCAAGCGATCAGCGGCGGCCGTCTGGGGACAATGCCGAGGTCAGAGCACCGCAGCAGCTACTTTCAGTGGCGCTCAATTCCCTGCGCTGGCTTGCTGCCGACGAGGTCATGTCGAAGCTCCTGGGGAAGGAGGCACCATCTGCTGAGAATCTCCTCGATTTCCTACGCGGTCCCTTCGCCCGGGCAAGCCTCGATGAGTGTGTCGCCCGGTATCGTCGAGCTTCGACCGTCGACGGCCGCCTGTTTGCGATACCAGCACACGAGCGGCTCTCGCGCATCCTGCTGAGTCCGCTCCACAACGCCAAGGCGGAGTTCATTCTCGGGCACTACCTGAGCTGCATCGGACTGTGCGGTGTCGTGTCCGAGGTGCTGTGCGTGCTTCGTCTCGACGCGGCGGAGGTTCGGTTCGGCGACGGCCCGCTTGACGATGCTAAGCAGAAGGACTTGTGGGGGAGAACATTCGGACGGCTCCCGCACGGCCAGCGTATCGGCGTTCTGCGCGCGCTCGGGCTGATCGACGACGCGACGCGATCCCGGCTGCAGACGATTGCCGCAACGCGAAACAAGTACATGCACATCTACGGGCAGGCGGCGGGGTCAGAAGAGCGCGACGCCTTCGATGTATACGGCACGAGCTGCGAGGTCGTCGTCGACATCCTCGGGCTCGGACTGCAGGAGAGCAGCCTCGTCCTTCATCCGGACATCGTGCGCTTCTTGCAAAAGTAGTGCTGCGTCCTGGGTAGCCCGCGCTGGAGCGAGCGAGGCCGCTCGGCTGCTCCTGAACGTCTCTTCGTAATGAGGCTACTGATTCCAAATCAGTAGCCAGTGTTGCTTTCTGGGCGCCCCGAGTGCGCCACGGTCCGCTGCGGCAGATCGTGAACCGCCCTTCCTGTACGCTCCAGGCCCTGCCGGGGATGGTGGAATGGCACACGCAATGGATTCAAAATCCATCGTTCTTAGACCAGCCTTCCGATCGCCGGCTCACAGGCCGTGCGCGACCGCCTGCTACTTGCCTCGGCCCTCTGATTCAAGGTAGACGAGAGGGATGGCTCCATCGCTACCCACTCCCGCAGGCTACGGCGAACTTCTTGACAGCCTGAAGGCTCGCATCCGCGAAGCGCGCCTGCGAGCGGTGCTGTCGGTCAACCGCGAGCTTCTGATGCTTTACTGGGGCCTTGGAAAGGACATCCTGGTCCGCCAGAGCCAAGAGGGGTGGGGGACCAAGGTGGTCGGACGTCTTGCGACCGATCTCACTCGGGCGTTCCCCGAGATGAAGGGGCTTTCCGCGCGAAACCTCAAGTACATGAGGACGATGGCCCAGGCCTGGCCAGACGAAGCAATTGTGCAAGCGGTGCTTGCACAAATCCCCTGGTACCACAACTTGGCGCTGCTAGAGAAGTTAGGCACGGCGGAAGAGCGGCTGTGGTACGCGCGCAAGGTGCGCGAGAACGGATGGAGTCGAAACGTCCTTGTCCATCACATCGAGACCAAACTCATCGACCGCCAAGGGGCTGCGGCCACCAACTTCGAGTACACGCTTCCGGCAATCGAATCCGACCTTGCACGGGAAACTCTCAAGGACCCCTACATCTTCGAGTTTCTCGACCTAGCCGAGGACGCCAAGGAGCGCGACCTTGAGCGAGCTCTGCTGGAAAACCTGCGACGATTCATGCTCGAGCTGGGGCAAGGCTTCGCGTTCGTTGGCAGTCAGTACCGGATCGAGGTTGGCGGCGAGGATTTTTTCGTCGACCTGCTCTTCTACCACCTCAAACTGCGCCGCTACGTAGTGATGGAACTCAAGACAGGTGCGTTCAAGCCAGCTGACGTTGGGCAGCTTGGCTTCTATCTGACGGCGGTGGACAAGCTCCTTCGGCACGAAGACGACAAGCCGAGCATCGGACTTTTGCTGTGCCGAGAAAAGAACAGGCTCGTTGCCGAGTACGCTCTGCAGGACAGTAGTAAGCCTCTCGGAATCGCGGAGTATCGGGTGCTGCCGCCCGAGCTGAAGGACGCTCTTCCGAGCGTTGAGACGATCGTTGGCGTCGGCCACGGAACTTTCCCGCTGCCGGAGGGGGAGGGCACCGGCCACGTCGGCCAAGAAGAGGCGAGCGAAGACTGAGACAGAGCGCCGAGCTCACAAAAATAGAGAGCAGAAAGACCGCGGAACCTTGAGCAAAACTGCCGGAGACAGCGCACCGTTTCGGTGTGCCGCCTCCGGTTTCCTACAGACCCAGACCTAGTCGTATGCGCAGGCTCAAGTGGCGGTCACGTTCGCCCACGATCACGTGATCGAGAAGCGGAATGCCGAGGATGGTCCCTGCTTCTACGAGACGTTGCGTGACGGTCACATCCTCAGTGCTCGGTTCCGGATCGCCGCTTGGATGATTGTGAGCGACGATGATGGCGGCCGCGCCATGGCGTAGCGCTGGCCCGAACACTTCGCGTGGATGAACTAGCGTAGCAGTGAGCGTTCCCCGCGAGACTTCAGCCAGCCCGAAGACTCGATGCTGACCGTTCAAGAGAAGCACGACGAAGACTTCGACCGCTTCATGCTTGAGAAGTGGCCGTATGATCTTCGCTACCGTCGTAGCGTCTCGAACGTCGGTTCCATATGCGTGCTCGAATCGAGGCGTCTCGCAAACGACCTCTTGCAGGCGCGAAACCACACGGCGGACCGTTGGTTTCCTCGGACTACTTTTTGAACCCATGCAAGCTCCTTGCGGTGCGCTCTCAGCCCCATGCTGAAGCCCACGTTCGAGGAACGAGCCTGGGCTTCAGCGGTGGGGGAGAGGCACGGAAGGAACTCAACCGTGGCGGTCTTTCTACCCAGGCCGACGTTACATCGAAGGCGGACAAAATGTCACGTCTTCACAGTTTTGCTGGCGGTTCGAACACGATTCGTTGTAGCGTCGAACGCACTCGACCCCGCGCGGGTCGGGCATTGTCTGAGACGCTTTGAGCGAGGGGCAGGTAGCGCCCTCGTCGCGAACTTGGCGATGTCAAAGGATGGGCGGCGGCGCCCAGCAAACCTGCCTCACCAGCAGGCTAAGGAGCGGAGTTCACCACCCGCATGCCGCTAGCCCGTAGCGCCGGATGCCTGGAGACAGGCTCGTCCGGTGCGATGGAGGCTCAATCGGAGTAATCCCTCCTCGTCGTAGGATCACGTCCGGGTTTTTGTCAGCAACGCGCCGCACTCAGCAAAGGAGGCATTTTACGGCGCAGCATCTGACCGAAGGAACGTGACCGCAAGGAGAAACAATCCCGTTGTTCTATCCAATGGTTGTACGCCCCGAAGCAGGGGCGACCGAGACATACCCGTGCCTTCGCAGGTAGCGAAGCGCGGGCCGTGTTTGGTGAATGGGTGACGTGCGCGAGGCGAGCCTCGACGCGCGAAATCCCTCCCGGGGGCGCAGATCTAAAGCCCGACTTGTTCGGGAACCGTCTGCGCAACCGTGGCCGGCGTGGGGAGCCAGCGAGCTCGTGAGAGCTGCTGCCGGACACAGAGCCGTGTCCGGGTATCTGATGAAGCGCGCCAAGTGCGCGCGAACTCGGAACGTGAAAAGCTCAACCATTTCCAAGGCCCGTAGAGGGCTTGCCGGTGAGCGGAACAGGAGACGAAGCCGAAGAGCGAAAGCCAACGCTGGGCGGTAAGCCGAGCTTGCCAATTCGTAGGCTGAAAGCGCGCAGGCTGATGCTGCGCGGTGAGTGTGACAGGGCGGGAGCCCTGCATCGCACCAGCGTGAGGCTCGCGGGAGTTCCCGCTAGCGACGTGACCTGTTCTGTGACACGAAACACTAATCGGGGAAGGACTCGAGCAGCCGGGTGTGGTGACCCGGGGCCTGAAGCACTCTTCAGGTTCTTCAAAAGCTCAAGTCTGGGAGCGGGCTGCAAGTAGGACTGGCGGGAGCCAGCGGATCGACTGCAAGGCAGTGGAAGATCCGTCCGCGTGCTGACGGGTGGTGCCGGGCACGAATGCGGGAACGAAAGCAGTGACGGGCACTTTTGCCCATCCTGACATCGCGTCGGATCCTGGCGAGCGCATCGCGAATGTGCTCGCCGGGAGCGGACCCATTGGATTGGAAGGAGTCGTGGTCAGAGCGGGAGCTTCCGGGAGGAAGAGCCCTCTGTGGCGGCGAGATGACGATGGACACTCTTCGTGCGCGCGTTCGCCGAAGAGGTCCATCGCCGGTTGAAAATGGCGCAACAGCCATAGGTTGAGGCGGGCTGATTGATGAATTGGCCCGCCCGTGCGCTCGCGACAACTACACGGCGTCACGAGCGCACTCCAGACGGTTCGCATTTGAAGTGAGGTTCAGCACACGCGAAGCAATCACGCGCATCGCGACTGCCAGAAGGTATTTCGAAAGGAAACGGCTTTGGGAGGCGTGCCGAAAAAACACCTCCCAACTTTTTGGGATCGCGAGGTGGCCATGGGTTCGTATCGATGCGTAGCAACAAGTGTGCAGGGGTTCATCCAGCAAGTTGCGGTGAGCTACGTCATGCATGGGTACGTGTTCTACGTCTCGGGCGTGGTGCCGCCAGGGAAAGACTTGGAGAAGGTCGACCGCAAGCTCCTCGAGCTCTACGACATCCAGCGGTCGAGAGCTGCCCGCTCGCGGCGCAAGATGTGCGGGCAAGCCAATGTGCAGTACATCCGCCACGAGCGGTTCTTCGTGCTGCTCGCAACCCGCGGCGCGCACGAGTTCTTCGCGAAGGAGAAGTTTCGCGACATCCGCCGCCAGCCGCTTCGCTACGCCGGCTACTCGGTGAGCTTGCGCTACTCCACGTTCACAAGAAAGTGGCACCCGTCTGTGCGTATCGATCGCGAGGAATACCTGACTCTCAAGGCCCGGTTCGAGGACCTGGCGTGCAGGCGCTCGGTCGACGCGCTCGGCGAAGAGTTTCGAGGCATTCGCTTTGAACCGTACGCGCCGGTCGCGCGCCAGCTGTTCTGTATCTTGCGCTCGGTGAATCGACGTCGAACGGCTGGCGGCTTTGAAGCGGTATCACCTTGGTGGTTACGGCTGCGGCGAGGCGTGGTGCGAGTGTTTGATTGGAAGGAACAGGCTGTGGACAAGGAGGGCCAGGATGCGAAGACAAACGACAAGGCAACGGGCGTACCAGGAGAAGCTCCTGGACCCACGCTGGCAGCGAAAGAGGCTGTTGGTCTTTGAGCGCGCCGAATGGCGCTGCGAATGGTGTGGTAGCGGTGAGGTGAACCTTCAGGTTCATCATGGGTACTACGAACGGGACGCCGAGCCGTGGACCTATCCGATCGAAGCGCTCTTCTGCCTCTGCGACAACTGCCATGGGCAGGCGGAGGACAACAAGCGCGCGGTCTATCGTGAGGTTGGACTCATTCATCCCAAGCACCAACAGCATGTGCTTTCGGTGCTGGGCCAGCTTGGTTCGGCGCTGCAGGAACCTGGCGCCGCTGTTGACGGCGAGGTGCGCGTCGAGCGGCGAAATCAGTGTTGAGTCGCCGTCGAAACAGGTCGGCGGTGGTCAGCTCGCCGACGAAAAGCGCTTGACGAATCCGCGGATGTAGTTCTTGAAGCGCTTGAGGGCGCTGCGCTCCAAGACCGCGGTGTACAGCGCGGCGCCCGTGGAGAAGTGGCGCACGCGCGTGCGGACGTCGCAGTCCGGATTGTCGTGGATGTTCTTGCCGAGGCGCTCGTAGAACCGCTTGGCATTGTGCTCGGAGAAGGAGGTCAGCTTCGACATGGCGGGGATCCGTGGTAAGCGAAGGCGTGTCGGAGGAAGCGATGCTGAAGGCGGTCCGCACGAGAGAAGACAGCCTCCCAAGTTTGAATGGGGGAGGACGGCGATCGCCGTTTCTTAAAGCCGAGGAAATCGTGAAGGATTGTTCGCGAGTTCGGTGTCCATTCGGGCAACTGTCGTTGTTCTCTCATCTTCGGCCAGCGCCGAGGAGCACGGCCAGGTGGAACGCGAGGAATCGTTGGCGGAGCGAGTCCGCTGAGGCTTGCTCCGTCCGCAAGCTCGAGCGCGGCCGAGCCGCGTAGTAGTGGGGGACCGCCCTGCCTCGGCGCTCACGGGATGGGCGCGGAGGCACGGTGTCAGCAGCCGCTTGCGATGGTGCGAGCGTTCTGCGGCCGAGCGAAGGTTTTCATGGGCTCCGCTGGATTTGAACTCGGAAGGCTCCTCATCACGCCAAACGCCGTCCGCGTACTGGTGAATGAGGACGTGCTCCACGCTCTTGCGCGACACGTGCGAGGAGATTGGGGGGAGCTTTCGGAAGAGGACAGAAAGGAGAACGAGCTCTCGCTCCGCGAAGGGTTTCGTCTCCTCTCCGCCTACCGCGACCGAAACGGCGTCAAGTTCTGGGTCATCACGGAGGCCGATCGATCGGCAACGACGGTGCTCCTGCCCCAGGACTACTGAAGGTTCACGGCTTGGGGGCTCGGCCGAAGTAGCCCCAACTTGTCGGTTCGCCATGCCCCAAATCTCGCCGTTGCCGGCAGGGCGTTGTCCGTGGAAGGCCTTGAACGGCTAGCACCAAGTCAGCAACAACCGGTCGGATACGACCTCAGCCTCCAAGGTTTGCCCACTCATCTGGAAACGGCGAAGCATGCTTCGTCCACAGTTGACCACGCACTCGCTCTCGAACAATCCGGGAGGAGTTGCGATGCCGCACTGTTTCTTCCCCGACTTCTTGTGCCCGTCAATCGAGAGCGCGACGAAAGCACCCCTGTTCTTGGCCTGCTCGATGGATCGGAACAGCCGCTCCAAAGTGAAATCTTGCGAGCCGTAGAGAATCGCTTGCGTGTCGGAGTAGGGGGGGTCGCAGTACACAAGGTCGCCCGCTCGTGCGCGAGCGATAGTCTCCTCGAAGTCGGAGTGCACAAACGAGGCACCCTGGGTTCTCTCCCGCCACAGACCAATGCGGTGCGCGACTGACTCAGGCGGCACCGGATTGTGAATCCCGATGGGCGTACTCATGTATCCATCGCGGCGGAAACGGATGACTCCTCCGTAACAGGATCTCGAGAGGAAGAAGAGGTCCTCTGGCGTGGGGCTTTCGTTGAAGGAAGCCTTGACCTGCTCGTACGTTCTCGCGCGGTCCTTTCGGAACCGCTTCCAGCGTTCTCGATACGCCTCCACCAGTCGTTCGGGGTCGTCGTGGAGAAGCTGCCAAATCCTGGCCAAGGGCCCACAAGCGTCTGAAGCGACCGACCTCTTTGGTGCCAACGTGCCGAGCACCGCTCCGCTGCCAAGGAAGGGCTCGAAGTAGGTGCCGTACTGGGGAGGGAAGTAGGAGATGATTTCGTGGGCGAACCGCTGCTTGTTTCCGACCCACTTCAGGAGCTGCGTCTTGAAGGGAGGCACCGAGTTCTGCGGGCTCTGAGGGCGGTCAGAGAAGAGGGCTGCTTGGCGCATGGGGAGCGGAGTCTGAGGGCCGGAGGAATATTCCATTCTGGAATGTCGGCGTTCCTTGTCAAGGCCAAGCTTGCACTATCGCGGGCCACCGCGTGAGAACCTCACGTCCGAACAGGACCTCGTCGACGAGGCCCATGTGAAGCATGTCTACGATTCGGCAGAGGTAGGAGCGGCCGCAGTCCCACCATGTGAAGCGGTCGTCCACGATGAGGTAGTGAAGGACCTTGCGTTTCTCGTGCTCGAGGAGTTCGGCGAGCTCGAAGCCATCCAGCATGGTCTCGTACACGCCGTCTGCAACGCGGCTCCCGAACGTGGTCGTACCGTAGTACTCCTTGACCTCCCAGACGGCGTGCGGATTCACGATGTCCGGATACGCGCCGTCCATGCGTCTGGAAAGGGTGCGCAGCGGAACACCGTCGCGAGTGATGGTGGTCAAGCCGAGCGGGTTGCCGTTGAACGGCTTTGTACCGAGGCCTTCTTCCGTGAGGATGTTGACGATGCCAGCTAGATACGCGTTGTGCCGCTTCTCCCCCTTCTGCTTGTTCATCGGTAGCAGGCACCGAGGTGAATGCAGAGCGCGGAGGCGCTCAAACTCCGCTCGGGCCTCGTCGCGGTTCATGAGTGCGGGAGCGACCTGGCGCTCCAGCGCCTCGGAACGCAGGTTCAAATAGTCGCAAAGCTGCTGTCCGAACGGGCCGCTTGGGCCGATGACGGCCAAGTGATCGCCCGTCAGGGACAGCTTCTCGAAGAGAGCTCGAACCTCCGGCAAGGTGTAGCGACGGAGCGGCTTTGGGGCACCTTTGGCGGCCTTGCCCGAGTAGCCGAGGCCTTCGGACACCAGCTTGACGTGGGCCCAGAAGGAAGCAGGCATCGCAGAGAATTGCGGAGCGGGTTTCATCGCCCCGAGTCCTTGCTCTCTAGCAAGCGAGGAAGGGGGATGCCGTAGAGCTGCGCGAACGCCTGGAGTTCGATGGCGTCGATGCGGCGTTCCCCGGCCTCGCACTTGGAGACGAAGGACTGCGTCTGCTTGAGAGCCTTAGCTACTTGGACTTGCGTGAGGCCCGCCTTCCGGCGAGCTTCGCGCAGGCGCTCGAGCAGACGGCGGTATTCTGCGGAGTGGATCGAACTCATGACCTCGGAGGGTTCCGAGGAGGCACGGTCTATCCCGTTCTGGAATAACCCAAAAGGGAATATCGGAGCGGTGCGCCCGACCTCGTCGAGCGGAGTCTGGTGCTGCCGTACATTCTCCCGTCTCCTCTCGCGGGTCCTCGGCGGGCTACCTAGCTAGAGTGCTTTCCGATGGACTACTGGATGATGCTCTTCACGGACCTGACGTGGCGGGAGTTCCAAGCTGCAGGGGGAGTGACCGTAGGCTTCCGCGAGCGCAGCCGCACGCGAACCTCTGGTATCAGGTGCGGCGACGTGCTGCTCTGCTACATGGTCGGCGCGAAGCGGTGGGTGGGGATGCTGGAAGTCGCGGGAGAGCAGTTCACGGACACGACGGCGATCTTTTCCGAGGAGGTGTTTCCGGTGAGGTTCTCTGTGAAGCCGCTTGTCATGCTTGATGCTGAGCACGGCGTTCCCATGGAAGACCTTTGCGGGAAGTTGAGCTTCTTCGAGAAGGAAGAAAAGTTCCGGCGATGGCCGGTGTACGTTCGCGCCTCCCCGTCGCGCTACAAGTCGAAGGACGGGGACGCAATCGCAACGGCCATGAGAGCCGCGGAGGAGAATCCCGTGAGCCGGCCCGTGGAACCCAGACGGCTCAAACGGCGGAGTCTTTGAAGCCGGCGCGGACGGTGACTCTCAGATGCGGATGCGCTCGACTTCGTCGAGCGTAATCTGGTCGTTCGTCCGGTCGTACAGCTTGGTGGTCCTTGCGCTTGAATGCGCGGCGATCGCCTGCGCCTTCTCAAGAGTTCCACCGTTCTGCATAAAGGCGGTGATGCCCGTTGCGCGAAAGGTGTGGCAGCACGTGTTCTCTGGAAGTCCTGCGGCCTTCGCGCGGCGCTTCACCATCCGCAGCACGTCGTTCCTCGTCACCGTCTCGTTTGTGAGGGTGCCTCTGTTGTCGATGGTTCGAAAGAGCGGTCTCTTCTTCTCGCCGGCGGCGCTGCTGGCGACGGCAAGGTATTCATCGAGGTACTGCTCTGCGCTGTGATGTGCGGGCACCGCATGGCGCTTGCCGCCCTTCTCGTGCAACCGAAACCACCACCTCTTTCCATCCTGGTAGTAGTCCTCGGTGCGCATGGACGCGGCCGCGCTAACACGCGCGAAGCTGAAGACCATCACTCCGATGAGCGCGCGATCGCGCAGTCCCGCAATGTCTGGCGAGCCATCCTTCTTGGCGAGCGGAATGGAATCGAGGAGCTGGCGTGCCTGTTCGGCGTCGAGCACGGGAGTCTTCCCGCGGTTCACGACGTGTTTCGGTCCTCTCACAGAATGCGCTGGGTTGGTCGCGAGGACCTGGCCGGTCACGAGCCAGTCGAAGAGCATGCGGATGGCCGCGAGGTGTTGCTTGACCGTGGGAACCGAGCTCGGGTGCTTCTCGATGTAGCCGGCAACGTGCATCGGCTTGATGTCCTGCAGCCGCTCGATACCGCGGTCTTCGCACCATGCGAGGAACTGTCCGCAGGCCCTCGCGTAGGCGAGACGCGTGTTCTTGTTCGGGATGGTGACGGTGAAGAACTCGAGGAAGCGCCGTGCCGCCTGGTCGCCGGCGCCGACGATGAGCGCTGGAAGGACCACAAGGCCGACGCGCGCGAGCTCGCGCGGCCGCGGAGACACCATGGAGAGCGCCGTTTGCGTCTCGGCGCCGGGGTCCCGAGGCGAAACAGGACCCTCCGAGGAACTGGTTTCCCGCTCGGCGCGCTGTTCAGGACCCGCCCGAGAGGGTTGCCGGCGAGCTCGTCGATTGGAGTCCCCTACTGGTGCCATGGCTGCATCATAACGTCCTTTATGATGCAGCGTCAACCTGCGGTGGGGGACTCGGGTAGGCTGCTCATATCGTGGAAGAGAACGTCTCCACCTGCGCCGACTGCGATGGTCGTGGATGGGTTCCCGGCGGGCGGGACAACACGGACCAGTGGTACTACAACTTCGAACCTGAGCGCTGCGCCTGCACTCCCGCAACGGGTTCGAACGAGTCCTCGCTTCGGTGGACACTTGGTGCAATCTTCGTCGGCATCCCATCGCTCATCGTTGCTCTGTCTTGGTTGGAGCGCCACGGTTGGTTGACCTGACAGGCGCCGCCCTGGTTGGCCCGGCGCCCAGCTGCTCACGGCACTGAGTCGGTTCTCCCGACCTTTGAGCGAGTATTATCCGTCGCGCGATGGGCACGCCGGACAAGAACGTCAATCCGCCCTCCGACGAGACAATCAGGTTCTGGGCGGGAAGTCTGGCGAAAGAGTGGATGCGCGCGGTGGCAAAGCAGGTCGAGCGCTTGCGCAATCACGACGGGCAATCGTGGTCAATGGACATCCACTTCCTGCTTGTTGCCCTTCGGCGTCTTCAACGGGCCGCCGTGCTCGCGACGCAGCTGCCGGCCGCGCACGACGCAATCAGCGACGCGATCAAACGGTTCGAGGCCGCGCTGCCGGGCTACGTAGTGATGCGCAACGCGAGCGAGCACTTGGACGAATACGTGATGAGCAAGGGCCGCGAAGTGAGAGTGGGACGGGGATCTTGGGTGCAGAACGTGAGGCGTCACTCGCTGCAAAGCTCATCGTTCGACGGGACCACGTTCGAGTGGCTGGGCGTCTACGAGGACGGGCCGGTAGATGTGTTCGCACTAGAACCTGCGTCGGAAGGAAGGCGGCGGGTTCGCTTACACATCGA
>DATHEQ010000211.1:0-16426 GCA_035318505.1 Polyangiaceae bacterium | reverse complement strand
CGGCCGAGGAGCGTCGCATTTCGGACGAGACCATCGCCGACTTCAAGAAGGCAGGCTTTTTCCGCATGCTGCAGCCGGCGCGCTGGGGCGGGTTGGAAGTCGACCCCAAGATCTTCTTCGAAGTGCAGATGACGGTTGCTGCCGCGTGTCCGTCGAGCGCGTGGGTCCTCGGAATCGTGGCCGTGCACAGCTGGCAGATGGCGCTCTTTCCTTTGGCAGCGCAAACGGAAGTGTGGGGAAAGGATACGAGCACGCTGATCTCGTCGTCGTACGCGCCGACCGGCAAAGTGCAACGAGCCGAGGGCGGCTTTCGCATCAGCGGCCGCTGGTCATTCTCGAGCGGCTGCGATCATTGCCAATGGGTCTTCTTGGGTGGCTTCGTTCCCGCCGAGGTCGAGGGAAAACCGCCGGAGATGCGCACCTTCCTTTTGCCGCGCAGCGACTACACCATCGACGACACTTGGTTCGTCGCCGGCCTGCGCGGCACCGGGAGCAAAGACATCGTCGTCGAGAATGCGTTCGTCCCCGAGCATCGCACCCATCGCATCATCGACGGTTACAAGCGCTCCAGCCCCGGCAATGAGCACAATCCCGCTCCTCTCTACAAGCTCCCGTTCGGTCAGATCTTCGTGCGCTCGGTATCGACGTCGGCCATCGGTATCGCCGAGGGCGCCCTACGCGCCTATGTCGACCAAGCGAGCAAACGTATTGCCGCCAGCGATGCCTCGAAAGTCGCCGAGGACCCCACCACGCAAACGGTCGCCGCGCGCGCGGCGGCCACCATCGACGAGTCGAGGGTGGTGCTCTTTCGAGACATGGACGAAATGATGGCGCTCGCGCGCGCGGGGCAGGATATTCCCATCGAACGGCGCGTGCGCTTTCGTTACCACTCGGCGCGCGTCGTCGATCGCGCGGCGGAAGCCGTCGACGAGCTCTTCAGCGCGTCGGGCGGCCGCGCCATGTTCCAGACGAGCCCCATTCTCCGCTTCTTTCTCGACATCCATGCTGCGCGCGGACACTACGCCAATAACCCGGAGAAACCGGCGCGCAACTTGGGGGGCGTGCTCCTGACGCTCAAGAACACCGACTTTTTCATCTGACGGGCGCGGCGCATGAGCACTAGCGACATGAAGCTCGGCTACCTCGTCTTCGAGGTGACCGATCTCCCCGCCTGGGAGAAGTTCGCCACCGAAATCCTCGGCCTTACCGTATCGCGCCGCCTCGACGATGGGAGTCTGGCGCTGCGCATGGATGACCACGAGCAGCGCTTCCTCGTCGTTCCTGGGCCGGCCGACGATCTCGCTGCGCTCGGTTGGGAGCTGCCCGATGCCGCCGCCGTCGACGGCGTTGCGAAGAAGCTCGAATCCGCCGGACATCGCGTGACGCCGGGCACCGCGGACGAAGCCGCGCGCCGCCGCGTCACCGGTCTCGTCAAGTATGAGGACGCGGGCGGAATCCCGTCCGAGCTTTTCTATGGTCCGGTCATCGCAAAAGAGCCGTTCCGTTCGGCGGTCGTTCGCTCCGGGTTCGTAACAGGGGACCAAGGGCTCGGTCACGCCGTCGTGAGCGCGCGCTCGCAAGACGAGAGCAAGAAGTTTTACCGCGACGTGCTCGGGTTTCGCCTGTCGGATCACATCATCTGCGATTTATTCGGTTACAAGGTCAATATCGCATTCTTTCATGCCAACACGCGTCATCACACCATCGCCTTCGGGGACGCCCAGAAAAAGCGCATTCATCATTTCATGATCGAGGCAGGATCCATGGACGACGTGGGGCTCGCCTTCGACCGCGCGCTCCGCGCCGGGGTGCGCATCATCAACACGCTCGGTAAGCATCCCAATGACAAGATGTTTTCATTCTACGCGAAGACGCCCTCTGGATTTCAGTTCGAGTTCGGCTGGGGCGGGCGCGAAGTCGACGACGCGACGTGGGAGCCGACCACCTACGATCACATCAGCGAGTGGGGGCATCACCCGCCCGAAGTTCTCGCGCCCAAGCCCAAAGGACCTCCCCGATGAACGCCAAAGCCGTGCCCGAGGGCAAATACGCAGAAGTCGGTGACGGGCTGCGCGTCCATTACCAGGAGCTCGGCGAAGGGCCGGCGCTGGTGTTTCTTCATGGCAGCGGGCCGGGCGCCAGCGGGTTTAGCAACTTCAAGCGCAACTATCCTTACTTCGCGGAACGCGGATTTCGCACGTTGATGCCGGACACGCTCGGCTTCGGCTACTCGAGTAAGCCGGGCGACATCGACTACGGGCTCGATTTTCTAGTGGGTAAGCTGGCGAAGTTTTTGAGCGGTGCTGGCGTGACGCGCGCGGCCGTGGTGGGCAATTCGCACGGTGGTGCCCTCGCCATCCAGCTCGCGCTGACGCACCCCGAGCTCGTCGACAAGCTCGTGCTCATGGCGCCGGGCGGGTTGGAAGAGCGCGAAACCTACATGAAGATGGATGGGATTCGCACCATGATGTCCGTCTTTCTTTCCAAAGAGGGCATCACCCGCGAGGGCATGCGCAAGGTGTTTGGCCTTCAACTCTACGACCCCCGCATGCTGACCGACGAGATCGTGGAGGAGCGTTTCCAGATCGCCGAGCACCAGCCGAAGCGCGTGCTGACGACGCTCAACGTGCCGCATCTGACGCCGCGCCTCGGCGAGCTCGGCTGCCCGATTTTCGCGCTGTGGGGCATGAACGACAAGTTTTGTCCGGTGAGCGGCGCGATGCGCATCGCCGCGGCCTGCAAGAGGTCGCGGGTGATGCTGCTGTCGGAATGCGGCCATTGGGTCATGGTGGAATATGCCGATCTCTTCAACCGGCTCACTTTGGATTTCTTGAGGGAGCAGTGACGGCGATCTCCAAAGAAGCCGAGCTCGACGTCGCGACGAAAACCGCGCTCGGCGACGAGCTCTACCAAGCGCTCCGCGAACGGCGCACCGTACCGCCGCTCACGGAACGGCTCGCCGGCATCAGCATCGACGACGCTTATTGGATCTCGCGCCGGCTGCTCGAACGTCGCCTCGCGTCGGGGGAACGGCTCATCGGCAAGAAGATCGGCGTCACCAGCAAAGCCGTGCAGAACATGCTCGACGTGCATCAGCCGGACTTCGGCTATCTCACCGACAAGATGCGTTACGCCTCGGGATCAGAGGTGCCCATCAGCCGTGAGCTCATCCAACCGCGCGCCGAGGGGGAGATCGCCTTTCTTTTGAAGCACGACTTGAACAGACCGGGCGTCACGCCCGAGGACGCGCTCGCCGCCACCGAGGGGGTGATGCCGTGCTTCGAGATCGTGGACTCGCGCATTCGTGATTGGAAGATCCGCATCGAGGACACGGTTGCCGACAACGCCTCCTCGGGGCTCTTCGTCCTCGGCGACATGGTGGGCACGGCGGGCGTCGATTTCGTCGATTGCCAAATCACGGTCCAAAAAAATGGCGGTTTTCTCAGTGAAGGCAGAGGCGCGGCGGCGCTTGGTTCGCCGCTCATCTGCGTGGCGTGGCTCGCCAACACATTGGGCGCTTATGGAATTCCGCTGAAAGCGGGAGAGGTGATCCTTTCGGGATCGCTGGTCCCGCTCGAACCGGTGCGGGCGGGCGACGCCATGAGCTTGACCATCACCGGAGTCGGCTCGGCCGAAGTGCGTTTCGTATGAGCAAGGGAACATGAAAATCAGAGCAGCGATCATCGGATCGGGAAACATTGGGACCGACCTCGTCATCAAGGCGCGCCGAAGCAAAACCATCGACCCCGTCTGGCTCGTCGGCATCGACCCTGCTTCGGACGGTCTGCGTCGCGCGCGCGAGCTCGGCTTGAAGACCACCCATGAGGGAGTGAACGGTCTCTTACCGCACATCGAGAAAGACGCGATTCAGATCGCCTTCGACGCGACGTCGGCGCACGCTCACGCCGAGACGTCGCGCAAGCTCACCCGCCAAGGGGTGCTCGTCATCGACCTCACGCCCGCGGCGCTCGGACCGTACTGCATTCCGCCCGTCAACTTGAAGGACCACGTCGGCAAGCGCGAAATGGACGTCAACATGGTGAGCTGCGGGGGGCAGGCAACGATCCCCATGGTGGCGGCCGTGAGCCGCGTGCAGCCCGTCGAATACGCGGAGATCGTCGCCACCGTGGCGTCGAAATCGATCGGGCCCGGAACGCGCCAGAACATCGACGAGTTCACCCGTACCACCGCCGCGGCGGTGGCGTCGGTCGGCGGCGCCAAACGCGGCAAAGCCATCATCATCGTGAATCCGGCCGACCCTCCCCTCATGATGCGCGACACGATCCACTGCCTCACCGAGAGCGAGCCCGACGTCGAGGCCATTACCAGGTCCGTGCATGCGATGATCGAAGAGGTGCAATCTTACGTGCCTGGCTACACGCTGAAGAACGGGCCCGTGTTCGACGGCCGGCGCGTGACGACGTTCATCGAGGTGCAAGGCCTCGGCGACTACTTGCCCAAATACGCCGGCAACCTCGACATCATGACCGCGGCCGCGCTGCGTACGGCGGAGATGTTCGCCCACGAGATTGCGCAAGGCACCCTCGTGCTCCAGCCAAAGCTCGATTGAAAGAGAACCTCCGATGAAGCTGCAAGGAAAAAAAGTCACTCTTCACGACATGAGCCTGCGCGACGGGATGCACCCCAAGCGCCATCAGATCTCGCTCGAGCAGATGATCGCCGTCGCTAGCGGGCTCGACGAAGCGCGCGTCCCGCTCATCGAGGTCACCCACGGCGACGGGCTCGGCGGCGCGTCGATCAACTACGGGTTTCCGGCGCACACCGACGAGCAATATCTGCGCGCCGTCGTGCCCAAGCTCCGATTTGCCAAAGTTTCGGCGCTCCTCCTGCCCGGGATCGGAACGGTCGAGCATCTTCGCATGGCCGCCGACTGCGGCGTGGGAACGATTCGCGTTGCCACGCACTGCACGGAAGCCGACGTGTCCGAGCAGCATATCGGCCTTTCCAAGAAACTCGGTCTCGACACTGTTGGCTTTTTGATGATGGCCCACATGGTTCCGCCCGAGCAGATCCTGGTGCAGGCCAAGCTGATGGAAAGCTACGGGGCGAATTGCATCTACATCACGGACTCCGCGGGGTGGATGCTTCCCGACGACGTGAGAGCGCGCATCGCGCTTTTCCGCGCCGAGCTTGCACCTTCCACGGAGGTTGGTTTCCACGGGCACCATAATCTATCGATGGGCGTCGCCAACTCGATCGTTGCGGTCGAGGAGGGCGCGTCGCGCATCGACGGCTCGGTCGCGGGGCTCGGCGCGGGCGCGG
Source organism: Polyangiaceae bacterium (assembly GCA_035318505.1). Classification (GTDB taxonomy): domain Bacteria; phylum Myxococcota_A; class Polyangia; order Polyangiales; family Polyangiaceae; genus DASWDH01. Next base: position 11,143 of record DATHEQ010000211.1, on the reverse strand, counting down.
GCAACACGCCGCTCGAAGTCTTCGCCGCCGTGCTCGATCGCATGGGCGCCGTCACCGGCGTCGATCTCTACAAGATCATGGACGTGGCCGAGGACATCGTCGTGCCTTTGATGGATCATCCGATCCGCCTGGACCGCGACGCGCTCATCCTCGGGTATGCCGGCGTCTACTCGTCGTTTCTGCTCTTCGCTAAACGATGGGGCGAAAAGTACGGCGTGCCCTCGCGCGACATTTTGGTGGAGCTCGGACGGCGCAAGACGATCGGCGGGCAAGAGGACATGATCGAGGACGTCGCGCTCGATATTGCCAAGACGCGAGGGCTGCGCAGGTCGTAGCGCCACCGCTTCGCGATGCTCGGCGGCAGGCAAGACTTTGCCTACATTGTCGCTTGTTATGTCGTGAGCATCGGACATGCGAGAAGGCGTCTACACTGTCTCGATGGATGAACGCGGCGGGCGCTGCGCGGCGCACGACTTGGCGGTCGGTCGCGACGGGCTCTGCGTCCTCTGTCGCCGCCGCGCGGCATCCCCCGCCGACGCGGCAACACCGGACGGGTCACCTTCCCGATCGCGCGCACTCCCGTTCGTTGCATTGACGCTGGCCGTCGCGGTTTTGGGTTGCGTCGTTCTTCTCCTTCGTCCTACCGCCGCCCCACTCGTCGGCGCGGAAACGCCACCTGCCAATCCAGCCACCGAAGCGCTCGTCGGGCGCGGTCCGACGATGAACGCGCCGCCGGGCCCGCCAGCGAGAAAGGGCGCGTCGGGCGCGGAGCGCGAAGTGCCGTTCTCGATCGCGGAAACGCCGACATTTGCGCCGCGCGCCCCGCCTTTTGACGATACCGATGCCGGCTTCGGGCGCTCCGAGACGGCGAAGCCCGGTCCAGCGCCGGCTCGTGCGACAAACGGCGTGCGCAGCGAAGGGGAGCTGCGCGCCGCCATGCGACGCGTATCCGTCACGATGTACTCGACCGAGTGGTGCCCGGTATGTACGCGCGCGCGGACGTGGCTCCGCGCCAACGGAGTCTCGTTCGAGGAACGGGACGTGGACAAGAGCGAAAGCGCGCGCCGCACGCAACTGGCGCTGAATCCGAAGGGCGGCGTCCCGACGATCGACATTGACGGCGAAGTGCTGATCGGGTTCGGCGCGCCGCACATGCAAGGAGCTTTGCGCCGCGCCGCCGAACGCCGAGCCCGCAATTTTTGACGCGCGTTGGCCATAGCGAATCATTATCCATTGGAGCTGGTGCCGCGCGCATTTTTGCCGGATATTGGGCAGCATGAGCCTTTTTCGCTGGCTTGCGCTGGGGGGCGCGTTGTTCTTTTTGATCTTCCCGCGAGCTGCACGCGCGGCCGTGATCGACACCGCGAATTTTAGCGAGGCGCCGTGGATATCACTGACGGGAACCGTCACCGGCATGGCGTGGGCGCCCGACGGATCGAAACGCCTTTTCGTGATCGATAAAGGGGGCGTGGTTCAGATCGTGAAATGGGGCACGCCGCCGACCCCGGTGACCTTCGCGACGATCGCGCCCATCTACACTGCCATTGAGTGCGGTCTCGTCGGGCTCACCTTCGATCCGAATTTTCAGATCAACCACTTCGTCTATTTCTTCGTCACCGTTTCGGCCAGCGAGCAGCAGATCATCCGCTATACGGCCGCCGGGGACGTGGGGATCGACAAAACCGTGATCGTGTCGGGGCTCCCCACGGTGGGGGCGAACCATGACGGTGGCTCCATTGGATTCGGGCCGGACGGCAAGCTCTATTGGGGCATCGGCGACAACGGCAATGGTTCGGGCGTCAATGCCGATCTCTCTTCGCTCGCCGCCAAGATCGGACGCGCCAACGCGGACGGCAGCATTCCGAACGACAACCCATTCTTCGACGGAGCTGGGCCGAACAACGATTACATCTGGGCGCGGGGCATGCGAAACCCTTATACCTTGACCTTTCAGCCGGCGACCGGGGCGCTCTGGGTCAATGTCGTCGGCACGTCGTACGAGCAAGTGTTCCTCGTGAGGAGGGGCGATCACGCCGGCTACAACGCATACGAAAACAATCAGCCCAATGGGTTCATCCCGCCGGTTATCAAGTATCGGACCAACGGCACCGACGTACTGAACGTTTCAGCCGCGGCGCGCGCGTCCAACATCGTCACGTTCACCACCGCGTTGGCGCACGGTTTTCGGCAAGGAGAGCGGATCGACGTTGCCGGCGTCACCGACGCGACCTTCGACGGCGCATTCTATGTTGCCAGCGTCCTCTCGACGACGACGTTCACCGCGGCGCAAAGCGGTCCCAACGCCGGCAGCACCGGAGGCACGGCCACCACGCTGAACCAAGGTGGCTGCATCACGGGAGGATCGTTTTACGACGGAACGCAGTTCGGACCGGCTTACCGAGGCAACTTCTTCTACGGCGACTACAACTCCGCTCGCCTCATGCGCGCGGTGCTCGGGCCCGGCAACACGGTCGTCAGCGTCGACTACTGGGGGACGAGCATTGCCAACATCACCGACACTTCCGTCGGTCCCGACGGTGCGCTCTACTACATGGGTATCGCCGGAGCCATCTACCGGACGACGTTCAACACATCGGTGCAGGCGCTGGTCGTTTCTGCAACGCACCTCTGGATGGCGGAGGCCGGGCAAACCTCGGTCAACGTGAGCCTGGCCATCGCTCCGGCAGTCGACGTGACGGTGAACGTCGCGCGCACCGCGGGAGATGCGGACGTGAACATCGGCGCGGGCGCGATGCTCACCTTTACGCCGGCAACGTGGAGCGTCCCGCAAGCCGTGACCATCACATCGGCGGACGATCTCGATACCGTGGCCGACGCCGCGACGATCACCGCCAGCTCGGGGGGCCTTGCCAGTGAAGACATCTTCGTCAACGTGGTCGACGACGATGCGAATAATTTCATCATCTCGCGGGCCGCCCTCTCCATCAGCGAAGGTGGGAGCGATACGTTCCTCGTTGGTCTCGTGAAAGCGCCGCCGGCGACGGTTACCACCACGGTCGCGCGAACCGGCGGTGACGTGGATATCAATGTGACAGGCGGCGCAACGCTGACCTTCGACGCGGCCAACTTCGGCGTGCTCCAGACGGTCACCGTCTCAGCCGCGGAAGATGCAGATAGCGCCGACGACAGCGCCACCATCTCCGTCACCGCGGCGGGCATCGCCGCCCGCACGGTAGCGGTCACGGCGACCGACAATGAGGTTGAAGCGCCGGTCATCACCTCCCTTCCGATCACCACGGCTGTGGTCAACGCCGCTTATCACTACACCGTCGTTGCCACGGGTCGGCCGGCGCCCGCGTTGACGCTGACGGCAGCTCCGCCAGGCATGGCGATAGGAACGAGCTCAGGCGTCGTGACCTGGACGCCTTCAGCGCAAGGATCGTTTCCCGTCACGGTGGTCGCCGCCAACGGTATTCTCCCAGACGCGACGCAGTCATTCGCGGTGGCAGTTTTACCCGATGCGGCGCCCACGTGTGCGCTGACGAGACCCTCGCCGGGCGAAACGGTATCGGGGAAGACAGCGGAGTTCTTCGGCGATGGGTTCGACGACGTGGGGACGACAAAGGCGGAGTTCTTCGTCGATGGCGTCCTCGGTGACACCGATTCGAACACGCAGGGGCATTACCATTTTCGGCGTGCCCACAACCTCTGGGACACCACCTTGCTCACCAACGGCGCCCACCGGGCCAAGATGGTGATCAGCGATACCGCCGGTCAGACATGTGAAAAAGAGGTCGACGTCACTGTGGCCAATCTCATCGATGGCGGCGCGTCCGACGATGCCCACCCCGACGGCAGCGGTGGAGCCGTCGATGCCGACGGGGGCGATCGCGAGGCTGCCACCGATGCTGAGGGCGGCGCACGCGATGCGGCTGACGAGGCGACGGCAGATGCGTCGCGCGATGCGGGCGGCGCGCCGGACACCTCGCGACCCGACGGCGCCAGCACCGATGCCGCCACGGCGGATGCGGGCGGCGGAGCGAGCAATGACGCCGGCCCCGATGCGCTCGACGCCGGTGGACAGACGCCAGAGGACGAGGCTGCAGGTTCGGGTTGCGGCTGCAAAGTGGCCGGCCGTTCCGAGCGGGCGCGGAGTTCGTCGACGATCATCTTCGCCTTTTCGGTTCTGGTCCTAGGCGCGCGCCGCCGTCGGCGCATCGTTCTGAAGGACAGATCTACGAGCCGGTCCGGTACGTCGCCGCGATGAAGGGCACCGTGATCGCATCGAGGACGTCGATGCGCCGCGCGATGGCCAGGTCCAACCCGAGGTGCTCGCCAGAGAGGCGAATCCCGGAGGCGAAAGCGAGACCGTTGAGCTGATTGATCGCCGTTCCGAGCGGGATGGACGCATCGAACTCCATGAGCACCGACAAGACCCGGGTAGCCCGAATGATGACGCCGGCGCCATTTCCGGCGACGATGACCGGCCCCGCCAACGCCACACTCGTGCCGACAGAGACGTTCGAACCGCAGGTGCGTTCGAGGCAAAGCTGCACGACGCCTCCCACGCGGCCGACGAGCGCCGTCCCCTCCTCCAGGCCGGCAATGCCGCTCACCGATCCGAGCGCGGCGACGCGAAAATCCGGCGCGCGCACCAAGACGGTCTTGAGCGAAAGATCGAGTGGCAAGATCTTTTCTTTCGGTAAAGGAGGCATGAAGGTCAACGTCACCTGTGTGCGATCGCTGAGGGCGTATCCGGCCTGCAGCAAAACGATCTCGTAGCTCGACAGGTAGAAGGTTCCCTCGGGGTGGGTCTCGGCAGTGGGAAGGATGAGCACGCGATCCACGTGGGCATCGGCGTAGCGGCGATCACGCAGCTCGAAGGCAGAGGTGAGTGCCGGCTCGGGAGGAGGGCTATCGGCGCCCGTCAGCGCGTGAACGTCCGTTGACACACCCCCGTAACCCGCCGTTGGCGGCGCCGGGTCTGTCGGTCCCGAAAAAGGCGGTCCGGACGCAGATCCGAGGGCGCCCATCGACGCCGTATCGCGAGTTTCTGCGCGCTCCTGCCCCAAGGCGGGCCCGGAAACGATGATCATGGATCCGAACAGCACGAAACATGCAACGCGCAGGTACAATCGGAAGCCTCCGGGGAATCTCACCGTGCCAGCCCTATGCCACCCGTCAGCACTCTTTCGTATCCGCGTTTTCGCGCGTCTCACGATAGCTAGCTTAACGTGCTTGAGCGCCGGCTTGGGCGCATGTTCACGGACGGGTTTGGAAGTAGACCCTTTCGATGAGCAGGATGAGCGGCGCGATGTTCGCACCATCGCCGATGCTGCCGAGGAGCGCTTGATCCCCCCGGGCGACGCGGCGCGCGACAGCCCGCTACCGAAAGAGGCCTCGACCGACCCAACTTGCACCCCCACCGAAGAAATGTGCAATGACCTGGACGACGACTGCAACGGGCAGGTCGATGACGGCATTGCTCCCATTCCTTGTCCAGGGGGTGGGTATCGCTATTGCGTGGGCGGTCGCCCGAGCGCATGTCCCACGCGGTGTGAAACGTGCGTGCCTGGAAGCCAACGTGTTTGCCTCATTTCCTATTGCCTCTACTGGGGGACGCAGACGTGCGCCGCCGATGGCCGGAGCTTCGGACCGTGTCGTGAACAGCGGCCGCCCACGGCGTGCGATGCCACCGCCCGCGCGCACGGCAATTCGCCGGAGCTCGAGCGGTGCTGCATCGACCAGGGCTACTGTTGTCTCGACGCTTACGACCTCGACGGCGACGGCGATCGCGGCGATCTTCTCGGGTCATGTGGCGGCGTTTCGTGCGAACCCTGAGAATGCTCCTCGTTGCATCGTCGGTCGCGCTGATGGCGACGAACGCCTCTGCCGCCGCGCCGTGCGGTCGGCCCGACCTGCTCGAAACATTTCCGGCGGACGGCGCCACGGACGTTCCAGTCAATGCTCGGCTGTCGGCGCACTACGCTGCCACGGCCGAGTACGTCGACGAAGAGATCACCTTGGAGCACGTCGGATTCGCGACCGAGCGTCCGCGCGCGGTTTTCGATGTGGGCGAGGGCTTCCTCTTTTTCCAGCCCTCCGAATCGCTCGTTCCCGGCGATTCCTATGTTGTCCGCTGGCCCGCGCTACGCGGGCTCACGACGGCCGTTCTGGGTAAGGGCGCGGAGGTGACGTTCACTGCCGGATCGACGGTCGATGTCGAGCCACCCCTCTTCAGCGGCGTGCGGGCGCTCGCCTGGGACGTCGAGCGCGTCGACGACGATTGCACCGATGCGCTCGAAGATCGCTTCGTGTTCGATCTCGCCCTCGACGACGCCACCGACGATGGCGGAAAAGGCATGCTCACGCTCCTCGTTTTCCAATCCAAAGGAGGAAGCGCGACCACCTCGCCCGCTCCCATCCTCGCCCAACGCTTTTCCGAGTCGGCAAGGCGCGTGCGAGTTCAGCGTTCGATTGATTCCGCCGCCGGATCCGTGTGCTTCGCGGCGCTCGCGCGCGACGCCCTCGGTCGCGTCTCGAGCAGCGCCGATCGCGAAGTGTGTGTGACCACGGTGAAACCGCCCTTTTTCTACGGATGCGCACTAGCCCACGAGGCAGCCCGAGGCCGCGGGCATTTTGCGGCGAGCATCGCGTTCGTGGCGCTCCCGCTCTTCACGTGCGCGCTGCGCCGTCGCGCGCGACGGCGGCGGCGTGCGTGACCTCATGGGGAAGATTGCCATCACTGTCACGTTCGCGTTATTTTGTGCGGGCTGCACGTCGCCTGCGCGTCGCGTCGTGCAACGCGGCAGTGTCGACGCGGGCCCCACGAGGGCGCCATTCGTATGCAGCGGGGCTCGCTGCGTGCAGCGCTACCCGCGCCTCCCCGACGACGGCGAGTGGACGTGCAGCGACATGGGCGGCGCCGCCGTGTGCTCCGGCGGTGATCCCCCGGCGGGCGCGCCTTTCAACACGTCGGACCCTACCTTCATCTGCGGACAACGCCGCAGCGCCGGCAAAGCACGAGAGGACGGTGAGCGCGTTTGCGTCAACTTGGCGCCCGACTTTCCCGACGGCGTGGCGCGCGGATGGAGATGCCACTATGCCGCCGACGACGGCGTCACGCGCATTTGTGACCGCGACGCCACCGTGCACGTCATCGGCGACCCTTGCGACGCGCAAGCTCCTTGCCTCGATGGTCTTCGCTGCGTCGCCCGGCGCTGCACGCCCGAGCCGCCATCCCCTTCTTGCATCCTCGACGCGGACTGCGCCGAAGCCGTGTGCCGATGGGGATCATGCTGGCGCGGTCCCACATGAGATGGCCGCTCTTATGCGTCGTGGTGAGCTTGGCCTGTCAGAGCGTCGACTGGCATGAACCCGCTGCTTTGCCCGTCTTCGAGGTGAGCGGCGACCGCGCGCAATTGGGTTTCGATGCGCCGTTTTCCATCGTCGTGCATGTGCCCGCTCTGGTCCGCGCGCCCATCGACGTCCGGTGGCGGCAGATCGATGGCCCCGCGGTTCGTGACATCGCCGTGACGGACGGTGGTCTTCGATTCTCGGCGCGCACGCCTCGCCTTACCGATTGTCGCGAGGGGGCGCTTCCCTGGGCGATGGTTCCATTGTCGCCGCGAACGCGCGGGCAAGTCGTGGTCGAAGCGGAATGGCGGCGCGCGAACGACGAGCGCACCCATCGCCAGCGAATCACGGTGTCGGCCGCCGCGCGATCCGGCGGTCTACCGAACGTGCCCGTCGATCAGCGCCTCTACCTCGGCGGCGCGGGATGGCGATTGATGGAGGCTCCCCTCGAGGCCCATGCGACGATCGAAGAGCGTGACGGCATCGGCACCTTGCGCCCGGATGCGCGCGGCATTTGGCAGCTCATCGACGGCGATGGCCGCACGCTGCGCATTCAGGCAGGTCGCTACGTCGAGACTCCCCTCGACTGCGGGCGCGCCGGGTGTCACGGCGAAAGGGTGCACGCGGCACAATCTTCACCCATGACTTGGGCGCTCGCGCGCCGTATCGACGAACGCACGCGTCGTACGGCTACGCGTTCGGCCGGACCGTCAGCGCCCGACGACCTTTCGTGCACGATGGCCTGCCATGCGACAGGCGAAGAGGGCATCCATGACGGCGGTTTCTTCGATATCGCGTCGGACCTGCACGTATCGACGTCACTCGCGAGCATGCCCTCCATAGCAGCCCTTCCACGCGCGATGCGCCGACTCGGCAGCGTTGGATGTCTCGCCTGCCACGGCCCTTCGGCGCTGCCTGAAGCGGAGGCGCGCTGGAGCATCCTGCGGAGCGACGTGTGCGCCCAGTGTCACGACGCCCCACCTCGCTACGGCCACGTGCTCGCCTGGCAGACGACGCGCATGGCGCGCGCTGACCAAGACCCTGCGGCGCGTTCGGAGCGCGCGTGCACGCCCTGTCACACGACCTGGGGTCATCTGCGCGACATCGACCTTCACGCCACGCGAGACGAAGCCCCGACGCGCGTTCCCCCTGCTGGTGTCGGCGCGATCGGGATAAGCTGCCCCGCCTGCCACGCCGTTCACGATCCGTCGCTCCCGGCGGAACCCGAGCGCAGTCTGCTGCGGACTCCGCACCTTGGCCCGATGTTCGAAGGCGTACCCCGAGAAGCGCTCGCACGCAGCGGAACATGTATCCCCTGTCATGCTCCGCGAGATTCTGCTCGACTGGCGCAGGCCTCGGCCGCCGCCATTTGGGCAGGCCGCGGAGGGGTGGATCCGGAAACGGGCGCGCCGCTCATTGGGGCGGCCCCGCACCTTGCCGTCGAAGGAGGCTGCGTGGGGTGCCACCGCGCGGGACCGGACGGCATCGAACACGGCACCAACCACGGTTTTCGCGCCGATCGACGTCAATGCACCTCGTGCCACGCTGACGCGGCGCGCGACGCTGGGTGGGCAGACGAACGCGCGCGCATCGAAAAAGACGCACGCTCGCTGTGGGACAGCCTACTCGCGCGCGGCCCCCTGGCACGCGCGCAGCGCGAACCCGCGGAGCCGTCGCGTCCGCCGCACGCGACGATCACGCTGCGACGCGATGCGGACAGCGCGCGAGCGCGGGCCGCCTACGACTTATCGCTGTTGCTCGAAGATCGCGGCTTTCTCGCGCACAATCTCCCCTACGCGCGCATGCTCCTCGAAAGGGTCCGGCCATGGGTGCGCTGACGAAACGGGTGCTGCGGTGGCTGTCTCTCGCGACCTCGGCCGTTGCACTGCTACGCGCGACCAAGGCGCAGGCCGAGGGCGGGGCCGGCGCCGTTCCGAACGACGTCGATCGTTCAATCGGCGCCGCGCCTTCCGGCGAAAACCGTGGGGCGCGCGTGCGTTTCGCGCTGCAGGTGGAACCCGCTTTCGGCCTGACCGGCGACGGCTTCTACAACCAGCTCGCGGGAGCACGCGTCGACTATCGCTTCACCGACCAGATCGCGCTCGGCGGGTACCTCGGTTACGCCAATCTGCACGGCAAAGACGGTCGCGCCCACAACGTGCTGCCTTACTTGAACCTCGAGTATCGGCTCCGCCTCGGAGAAAAGAGCGCGTTCGGGCTCCCTCTCGCATGGGGTAGTGGCTACTTGCCGAACAACGGGCCCTTTTTGCGCCTCTCGGCCGGCGTGAGCTACGCGGTGAGCCCCCACATCGACGTCGTGGTCGCCCTTTTCACCCCGACGTTCTGGATCGTCCACGATCGAACCGTCATCTCCCTCGGAGCCGCGCTCGAGATAAGCTACGCACCGTGATGATGTCTGGGGCATGTCTGGGCCGCGCGGAAACGGTCCGATCGACGTCCTACCCGCGCCAGGGCACTCTCGCGGTCACTAACGGAATGGCCCCATGAACCACATCGTTCTCGAGCTCACCTTCATTTTGCTGCTCGTCCTCGCCAACGGCGTCTTGGCAGGTGCCGAGATCGCCGTCGTCACGACGCGGCGCACCCGCTTGGAGGAACTGCTCGAAAACGGCAAGAAATCGGCACGCGCGGTGCTTTTGCTCAAGGACAATCCCGAGGGTTTCTTGGCCACGGTGCAGATTGGGATCACCTTGGTGAGCGCGACCGCCGCTGCATTCAGCGGCGCTTCGATCGCGCGCGAGCTTTCTCCGCGGTTCGCCGAGGTTCAGTGGCTCGCTCCGCACGCCGAGGATCTTGCGCTTGCCGTCGTGATCATCGGCGTCTCCTATCTGTCCATCGTCGTCGGCGAGCTCGTTCCCAAGTCGCTCGCCCTCCGCAACGCCGAACGCTATGCCTTGCTCGTCGGCCGCCCTCTTCTGGCGCTTGCATGGCTGGCCCGGCCCTTCGTATGGACGTTCACGAAGACCTCCAACGCGCTCCTCAAGCCCTTCCGTGATCAGACGACGTTCACGGAAACGAAGTACTCGATAGAGGAGCTGCAACAGCTCGTCGGCGAGGCGACCAAGGCGGGCTCGGTCCACCCCGAGGCGGGTGAGATCGCGTCGCGGGCGTTCGATTTTGCCGGACTTTCGGCGGTCGACGTCATGGTGCCGCGGCAGGAGGTCGTGATGCTGCCGCGCAAGGCGACCGCCAGCGAGGTGCAGCAACTGTTGCTCGAGCATATCCACACCCGTTTGCCGGTATTCGACGGCGCCGTCGACAACGTGGTCGGGTACGTGAACGTCAAAGACATCCTCGCCGTAGCGTGGGACCCACGCCTTTTCATCCTCGAGGATCTGCTGCGGCCGGCCTTCTTTGCCCCTGAATCACTGAGCGCACTCGACCTCTTGAAGGAGATGAAGCAGCGCCGCCTTCCCTTCGCGATCATCGTCGACGAACAAGGGGGGATGGCAGGCATTGCCACCATGGAAGACCTCGTCGAAGAGCTGGTCGGCGAGATCTTCAGCGAGCACGCGGCCAAAGGGCCCGCTCTCATCGAGCAAGAGCCGGGCGGCACGGCGCTGGTGAGCGGGCTGGCCCCGGTACGCGAAGTGAACCGCGAGCTTGATTTGGAACTGCCGGAAGGCGACTACACGACCCTGGCCGGACTCTGTCTCGCGCTCGCCGGTCGCATTCCCACGGTGGGCGACACCTTCACCGTCGCTGACCAAGCAATGCTCGAGATCGTGGATGCATCGTCGCGCCGAGTGCGGAGCGTGAGAGTTCGCCCCTTGCAAGGAACGCCCGGCAGCGGCTCCATCACGGC
>DATHEQ010000210.1:0-30100 GCA_035318505.1 Polyangiaceae bacterium | reverse complement strand
ATTTCTGGGCCAACGCCTTCGAAGGAGCCGCGCAAATGCCGCCTTCCTTGCAGACGATTCCGGCCAGCTGGGTGCGCTACCTGGGCCCGCAGCCGCGGATGAGCCCGCGCGCGCTCGCTCGCCAGCGGTGAGTTCCAGTCGGATATCGGACCGACGTCGCTCACGATAGAGCTGACGAGCGCACCGTTCGCAGACCTCGCTGGACGTCGCGCTCACCGCGGACTTCGGATAAGCTCGATAGCGAGATACAGACATGACCATTCGCAGTTCGCATTTGCGCGGTCTCTATCGGAAGAAGGTGGAAGAACGGCGGGCGCTCGTGGCCGACGCGACCGGCATGTCCATCGAAGAGATACGTGCCGCGCTGAAGGGGGGCGGCCTCACGACAGAAATCGCAGACAAGTTCGTGGAAAACGTACTCGGCACGTACGCGCTGCCGTTCGGTGTCGCTCTCAACGTGCGGGTCAACGGGAAGAATTACGTCGTGCCAATGGTGGTCGAGGAGCCGAGCGTCATCGCGGCTGCCTCCAATGCAGCCAAAATGGTGCGGTCGGGTGGTGGCTTCACAGCCGACATCGACCCGCCGGTCATGACCTGCCAGGTGCAGCTCTTCGACGTGAAGGACGGAGAAGCCGCTGCTGCCCGCATTCTCGCCGAAAAAAATGCGCTGCTCGAGCTGGCCAACCGCGCCGTACCCAGGCTGGTCGAACGCGGAGGAGGGGCTATCGACCTCGATGTGCGCTGTTTGGAAGGCGACATACTCGTGACCCATCTTTATGTCGATTGTCGCGACGCAATGGGCGCCAACCTCGTCAATAAGATCGCCGAAACGGTGGGGGATCGCATCGCCCTACTCGGTCGTGGAAAACGCGGACTCCGCATTCTTTCGAACCTCTGCGATCGTCGCTGCGTGCGAATCCGCGCACAGGTTCCGGAACGGGTTCTTGCCACGGAGACGCTCGTCGGCAGCCTCGTCATCGAGGGGATCGAAAACGCTTCGAAGTTCGCGGAGGTCGACCCCTACCGCGCGGCGACGCACAACAAGGGCATCATGAACGGCATCGATGCGGTGTGCGTGGCGACCGGAAACGACTGGCGGGCCGTAGAAGCGGGCGCGCACGCCTTCGCCGCGCGTACCGGTCGCTATAAGCCGCTCGCCACCTGGCGCGCTGCGACGGGAGCGGACGGCAGCCAAATACTGGAGGGTTCACTTGAGCTGCCGCTTGCGTTGGGGAGCGTGGGGGGCACGCTCCGGGTTCACCCCGCCGCACAGCTCGCGCTACGTCTGCTCGGGACGACATCTGCCGGCGAGCTCGCCGCGGTGGCGGCAGCCGTCGGCCTCGCCTCGAACCTCGCCGCCGTGCGTGCGCTGGCGACCCACGGCATCCAACGAGGTCACATGGCCCTGCACGCGCGCACCGTCGCCATCGCTGCGGGAGCCAGCGCGGACGAGGCCGACCAGGTGGCGATGTTGATCGTCGAAGCGCGCGATATCACGGTGGACGGTGCGGTCCGTGCTCTGTGTGCTGTGCGCGATAACGACGGCAACGCTCGTTAGGGGTATCCTCGCTGTCCGTTTCGTGCTGAAGAGACGCGGAGCTTGTCTGCAATCGCACGAATGCGCGCAGAACTGCTCCTTCACGGCGTCGACGAGCGACTCCTGCCCAGCGACCATTTAGCGCTCTCCGCGCGTACGTCGATACGGCTCCCGCAGCTGAGAAGCTCCCGCTTTTCTCCTTGATTACGGACAGTGCTACGTCGCCGAATCCACATTCCAATCGCTGGAATACTCAATCGGCAGTGGACTCTCATCGAGAAAGAAAGAACGTTGCATCGGCGGAACGACAACCGAGCGGCGTCGTTCAGCTCACGCCTGTCGGTTGCATGCCTGCAGTACGGCCGAGAATGGTTCGAATTCACGCCAGAAGAACGGTTTCGATTCTGGTCGGACCTTGACGCCAGGTCCACGGATCTTCTAGATTCTAGGGACTCATGCGGTCGGCCGCCCCAGAGGCTCGTTGCGAGCTCTCGCTCCCGGATACCGGCGCTGGGCCCATTCGAATCACGGTGCCGCGTGCGGGGATTGCGGAAGGCGAGCCGCAATGAATAACCTTGGCGAGAACGCATCGTGCGCTGAATCGAACGTGGTAGGGCGCGCGAAGATGGGCGACGTTCTCGAGGTCATCGATCGCCAGCGCGCTCTGTTTTGCGAGCATGGCTTTCTGAAGTACCTCGAAGGCGAAGGCACGATCGAGCAGGTCCGGGCCATGGTTCCGCGAATGGCCTTTTATGTGTTGTGCTTTCAGGACATCCTGCGTCTGGCTCGGAAGTGGTGCACGGAACCCGAGCTCAAGGCCATCCTGAGAACACTCGAGCTCGAAGACAAGGGGCACGACGCCTGGTACCTCGCCGATCTCGAGAGGCTTGGTATTCCGTGCAGCGTCAATCAGCTATTTTCTGCGGATCACGAGGTTGCTCGCGATACGGCGTTCGCGCTCGTATCAGAAGTGCTGGGCGCGCCGAGCGATCATGCGCGCCTCGCGGTCGCCCAGTGCCTCGAAGCGCTTGCGTCGGAGTTCTTCGAGAGAATGATAGGCATGCTCGCGCGGCTCGGCCACGCTGACGGCCTCGAGTTTTTCGGTCGCAAGCATCAGCTCATCGAGAGCAGCCACAAGGCGCTCGCCGACGACGCGCAGGAGAAGATCGCTGCCATCGAGGTGCCTGGTCCCGCTCTGGCCGGCACGCTGGCCGCCGTTCAGCGAACCTTCCAGGCCATGACCCTGCTCGGCGACGATCTCGAAGCCAGCTTGCGCTCGTACCGTACGGCTCCTAAAACGTAGACGAAATCAATCGGGGGGGCGCGCGCCATGCGAAGATTCATCACGCAGACAGTAAAGCGCGTCGCCTCGAGCACGATCTGGACGCGTCGAAGCGTGTCGACGGCGGAGCACATGCGCATTTGCAGCTCCTGGCGAGCCTTGAAAAACGCAGAAACACCATGTATCGATCGTGGACGGGGTGCTCGATGAGCCCACTGGCGCCGCCGACGAAGCCGGATCTCAGTTCATTTCGCTTGCTGGAAGTCGACGTGAACCATGCGAAGGCAACGGCGTTCAACATGCTCTTCACGTTGTGGTGCAAAGAGACGCAGGTCTCCGCCTACATCCGGACCTCGGCGGCACTCAAGAAGCTTGCAGCGGCGTTTCCGGGGGGAGTAGGCGTACTGCAGACGGTCGAAAGGGATGCCCAGCCGCCGAACGCTGCGGCACGCACCGTTTTCAATGACTTCTTGACGTTGGCCGGCACTTGCGTCGCGCACTATTCGACAGTGCACGAGGGGAGCGGCTTCAAGGCTGCGGCGGTGCGCGCGGTCGTGTCCAGTGTCTACCTCGTTGCTCGGCCCAAATTCGAGCACGCTGTCTTCAGTTCGGTGTCCCAGTCCGCCGCCTGGCATGCCGAACGTCAACGGCTGCTCGGTCGTGACGAAACGGCAGAGCAGATCGCGGGGGTGGTGCGCAAACTTCGTGAAATTTACCATGCGCGCGCCAACCCGAGCGGTATCAATCGCTGAGCCCGACGCGCTTCTCCTCTGTTTGCATGACGAAACTCAACCGGGCTTCGTTGCGGCAAACATTCCGACGGTGAAGACGCCGGCGCCGCGGGCGGCGTCGAGCGCCACCTTACCCTTGCGGAACCGATCGCCTTCGGGCCCGTCGTAGCCGAGCCACTGCGGCCGCTCTTCTTTGGGCGTGCTGCCCCAGCACTCCCGGCCGTCGAACATGTCGCGCGCACTAGTGACCGTGAAACCGGCTTCCTGCATCATCGCGTTGTATTTCCCCAGCGTTCCGTGCCAGGGAATGCAGATGAGGTCGTTCACCGGTTGCATGAACTTCATGATCTGTTCTTCCGTTTTGTGTTCACCGAACGGTCGCTGCAGCCAGTCGATTCCGACGAGGCGAGCGCCGGGTTTCAGGATGCGGTAAGCGGTTCGGAAGAACGCGGCCTTGTCGGGAAGATGGCACACCGACTCGTAAAACGTGACGGCGTCGAAGCTGGCGTCCGCGAATGGCAATAGCGTCTTGTAGTCCTCATCGCCGATCGTCAAAAAGCTCACGTTCGGTACGTTGAGCTCGGTCGCGAGCGATCGCGCCTTTTGGCTCAAGAGCTCGTTGTTGGAGAGTCCGACGAACGCTGCCGACGAGATTTTCGCCATGTACACGGTCGGTCCGCCGACGCCGGAACCGAAGTCGAGCGCGCGCGACCCCGGTTTTAGTCCGCTCAGCTTGATGATTTCTTGTTCCAATAGTTGGCAGGCCTCGAGAACAGAGACGCCCTTGGCTTCGGCCGCCGGGTCACCGTGATGCCACGTGTTCCCCATGATCGCCTGGTAACACTGGCCGGCGCTGTCGTAAAAGGTCCGGACCTTCTCCTCGTGACTCATCCACCCTCCTTGGCAAGGCCAGTTCTCATCGAGCTTCTTCGCACATCGCGTGCATGCCGTGCGCTCGCCCCAAAGGGCAGTTACTTGTCCTATCGTAGAAACGGTAGCAACGAGGAGCGCGATTTGGCAACACCTCACCCTGTTCGACGGCCATTCCGACGGGAAAAAAACCGCGAGAGTCGCCCATGCGGCGCCGTCGATTCGATCCCGCAGGTCTTACCGCTCTACACGCCGACAGTCGTCACCAGAGCGGAACCGCCCTCCGGTGTAGGAGCGCCGAGAGATTCGACATGTTGCACGCGTCGCAACACGCAGCATCAGCGGCTGCTCGAAGAAAGTCGCGGACATGGATGAAGGCCGAAAAGCTACCTACATCCACGCATCGATGCGGCCCTAGCGCGTTGGCACGCTTTTAAAATGGATGGAATATGCGCGTCGATCATAGCCGATAGCGACCGACGTGTGGTCGCGAGCATGGCACATGTCCTGACGGGCTCGTTGCGCGCCTGGTCGTTGCGTAAAAGCTGTCGGGACGGATTGCGCTCTTGTCAGTAAAGAGCCCGGCAAGCTAGGATTGAAATGCGGCGAATTGGTTTCCAGGCGCGGTAGGAGCCGTTTTACTTCCGCAATGGGAACAAACGAGGAGAAACAAAGCATGCATTCATCGAGGCGTACCTTCATCAAAGGATTGCTTGCTGCGGGCACGAGCACGGTCGTCGTCGGTTTCGATCCGGCGCACCGATCCTGGGTAACGTCGGCCGCTGCGAGCGGCGCACTCTCGATTCCGCACCTCGATGGCGTTCTGCTGACGGACACGGCGTCCTTGGCGGCCTATTCCGACGACTTCGGCAATTTCATACGGCGGACACCCCGCGCAGTCCTTCTACCTGCTTCGGTCAACGACGTCGTTGCAGCCATCGTGTTCTGCCGTCAGCATCGCATCAAAGTGGCCGGGCGCGGTCAGGGGCACAGCAGCGGCGGGCAGTCGTTGGTCGAAGGAGGTCTCGTCATCGACCTCTCGACGCTCAACCAGATCGAGGCCATTGGGCCCAACAGTGCCACGGTTCAGGCTGGTGTGACACTGAGCGAGCTTCTCGCGGCGGGCATCCCGCTCGGGTTCCGACCGCGCGTCGTCACCGGCATAGTGGGGCTCACTTGGGGCGGGGTTCTTTCGATGGGAGGCATTGGCCCGGCAAGCTTCCGCCATGGGGCGGTCGTCGATAACGTGATCGAGATCGATGTCGTCACCGGCCGCGGCGAGCTCAAGACGTGTTCCGATAAGAAGAATCCGCTGCTCTTCGCAGCCGTCGTCGGTGGCGTTGGTCAATACGGGATCATCGTGCGTGCCAAAGTCAAGATGCAGGCGGCTCCTCCGCTCGCGCGCAATTACATCATCGGCTACCCCGATCTCGACTCCATACTCGCTGACGTCAATACGCTCACCAGCAACCAGCGCGTGGACGGCGTCTATTTCCGAATTCTGCCGGACGGCAACGGCGGCTGGATTTACGGTTTGAACGCCGTGAAATGGTACTCCCCCGGCGCTCCTCCGAACGATGCGCAAGTTCTAGCGGGCCTGAATTTCCCTCCGCCGGCGCTGACGGTGCTGGACATGGACGCGTATAGCTACGACACCTTTGCGGACAACTTCTTCGAGTTGCTCAAGACGCAGGGCCTCTACGATATACCCCACGTCTGGGGAGACGTATTCTTGCCGGCATCGAAGACGAGCGCCTACGTGAAGTCGGTTTTGCAGAATTTGACGGCTGCGGACCTGGGGCCAGACGGCGGCTTCATCCTTCTATTTCCGGTCAAGAACATGTTTCCCGAAACCATCGCCTTCCGCTTGCCGCGCGAGGAGAAGGCATTCCTTTTCGATATCCTGACATCGGGCTCGTTCTCGGACCCAAACTACGTACCCAGCCACCTCGCCAAGGCGCGTGCCGTCTTCGAGGGGGCTCGCGAAATTGGGGGTACGCTTTATCCTATTGGCAGTACCCCGATGTCGAAGAGCGACTGGATTCGCCAATACGGGATCATCTACCCCGCTCTGGCGCTGGCCAAGACGCTCTTCGACCCGGACCGCATCCTCACGCCCGGACCAGGCATTTTCTAATCTGCCGAAATCGTCCGCTCCCGCCCGGCCGCCCAAGTTGTGATGGCTGCTTGTGGGCCCGCATGCGCTCGATGGTAGCGCGCGGTGTTTCGAGCCCTACCCGCTGGGACTTTCGTCCGCGGCGGGTCCGGACTAAGCGCATAGATTCATTGCCACGGTTCTTTCGACCCGCAATGGTTTGGCTCTAAGCCGCTCGCCCGAATTCCGCATTCCGTATATAGCGTTCGCCGACGAAAAATAGCGCTTTTGGCAATGGTTGGGCGAGCGAGATATGACACATCGACCCTAAAGGATAGACCGGGTGCTGCCGTACTCGTGCTTGTCACCGACGCGATTTGCGTCGGTCTTTTCAGCGGGTTGATAGGGGTCTGGGCACGGGGGGGGTTCAACGGGGAGTCGAGATGAGCAGTAGCGCTTTACGACAGCAGTTGGGTACGTTCTTCAATCTCAGCGCCGGCAGGCTGAGCGGGTTGTGCAACGCAACGGCATTAACCGAACAGTCGCCCCAAATACTGGACCTGTTTCGCCGGTTGACGTCACCGTGGACAGACGAGCCCGTGGGGAAAGGCCCGCGCTGGCCGTCTGTTGTCGGGGACGACCACACGCCGTACGAGTTCTCGCTAGGACTGGGCGAATCGCCGGAACTGCGCATCATGGCCGAGCCGCTCGGCGCGGTTCCTTCTTTCAGTGCCAATCAGGAAGCCGCGCTGGTTCTTTTGAAATCGCTGGCCCGCGACTTCGATGTCGATCTCAGTCGCCTGGAGAAGGTCAAAGATCTTTTTCTACCCGCCAAGCCCTCGGGTGGTTTCGGCGTGTGGGTGGCGGTCGGATTTTCCGCTCGTCGGGGGCCGGAGTTCAAAGTCTATTTGGACCCAGAAGCGCAGGGTCGCGAGCTGGCCCCCAAGCTCATCGAAGAAGCGGTCGGTCGGCTGGGCTTTCCCAAGGCGTGGAAAGTCATCTCCGATACCTTGGTGCGGCGCGGCGGCGATCTCGACGAGCTCAAGTACCTGTCGCTCGACCTTTCTCCGTCTCCCAAGGCCCGTCTCAAGGTCTACGCGCGGCACGAGCGATGCACCGTGGGCGATCTCGAGTCCGCTGCCAGCGCGTCTCCCTGGTATCGGCAGGGCGAGGTCACGCAGTTCTTGAACATTGTGGCTCCCGAAGTCGAGAGCCTGTTCCGCGGTCGAGCGCCACTCACTTGCTATGCCTTCGTGCAAGGGCGAGGAGACGGTCCTTCTTCTGCCACCACGCATTTTCCCATCAACGGATATGCCGTGCACGATGGCGAGATCGCCGAGCGTGTCGTCCGATGCCTCGATTGGCTCAAGCTTCCGAGCGACCCCTACCAGCGCGCGATGAAGGCTTTCGCCAATCGCCCCCTCGAACGCGGAATCGGATTGCAGGCGTACGTCTCGTTTCGACGCGAGCAGGGAAAGCCCCGCCTCACCGTCTACCTGCCCACCGAGGTTTATCAGCCGGGCACCGTCGCGAAGCCCACCTACCGGCAACGTCCCGGCGGTGTCCTGAAGAGCATCTCGCGCGCGTAGCTATTACGCGGGCACAGCGAGGACCTCAGGTCATCACGGCGCTTTACTGCCCCAACCAGCCCGTCGGCAGGGACGTCGACGTGCGCCCGCCTATGGACGGCACGGAAAAGGCTTGTTCGAAAGCGATCGACACCGTGAAAGGGGGAACGCCAGCGTCCAGCGGTCGGGCCAGCGGGAATCCCACGTCGCCGCGAAATACGACGCGATCGAGCTGCGGAAAGAGCACGCGGAAGCCGACGCCAACGGCTTGGCGGGGGTGGAGACGGCTGAAACCGTTGGCCACATGCCCCACGTCGTAGAACGCGGCCGCGCCGAGTTGGCACGAAAGAATCTGCAGGGGGCGGGAACGGAATTCGAGATTGTAGACGATGACGTCTTTGCCCACGAAAAAGGTGCTCGGGTATCCGCGCAATCGGCTGTCTCCGCCGAGGTACGACTGTCGGTTCAGGTAATTGCGATAGCGATTGAGCGCTCCCGCGTCGAACACGAGCCGCCCGAAACCGAGTCGGGGCGTCACGATGCGAAGGTCGACTTCGAACCATGCGTCCGACAGGCGATGGGCCTCCGCTTCCGTGCTCGATTCGACGCTCGCCCGAACCAAGCCGTCGCCGAGCTCGACGGTGTACTGCATCGCCGCGTACGTGCCGAGGAAGGTGCGTGACGATCCGAGCTGCTCGGCGATGGGATAGACCCTCAGGTAGGCGTCGTGGCCGAGGCGAAAATCTTCTTGCAGCCCCAACGTTTCGAAGTCGAGTACACGCAGAAACTTCGACGTGTAGGCGCGATATTGCAGGAAAGGACCGACCCGGGTGTCACTGCGCGGAAGATTGGCTCGTGCAAAAGCCGCCACCGCGACCGCATCGAAATCGGGCAGTTCGTGGGCGCGGAACGAGCGAATGTTCATCTCGGCGCCGAGCGTAAAATCATGCTTGTAGGTAAGTCCGAAAGATCGCGTCACGTAGGCGGCTTCCGCGACGCGCCGCGCACCGTATTGCCAAGGGACCCCCGCGGCATCGACCGCCAAACGCCCGTTCTGGTAGCGCCGGACGACCTCGTCGCGCCAATTGGCGCCCATGGCCCACGCCCATTCGGTGCGTGCCGAATAAAGCGTTTTGGCGACGCTGATCGATCCCGACGAACCTTCCGTGTCGCCTTTGCGATTCCAAATCAAACCCGCATCCGCGGTGAGGCTGAGCCTTCGCCCGGCGAGTCGCGGGATCTGGTATCCGAACCCGAGCGATTGCGATTCGGGCTGGTACAAATAGCGCGCGAGTACGATTTGATGCGTTCCGCCGAAGTTGGTTTCGGTGGGCACGAGCTGCAGTGAGTCGAGCCCGCCGCCCGTAAAGGAGATGTCCCAGCCGAGGCGAAGGCTCCAGACGTCCTTGGTGATGACGAGGACACGAACCTGATCGGCCGCGCTTCCGTAGGTAGCCGTGCAAATGACGAGCGACAACTGATGGAGCAGGCGGAGGTTGCGCGCCGTCTCGTCGCAACGAAACGCGGAGTACGGTTCGCCTTCGGTGAGGAGAATCTCGCGCGCGATGACCGCGCGCCGGCTGGTGGCGTGCAGCATGTTGAGCGCTCTCGGCGCGGGGTCGCGCGGCTCCACGACATCGAGGGTGACGATGTCGATTCCCTCGACCGTCTTGCCTTCTGGGTCAGGTGCGACCCTGGTACCGAGCGCAGCGACGGCTTCCTCGATCGAGGCTAACTCATATGGGGAGTAGGTCCCCGTGACTGCGCGCGGCTGGGCCTGCGCGTAGGCCGCCGGTGCTCGGGTGAGCGCCACCGAAAGGATGGCGGCCATGCACCGCAACCGAGCGGCCGCCTTGCACGGTTGATCACCCGTTCGTGCGGAGACGAAAGGTGGTGCCCTCATCTTCACTCGCAAGTCCGCGAACTCGCATTCGGCAGGCCTGGTACGGACGGTGCAAAGTATCTCGTTGTCCGCGCGAAGAGAGGTCGTCCCCCCCCCGGCCCCTTCGCGCGGGCACTTTTTTTTTGTCGCGCCAAGTCGAGACCCCTCACTTGGACGTGGCTTTGGTCTCGACCGCCTTTCGCAGAGCATCGAGCGCGTCGCTGTACTCCTTCTTCAGCGCGGTGTTCCGCTGGTCGATCTCCTTCTCCAAGCTTTGCAGAGCCGGGATGGCGCGCTCGACGCGCACCTTGGCGTCTTCCATCTTGGCGACGCGCTCCGCCGACGCCTTTTTGTCGCCCGCAGATCGACCCGCCTCGGCTTGGAAGGCGCGCTCTTCGGCGATGCTCTGATCGAGCGTTTTTTGCACCTGCGACGCTTCATGCAAGAGGTCGGTGGTGCGTGCCTTCAGCTCGGTCGCGCGAATGAATGTGGCGTAACTTGCTTCGCTGATGTCGTCGGTTTGCTTTTCTAGTGCGGAGGCGTTGGCTTTGCCGAGTGAATCTCGATAGCGCTCGATTAGCGTGTACGCGTCGCTGTGGGCGCGGAGTCGTTTCTCGAGCTGCTTCTGGACGCTGTCTTTAAACGATGCGGAGATGGCGCCGGACACGTCGACGTCGCACTCCTCCTTCTTTTTGATGACGTACTGGGCCGACCCCGCCATCTTGCGCGTGATCTCTTCGCGCTCTTGCGCGAAGAAGGCGTGAGTCGCTTCGAAGTCGCGGCGCGCCTCGACGTAAGAAGCGCTGCGTCCAGCTTCATCGGCGCGATTGACGATGGTGACGACGAGGGGCCAAGGTGGGTCTTTCAGCTGGGCCGGGTACTGGGGAAACGCCGTGGTGATGCGCCGAACCTCCCCCTCGGTGTTGACATACTCATTGGCCGTCGCTTGAAGGTGGTCGGGGTAGTCGACCGCATAGTGCGTTTGCGCGGCGGAAGATGCGACTTGTGGTTCTACTTTCTGACTCGCGCAGGCGATGGGACCGGCCAAGGCGAGCACGGCCGATACCACGACGCTTCCAGTTCTTCGTAGAACCCTGGCCGGCTTCGCCGAGCTGAGTTCTGCTTGTTCCGTCAAGCGCTCAAGTGGGCACATCGCTACGTCGCAGATCGATCGGGTAAAAAGACTCTGACGAATTACCCCAATGGGCACACGGTTGGTCATGACCGGCCGAGAGTAGACATACCTCGTGCTCTCTAGCAAACAGTGTCGAGGCGCTCTCGAATGGGCAGTGTCGAAATGGAGCGCGCCAGCGTCGCCGGTGCGGCATGCCGCGTGCTACGTTCGAGAACGTGTGGGTGAGACGCGCTGCAATCCGACCCGTGCCGCACTATGCGCGGCTTCCACCGGGCGTTCTCGGGGAGATCGAGTCCGATCTCGCCGATGAGGACGAAATCGCGCGCGACCGGCTGGATAGTGCTTTCACACGTTTCGAGTCGACCCAACCAGCGATCGCCGAACGGGTAGCGAGCGCCCTTGGTCAGCCGATCGACGAAACGGCGCTTGCGCTCGGATATTTTCTGACGCTCGCCATCTGGCTCGCTTTCGAGCGAAACTTCGAGGAGCGTCTCGGCGAGGTCAAAGCGGACGAGCTGGCTGCCTCCGAGCAATCGCTCGTGCTCGACGAAGAGCTGCGCCGGGTCGATCCCGCGGAAGCCGTCGAGTCCGACGATGTCGTGGCGATGGAGCAGCCCGACGTCCTTTCCTTCGTCCACGAGCATCTCGACAACGCGCTCGAGGCCCACGCGGGAGAAGTCGACGTCGACGATGTGCATGCCATCTATCGCGTCGTCCTGATCGAAGTGCTGGCGCTCTCGTACGCGGTGAATCCGCCCGAACACTATGATCTCCCGAAGAACGAGTTCATCGCTTAGTTCGAGGGGTCTGAAGAATTCCGGCCTTCAACTAAGCCCTCCCCGGCGCGGCCTTACCTGCGTGTGCAACGCTCCCGGTTCAGATCGGGAGCCAAAACGAGAAGCGCGCGCCGCCGCTCGGCTTCTGCGTTGCGGCAATTTCTCCGCCGTGGGCTTTGACGATCGCGCGGCAGAGCGCAAGGCCGAGCCCCATTCCGCTCGGCTTGGTGGTGATGAGCGGGTCGAAGACGGTGCGCGCCACTTCGGGCTCGATTCCCGGGCCGTCGTCATGAACGACCACGTCCACGCGGTCGCCCGTGCGACGCACGTCGGTGCCGAGCGCGCCTCGGCCGCGCGACGTCAATGCTTCGATGGCATTGAGATACAGATTGGCGAGCACTCGTTCCATGAGGATGGCATCGCAGCGGATGACCAGATCGGGCGGCTCGATCGCGACCGAGAAGGTCACGTTGGTGGGAAGCACGATGGCTCGCCGCGCGCCATCGATGAGGGCCGCGACGTTGGTGGGTTCGAGCGTCACGGCTTCGCCGCGAGCAAGACCGAGCACCGCGCCGATGACGCGCTGTGCGCGGCGAATTTCCATGCCCACCTTGTCGAGGTGCCGTACGAGCTTGCCTTGATCGTCCAGATCGCGACGCGCTAGAAAGAGCGAAGACTCGGCTACCGCGAGCGCATTGCGGAGCTCGTGGGCGACACTCGCTCCGACCGCACCTGCGCTGGCCAGCCGGGCCGCTCGTTCGGCGAGATCGTTCGCGACGTCGTCGCTTGCCATTGAGCCAAGGTGCCCTTGCTGGCTCTTCAGAGCAAGCCCGGGTGCCCGATCTGGCGCCTTTGTGTGTATAGTCGGAGGGTGACGACGACGGATTTGTACGGCATCGAAGGGCAGGTGCTAGACGGGCAATTCCGCGTCGATCGTGCCATCGGAGAGGGTGGCTTCAGTGTCGTGTACCGCGGTCTGCACATCGGACTCGACGAACCTGTGGCCATCAAATGCCTGAAGTTGCAGGCGCCCCTCGCATCATCGGTGGTGGATGGGATCGTGCGCCGCTTTCGTGACGAGAGTAAGATTCACTACCGGTTGTCGCGGGGGTCGCTCCACATCGCGCGCACGATCGCCGCGGGCACGACGATGGCGCCCGCTACCGGCGCGCTCGTACCGTACATGGTGCTCGAATGGCTCGAGGGTTTCACCCTCTCCGAAGAGCTGCGCGCGCGGCGTATGCGCGGCGAAAAAGGGCGCACCTTGCCGGAGGTCATCCGTTTGCTCGACCCCGTCGCCGAAGCGATGGCCTTCGCGCACGCACAAGGCGTCGTGCATCGCGATCTCAATCCGTCGAACATTTTCGTCGCGCACGCGCAGGGGACCTCCAAGCTCAAGGTGCTCGACTTCGGTGTGGCCAAAGTCATTTCCGATCATGCGCTCTCGCTCGGGCCGAGGGTCGCGACCATTGGTCAAATTCGGATGTTCACGCCCGCCTACGCGGCGCCCGAGCAATTTCACGACGCGCTCGGTGCCATCGGTCCCTATACCGACGTCTATTCTTTCGCGGTGCTCGTCGTCGAGCTCTTGGCTGACCGCACACCCATCGAAGGCGAGCACATCGGCGAATATGCCGATCGTGCGCTCGATCCGGGCCGTCGTCCCACGCCGCGATCGATGGGGGTTGCCGTCGGTGACGCGGTCGAGGCGGTGCTCGCGCGCGCGGTGACGGTCGATCCCTCGCAGCGTCCCCACGACATCGGCGAATTCTGGGGCATGCTCAAGAACGCCGCCACGCGCGATGCCAACCAGAGCCGCGGCGCCGGGGAAGTGGGATATCCGCAGCCGCCCGGGATGGCTGCACCATCTGCGCGCGGTGCCGAGCTCCCGAAAGTCACGGCGGGTGGCCTGCCCGTCCTGCCCGATCTTCGGCGATCCGCGCCGCCGCGTCAGGTCGCGGAACTCGTCCCCGACACGCGGGGCGGCGGTTGGAGACCGCAGGCCGGCGCGGCCTTCGCCGACACCATGGGGAGTGCGCGCTCGCCGAGCGCGCCCGCGCCGAACGCGAACCGAGAAGCGGACGCGCGCGCACGCGAAGGGCCGCCGCGCAAAGCGACACTCTTTCAAGGGACACCCGCGGCGGCCGGCTCACCCAAAGCGGGGCAGACGGCCGCGTCCCCCTTGCCACCCCCGCCGGTCATGGGCGGCATCGCCAGTCACACGGCTTTTGCCGCCACCGTCGCCAACACCGGCGCTCCGAATCCACAGCAATCCCCATTGCCGCAGAACCTGCACCTCGGGGACACGTCGCCCTCGGCCGTTCTTCGGACGGCCATCGAAGGCAAACCGACCAACCCCGCCGCCCGCTGGTACACGCCGTCGCTCGACAGCAACACGCCTTTTCCGGCGACCCCATCGTCGTTTCCCACGCCGCCCTCTGTCAAAGACGAGCCCCGCGCCAACAAGCCGAAAACGCGCCTCTTCATCGTGCTGGCGTTGACCCTCACCGTGGCGCTCGTGCTCGCAGCCGTGCTCGCCAACCACTTCTCGCCGCAATAGCGAGATTCTGTGGTTCGATCACAGCAGCTCGACGCCGGTCGCGTCGAGCTCGACTTTCACGGTTTTGCCCGTCGCTTCCAAGGCTTCTTGCTCACACTCCCCGTTGTCGGGTTTGGGGAGCACGGTTCCTTCCACGAGCGCGCGTCGACCGGAAGCGGACTTCGGTACCAAGAAACTATGCCCGCTCATGCGGATGTGCGCCGCGCCGTTGCCGTCGGCGATCTCCATCCAGCAGCCCGCGGCCTGGCAAACTGCCGTGACCTTCCCCTCGGTCTTCACCGTCGTTCGGGCATACTTGCCCGTTTCATTCACGATGCTGGCGAGCGGAACCACCGGGCTCTTGCCGAGCGGGGCACCGAATCGATTGGGAGAAGCGGGTGACGCGCTAGCCAGCGTCGGGGAGGAGCTCGCCGCGGCGACCGCGGGGGGCGCCTCGCGCGGGTCGCC
Source organism: Polyangiaceae bacterium (assembly GCA_035318505.1). Classification (GTDB taxonomy): domain Bacteria; phylum Myxococcota_A; class Polyangia; order Polyangiales; family Polyangiaceae; genus DASWDH01. Next base: position 15,217 of record DATHEQ010000210.1, on the reverse strand, counting down.
GGATTTGCAGCCGGCGGCTGCGAGAACCGCGGCGATGAAGAAGACGCGTATGCCCATCGTCGTCGAGTTTTACACCCAGCGACCTTCTTGGCCACAAAGCTTCTCCTGATGACGTCGAGCCGCTCCACGAGGAGAAGACGACATCATGAAAGGCTGGATTATCCGCCTCTTCTCGGGCGCGCTCGTGGTTCCATGTCGGCGAGGGGTACGGTGGCGCCCGAAAACCGCCCAAGCGTCTACGCTGTGGCCACAGTTTTCCTGGCTAAGCGCGCCGGCCGAAGTACCTACCGATCCGTGAGGACTTCCAGAACTCGATGCTCAAAGTGCCTGCCGGCACGGAGCACGTACCGGGTTGACTGCAGTCCTCCTGACGAAGAAATAAAGCGAGGGCGTTTGCGAGGGCCGAAGGTTTCTCTCGGCACGGAAGCAGACCCTTCTGTCCCGAGAGTGAGCGGATCTATACTCCGGCTCCCTGTTAAGGAGGGGCTCTCATGGCGCGCATCCGTGTTGCAGTGACGATTGCCGTAAGTTTCTTGGCGCTGTCCGGATGTCAGACCGTGCAAGACAAAGAGCGCGATCTCACCGCGCAGTGCAAACGCGATTGGCCGTGCAAGAAGAGCGGGCTCTGTACCGGGGTCTGTACTCCTGAACCGTGCCTCTGCGCGGCGCGCACGCCAGCTGATTGCACGCAGTCGCAAGACTGCAACGGCGTCGGACAGTGCACGCCCAAGGATGGGAAATGCGTCGTGGCGACGAACGTCGATTGCGCGCGCATCGCCGCGTGCAAAGCGACGGGCGTCTGCACCGCCAAAGACGGGATATGCGTGGTGGGATCGGATGCAGATTGCGCGCAGTCCGACCTCTGCAAAGATCAGCGCCGGTGTTCGCTGAAAGGCAGCTCGTGCATCGACGCGAACTTCAATCCCGCGCTGCTCGACCCGAGCAAAGCCGGTGAAAACGCGCCCGAGAAATTCAAGACGAAATTCGTGACGCCCAAGGGAGAGTTCGTGGTCGAGGTGACACGCGCGTGGGCTCCCATCGCGGCTGACCGCTTCTATAATCTCGTCAAAATCGGGTACTACGACGAGGCCGCCTTTTACCGGGTCGATGGCGCGCAGGCGGAGTTCGGCGTCAACAGCAAGCCCGAGGTGTCTGCCGTTTGGGCGAGCATGAAGCTCAAGGACGATCCCAACAAGCAGTCCAACGATCGCGGAACGGTCGCCTTTCCGCGGCCGTATCCCAACTCGCGCTGGGGCCCCGTCGTCATCCACTTGAAGGACAATCGCGATCTCAACCAGGTCGGCTACGCGCCATTTGGCAAAGTCGTGCAGGGGATGAACGTCCTCGACGCGATCACGAAGAACGCCGGCGAGGCAGCCCCCGGGAGCAAACCCCCCGACATGGACAAGCTCATCCACGGCGGCAACATGTTCCTCAAGGCGAACTATCCGCAGATGGATTTCATCACCAGCGTGTCGCTGCAATGACGCGCCCCCCACACGGGCGGCGCATCACGGGAATCAGCCGGGCGAGTTGTAGTTCGTATTCTCGAGCAAGATGACGTTGGTCTTGCTGCGCGTCTCGCCGATGCTGGTGACGTAGACGGCAGGCCGGTCTTGCACCGGGCATACTTTTTCGCAAGCGCCGCAACCGATGCAGAGCGCAGGGTCGACGTGGGGGCGCTGCAAATGCACCGTCTTCATCGGCGGCTGCTCGCCGTTCGGACCAGGTTCAGCGGAGCGCACCTCGGCGTCGACCTCTTCCACCCAGATCGCTTTGGGCGAAGTCGGGCAAAACTCCTCGCAGACGATGCACGGCGTCTGCATCGACCAGGGCAGGCATCGTCCGTGATCGTAGAAGGCGGTGCCGATCTTGATGGGGGGCACGCCTTGGCCGAGCTTCTCGCGCTCGGTGATCTTTTGAATCGCGCCGGTGGGGCAAACCTGGCCGCAGAGGACACACGACGGCTCGCAATAGCCGATGCGCGAAATCAAAATGGGCGTCCACAGTCCTTCGATGCCGGCCTCGAAGAACGCGGGGTGAAGCGCGTTGTTGGGGCACACTTTCATGCACTCGGCGCAGCGAATGCAGCGTTCGAGGAAGGCCCGCTCTTCGACGGCGCCCGGTGGGCGGATGACGCGCGAGTCGTAATTTGCGTCGAGCGAATCGGCGGTGCGCGCCGCGGGAATGGCGATCGCGCCGGCGGCGATCGACGCGAGCGCCGTTCGGCGGCCGGTGTCGGGGACGCTGATGGTGCTCTTACGACCGGGCAAAAAGCGGAACTTGATGACGTCCTCGGGACAGGCCGTCTCGCAGTTCATGCACATGTGGCACTCGTCTTGACGCCATTTGACGCCCCCCTGCGGGCTGTCGGCACCCTGACAATTGACGAGGCACAGATTGCAGTCGGTGCACTTGGCGTGGTCTTTCTCCATGCCGAAGAGCGCGAAGCGGGCGAACACGCCGAGGAACGCGCCGAGCGGGCAGAGCACCCGGCACCAGAACCGCGGGATGAAACGGTTCATGAAGAGCGTGGCGATCAGCAGAAAGCCGATGAACCACGTCTCGTGGAAGTAAAACTGCTTGCTCTGCCAGACCGACCGCGCGAGGAAATCCTGCGTGCCATCGGCGACGAACTGCACGTGCCGTTCATTGACGGTCGCAGCGGCGCCGAGCGCGTGCCCCCCGATGTATTGCACGGCGGGGAGTACGGCGAGGCCGATGGCGCGCACGCAGATGCAGATGGGATCGAAGAGCCCGCCTATGGCGCTGCCGGCGAGGGCCGCGGCCAAAAATGCGTACATAAGGTAGTACTTGATCCGCTGATAGCCGTGGGTGTGATTGGCCATCACCCGCGAATTGCCGCGGCCATACGTCGAGGGGAAGATCCACGCAAAGAAGTGGTGCAGGGTGCCGAACGGGCAAATCCATCCGCAGAACACGCGTCCGAAGACGAGCGTGAGTCCAAGGAGCGCCACCGACCAGAGAAGACCGCGGTAAACGGTGTGCGACGAAAGGAACGTCATCGCCGCGACGAACGGGTCCGCGAGCAAAAATCCTTCGACCGGGTACGGCATGCGCACCACGGTGTCGGCCTTGGCGGCGAAGGAGCCGCGGAAGGTCGTCTCGACCAGCAAGAACGTGAAGAGCGCGAGGCTTGCGACCTGCACGAATCGCCGTGCCCATACGAGCCCGCGGATCAGGGGACGCGCGGGGATCCCCGAGCCGGGCCGTTTTGGGTCGATCTTCGTCGGGCGCGCAGGTGCTTTGAAAGGGGGCGCCACGATCGCTGCGGAGGCCGAGACGATGGCTGGTGCACCCGCCGTGGGCATGGGGTTCGAGGCCGGCGTACCGACGTTGGACGCCGCCGGCGCGCGCACGAGGGCTTGATCGAGCGCGTCGATTTCGCCGACCTTGCCGAGCCACGGGATGGGCTGCACTTCGTCTTGGTGCGGGTGCCCGGGGGCTGCCGTTTGGCTCACGTCAAACCTCCTTCACACGGAGGTTTTCCCAGAACATCGTTCCGAGCCCGCGCTCATGCCCCATCTTCAAGTAGGGAACGTTTTCGCGTTTTTGCCCGATGAGCGTCGTGCCGTAGGAGTCGGCAGCGACTTGGTCGACGGTCGCGATCACGGTGTTCATCTCGCGCGTGTCGTCGATGTTGCCGCCCTGCGGCCCGTTACGGACGAGGACGCGCGTTGCATCGACCACGACCAACGTGGGCCGCATGAACGTCGCCAGATCGGCCACCGAGACATCGATGTTCTGGTGCAGCCGATTGCGTCGCCCGCCGAGCGATCCATACCAATTTTTCATCGCGCCCGTGTATTTGGCGAGATTGTGGTGCTTGGCCACCGGCACGTTGATCACCTTGTCGGCCTGGACGAGCGGCATATACACCGGCCATTCGTCGAGCACGTCGCCGTTGAGGCGCATCGTGCGGAAGCGATGCTCGGCGGGGATGATGACGTCGGCTCCGAGCTTGTACGCCGCTCGCCAAATGCCGGAGCGCTGAAAACAGCGGTTCGGGTCGTTGCACGATGCATCGGTGACGACGACACGCCTCGCCCCGGCCTCGAACGCCATCTGCACGACGGTGGCGACGACTTCGGGGTTCGTATTGGCGGCGTGGATGGGCATGCGATCCCAGCCGATGTTCGGCTTGACGACGACGATATCGCCGCGCGAAATAAAGCGTTTCATGCCGCCGAGCGCGTCGACGGCACGCCTCGTCAAGGTCGCTGGGTCGGGATTGTTCTTGGCGATCACGAGCTCGGGAAGCTCGAGCCCGTTTCCCGCCTTCAATCGGAAATCGCGGACCTGCCGTGTCCCCTCTGCGCGATGCACATCGATGCCGCCGTGATCCCAACGCCAGCGTCCGATTGCAGCGGCCCCGCCCAAGGCGAGGCCAGCTGCGCCCAAACGCTGAATGACCTCGCGGCGGGAGGGTCGTTCAGCCATGATCCTCCGGGTTTGTACCGTGGAAGGGGGCCCCCCAGCAAGTTGCGGGGGCTAATTTCCCATCGTACTTCCGCGGTAGTGTAGGCCGTTGCCGCGATTGGCCGGTCCCCCGGCGCGCCGCGGATTTCCGCTGTCGCGACCCGGCTGGAAGTCGCTTCGCGTATTTCGAAAGGTTTGCCCTCGTGGTTGAGGGTTGCCACCGCTCATCTGGACGCCTGTTCACCATCGCTCCGCACTGAAGCGGGCGACCCGTCTCCGTTCTGCGGCGGCAAGGGACACGCGGTCTTGAGCGGCGCCTTGCGCCGGCGGACGGATAACGCTAAACCGCGCATCCTAATTTTCTCGAGCATCCCAAGAGGAGGGACGCGGACATGAAGGAAGGAATTCACCCGGTGTATCCGGGGGCGAGAGTCACCTGCGCCTGTGGAAACGTCTTCGTGACCCGTTCGACGCGCGGTGACTTCGCGATCGACGTCTGCTCCAATTGCCACCCGTTTTATACGGGCAAGCAGAAGCTCATGGACACGCAAGGCCGCGTCGACCGCTTCCGTCGCAAGTACGAGAAGAATCTCCCTACCCCGACGACCCCAAAATAAAGATCTCCGAACGATTCCGGCTGCTGCTCTTGCGCGGGGGGATCTTTGGCCACAAAAGTGAGCGACGAGCGCTGTGGCTCGCCACCGTCGAGCTATAACGTTCTCTAGCCCATGTCAGCCAGCGAACAGCGCCCCTATATCGGCGGTCAGGCAGTCATCGAAGGGGTGATGATGCGCTCGCCGCGGTCGTTTTCTATCGTTGTCCGCCGAAAATCGGGCGAGCTTGTCGTGCGCGAGCGGCCCGTGTCGAAAGGCGCTGCGCCGGGCGGGCCGTGGCAGTGGCCCTTTTTGCGCGGGGTCGCCTCGCTCGTCGAAGCCGTCAAGCTCGGCTCCGAAGCGCTTCGATTTTCTTCGGAGATCTACGAGCGGGACCATTTCGACGCGCCGCCCACGCGGCTCGGCGCGGCGGGCAGCGCGATGCGCATGGTGGGCAGTGCTTTCCGCGCCTTCGCCTACACCGTCGTGGCGCTCGCCAGCGGAGAACACGGATCGGGCGGGGGTGGGACGAGCGGTGATGGCGGAGGGTCGTCCGCCGACGGCGCGCGCCGGCTCTTTTCGTTTCTCACGATCGGCTTTGCCATCGTGCTCTTCGTCGTGCTGCCGCAGACCGCCGCCGAGCTCGGCAACCGCGGATTGGGCGTCAGCCTCGATCTGCGCTCTCCACTCTTTCAGCTGGAGACGGGCGCGTTCAAGCTCCTCATCATCGTCAGCTATCTGCTGCTCATCCGGCGCGTGCCCGAGATAAAGCGCGTTTTTCAGTACCACGGCGCCGAGCACAAGACGATCAGCACCTACGAAGCGGGCGAAGAGCTGCTCGTCGCCAACGCGCGCCAGAAGACGACGCTCCATCCGCGCTGTGGAACGACGTTCCTGATCATGGTGGCGTTCGTATCGGTGATCGTTTTTTCGGCCGTGGCGCCGCTTCTTCCGCATTTCCACGTGAGCCGGGTCGTCGAGAATCTGTTCCTCATCGTGCTGAAGCTTCCCTTCCTCCCGGTCATCGCCGCGGTGACGTTCGAGATCCAACGAATCTTCGCCCGTTACTGCACGACCGGCGTTTTGCGCTCGCTCCTCTGGCCGGGTTTTCTGGTGCAGAAAATCACGACCATCGAGCCCGATGACGATCAGCTGGAGGTTGCTCTCGCCTCGCTCAAGGCGACGCTGTGGCGCGAGCACGCGCTCGCGCTCGCGCCCGAGGCGGCAACCGATCGCACGTTCCTCAATTTTGCCGCGCTCTCCGCCGATCCGGGCTACGGCAAGGCCGCCTAAGTCAGCTCTTCTCCCATGCTCCCCATCGAGAAGCTCGAGGCTGTGGCGCGCCGGTTCAGCGAGGTCGAGCACATGCTCTGCTCTCCCGACATCCTCGGCGATCGCCACAAGCTGCAGCAGCTGAACAAGGAGCGCAGCGAAATCGAGCCGGTCATCGCCGCGTTCAACCAATGGCGCGACGTCGACCGTCGCATCAAGGAGGACCGCGAGGCGTTGAGCGACCCCGACTTACGCGCCCTCGCCGAAGAAGAGCTGCCCTCGCTCGAGAAGCAAGCGCAGAAGCTGGAAGACAACCTCAAGTTTTTGCTCCTCCCCTCCGATCCCAACGACAAGAAGAATGTCATCCTCGAAGTCCGCAGCGGAGAAGGCGGCGAGGAAGCGGCGCTCTTCGCGGCCGATCTTTTCCGCATGTACTCGCGCTACGCTGAAACTGCGGGGTGGAAGGTCGACATCCTGAACGAGAGCGAGTCGCAGACCGGCGGGTACAAAGAGGTCGTCGCGTCGGTGAGCGGTGCCGCCGTCTACTCCAAGCTTCGTTTCGAGGGTGGCGTCCATCGCGTGCAGCGTGTGCCGGCGACCGAGACGCAAGGCCGTATCCACACCTCGACAGCCACGGTGGCGGTGCTCCCCGAGGCAGAAGAGGTCGAAGTGCAGATCGACGACAAGGACCTCAGGTTCGATATCGCCGCTTCGGGTGGGCCGGGAGGACAGGGGGTCAACACCACGAACAGCGCCGTTCAGATCACCCACCTACCGACCGGCATGATGGTCAAATGTCAGGACGAGCGATCGCAGCTCAAGAACAAAGCCAAGGCGCTCAAGATTCTGCGCGCGCGACTGCTCGACATCGAGCGCGAGCGGCAAGACGCGGCCATCAGCGCCGAACGACGTACGATGGTGGGCTCGGGGGAACGCTCCCAGAAGATCCGCACCTACAACTACCCGCAGAACCGAATCACCGATCACAGGATCGGGCTCACGCTCTACAAGCTCGACCGCGTCGTAGAAGGGGATCTCGACGAGCTCTTCGGCCAGCTGCGGACGCACCGCCAGGCGGAGCTGCTCTTCGCCGGCGGTTTGGGGGCGCCGCCGGCAGCCGCGGGCGAAGGATCGGTCGAATGAGCGCGCGAATCGACGTCGATCGCAGCGCGCTTCTGTGCGCGCTCGTGCTAGCGCCGACGACCTTCGCTCGCAATCGCTTCTTTTCGCTCTTCACCGAGGCCTCGGCGCGGCGGACGCGAGCGCGCGCGGCGCAGCTGCGCACCATCGTTCGGCACCTCGCGCAAGACAATCCGCGGGCCGACCTCGGGGAGCTGACGCCGGCCACGGACGGGACCTTCCTTTTGCGCTACGGCATTCGGCGCCTGAAGCTGCAGCGCACGTCAGTGCTCGATCGGCTCGAGCTAGCACTGGTTCGTTTTGCGGTATCGCGGCGAACGCGCGCCGGTGCGCAGCCGCTCCCCCCCGTGCTGCAAGTTATCATCGACGATCGCGCGCTCGTGTTCGGCGCCATCGCCAAGCTGGGCGAAAAGTTGATCCTGCCTCCCGCGCTCGACGAAAGGAGCGGGAGCACGACGGGCGAGGAGTATCATCCGTCGACCACCTCGGGAGATTCGTGATGTGCCTTTTCTGTCAGATCGCCAAAAAGGAAATTCCCGCCAAGATTCTCTTCGAAGACGATGATCTGGTCGCGTTTTCGGACATTCATCCGGCTGCCCCGACACACGCCCTCGTCATCCCGCGACGACATCTGATCTCGCTGAACGAGGCGGTCCCCGGCGATGCCGAGCTGCTCGGTAAGCTGCTTCTCGCCGCCCAGCGCGTGGCGCGCGAAACCAAGATCTCGGACTTGGGTTGGCGCGCGCTCATCAACAATGGCGCACACGCAGGGCAGAGCGTTTTCCACGTCCACGTTCACGTGCTCGGTGGTCGCTCCATGGCGTGGCCGCCGGGGTGAACATTTACGGCGCTGCGCACCGCGCTCGAAAGCATAGCGCCCAAGCGCATTCGCCCCTTTGACGAAAGTCGCAACGTCGTCTACCGAGAGGGGCGTGAAGATCTGCGTCCTCCTCTCGATGCTCGCGATGACGGCTTGCGGCGGCGCCGCGCCGGCCACAGTTCGTAAAGCGCCCACCGAAACGGCTATAGGCAAGCGCAAAGTGTCCGACCCGCCCTCGAAAGAAGAGGAAGGCCGAGCGGGTGTGCAATGCGAAGATGGATCTTGCTTCGCCTGCGGCGAGGCGATCTGCTTTAGCGGTTTTTTCTGCTCTGTCGGCAAGAGCGGACACGGGTGCGCATGGCTGCCTACTTGCGGAGGCCGTCCGAGCTGCGGCTGTCTCGCACCTTCGCTACGCGAGGATCCGAGCTGCAGCTGCCAAGAAAAGGAGGGCGGGATCTACGTCACGTGCGACGGCGCAAAGCTTTAGCCATCGGATAGCCAGCAACCGCTGACCGGACCGTACCAGGCATTGTTCTGCGTTTGCCATTCGCCGTTCGATGCCCACCTTACGACGACCTCGTTCAGCTTGCCTTCGACGTGAAGCTTGCAGTTGGCGACGAAGCGGATGTGCTCGGAGGCGTGCGGCGGATCGATGGCGAGGCGCTCGCGCAAGGCCGGCTCGCTGAAGAGCGCGGGTAAGAGCAGGAGAATGTCGTCCGTCGTCTTGTACGGAGCGAGCGTGTCCGCGGCGGCGCTTCGTCCCGGGGTCGGAGGTTTGCTCCACCGATCGGTGCGCGTCGCATACTCGCAATGACGCCCGTTGATCTCTTCCGCGTGCGAGCAGGCGAGGTTTTTGGCGTCCGACGTGACGAGCGTGATCGCCACGTCGACGTCCTGCCCCTCGGACAACGTTCGGGGCGCGCTGGCGGGACGCTTGTAAGCGACCTCCGAATAGAGGGCGAACGCAAAGAGCGCCGCGACGCCCCAAGTGACGTACTTCTGTATTTCGGCGCTTTCCACGGGCGTAGATCTACCTCAAGTTGTGCCGCCGTCGTCGAGAGAATATGCTCCGCCCCCCGTGAAGCTCGTCCTTTACCATTATTGGCGGTCGTCCTCGTCCTGGCGCGTCCGGTTTGCGCTCCAGCACAAGGCGCTTGCCTACGAGTCGAAGTTCGTGAACCTGCTCAAGTCCGAGCAGCTCGGCGACGCGCACAAGCAGGTTTCGCCGATGGGGGTCGTGCCTTGCCTTCTCATTGACGGCCGCCCGCTCACCGAATCGATGGCTATTTGTGAGTACCTGGAAGAGGTCGTGCCGGAGCGTCCCCTCTTACCCCGTGATCCTTGGCAGAGGGCGTACGTTCGGCAGATCGCGGAGCACATCAACGCCGGGATCCAACCGCTCCAGAATCTCATCGTGCTCGAACGCGTTTCCCCCGATCCGGAGCCGCGCAAAGCGTGGGTGAAATTCTTCAATGAGCGCGGTCTGCAGGCGCTCGAAGCGATGCTGGAAGGTATGGAAAAGGCGGGGATCTCCGGACGTTACGCGGTAGGCGACGAACTCACGCTGGCCGACGTTTTTCTCGTGCCGCAGGTGTTCACCGCGCTGCGTTTCGAAGTCTCCCTCGAGCCTTTTCCGCGCGCGGCGCGCATTTACCAAACGTGCATGCAGCTCGACGCGGCGATCGCGTCGTCGCCGAGTAAGCAACCCGACGCGCCAAAGCCCGACGAGCGGCAATAGCGTCTCAAAACCCCCAACGGTCGTCCTGATCGGGCGCGCGCTTCTCGCGCCGAACTTTCGGAGCGGGAACGACGGGGCCGACCGGGGAACCCCTTGCCGTCGAAGCAGCGGAAGCCGCGGCAGAGCCGAGGACCGCGGGGGCTGGGTTGGTCGTGGCCGCGGCGTTGGCGACGGCTGAATTCGCCGTAGCCGGTGGGCTCGCGAGGCCGGCGCCATTCACAACGAGGGCAGGTGGGTCGCTGGCCGGTGGGCTTGCGCCGAGCGGAGCGGCGACGGCAGGGGTACCGGGCGATGCATCCGTCGACGATCCGCTCCAGAGTTGCGACACGCCAGCTGGGGCGTGCGCCAGGACGGCAACACCGAGGGAGATAACCGCTGCCGCTGTCCCGAGGAGAAAGCCGCGCCGACGCGGGCGAAAATCCGGCAAGTCGTTTGACTCGAGAGCGACGTCGTAGGTTGCGCCGCGAAAAGTTCCGCCGCTTGGCTTCGACACCATGGTCGGCGGTTCGCACGGATCGAGCGTAGCGTGCAAGCCGCTGCGCTCGACGGCGATGCGGCGTTGCGAGACGGGCTGGCCAGCAAACCGCGCCTGCGCCTTGTCGACGATGTTCTGCAATTTCTCGCGCTCGACGGCGAAAGAGGACTGCAGGTAAGCGCCGAGCGCGGGCGCCCGAGGAGCATCGCCGAGCTTCGCGAGCAGCTTCTCGAGCTCCTTGCCCATCTGCTGCGCGGTCGCGTAGCGGTGGCATGGATCGACGGAGAGCGCGCGTTCGGCGATGCGGAGAAGCGTGGGATTCGCGCGCTCGGTGTTTGCGCTCTCGAGCGGAAGGTCGCCGGTGACGAGCCGCCGTAAGACGGCGATGTCGTCGTGATTTTCCCACATGCGAAGACCGGTCGCGGCCTCCCAGAGCATCACGCCCACCGAGAAGATGTCGCTGCGTCGATCGACGGGCTCGCCCCTCACCGCTTCGGGTGACATGTAGGCGAGCTTGCCTTTTAGGACTCCCATCTGCGTCACGGCGATGCGCGTCGTCGCCTTGGCGATGCCGAAGTCGACCAGTTTTACTCGCCCGTCGTAGGTGATGAAAACATTGCTCGGCGTCACGTCGCGATGAACGATGCCGAGCGGCGCCCCCCCGTGGTCGGTCAGCTCGTGCACGTAGTGCAGGCCAGCCAACACGTCGGCGATGACCCGCAGGTGCAGTGACAATGGGAGATTGCCGATTTTGCGCGCGCGCTGGCGAACGCGCGAGAGCGTCTGTCCGTCCAAGAACTCCATGACGAGAACGCACCGCTCGCGATCCGCATAGATGTCGTACGTCTCCACCACGTTGTCATGATGTAGGCGCGTCGCGACGCGAGCCTCGTCTTCGAACATCGCGCGAAAGTCGTCGTCCAGCGCGAGATCGGGGTGGAGCTGTTTCAGCACCATCTTGCGGTTTGTTCCGTCCCCGTTCGGAAAAAGCGCGAGAAAAACGCTGGCCATCCCGCCGCGTCCGATTTCTACGACCAAACGGTGATAGCCGAGCGCCGCGCGTAACCCGGCACTGACAGCGATCGAATTCGAATCGGTATTCATGGCTCGTTGGGAAGGAGGGCGGACCCTACTCGGAGCGGCACGGCCGTTGCGCGCCGTCCTGGTGACGAGATGGGGACAGCGGCCGACCGCTCGACAGCTGCGCGGCGACACGAGAAGGGGGCGCAACCTGTTACGTGGGGCGAGCTCGCCTCTTTCGATCAAACCCCGCGTACGAAAAAGACGGCACACCGGCGCACCTGTGGCGCGAACGTTCCGCGTGACGAATGCGAAACGGTGGTGTAGAAGGCGCCGTACCATGGGAAGCCCGCAAGACCCCCGAGCTCGCCACCGCCAAAAGGCGCGTCGCGCGCGTAAAAATGCCTTCTACGACGCCAAGAAGGCGGTCGAAGCCGCGGCATCGCTCGATCGCAAAAAGCCTGCCGCCGCAATCGCGAAATCGGCCAAATAGCGACGGCGCGCTCGTCGCCTCCAACGCGTGTGCTGCTGCTCGCACGTGCGGCAGCAGGCCATCTTCACGTCGTCGGTTGTCTTGGGAGCGGATAGAGGCTCTCTACGGCGCGGAGCAGGCGATCGAGGGAGATCGGTTTGGGCAGGACCGAAGCAGCGCCGAACGAGGCCACCTTTTCGTGGACACTGGCGTCCGCGGAAATCACGACCACTGGAATTTTCGACAGGGTGGGGTCTTTCAACTGCTCGGATCGGAACTGCCAGCCGTCCATGACCGGCATCATCAGGTCGAGCAAGATCAGGCTGGGCACCGGCTCGCGAGCGCTGATTTCGAGCGCTTCGCGACCGTTGGCAGCCTCGCGCACGACGTAACCTTCGAGCTCGAGTATCTGCGTGAGAGCCTCGCGGATGTCGTCGTCGTCCTCGACGATGAGGATGTAGCCCGGGCTCGCCATTATCGTGGTCTCAAGTCAAGAGGGAACGAAGCGTCGATACGAGAGCGCTGTTTTGCTCGGGCGTACCGACGGTGATGCGTAGCCCCTCACGGAGCGCAGGCGTTGTGAAATGGCGGACGAGAATCCCTTTGTCGCGCAGCCCGCGATAGAGGTTGTCCCCGCCAAGCTTCGGATGCACCGCAAAAACGAAGTTCGATTCGCTTGCAAAGACGCGAAATGCCATCTCTCTCAGCTCGCCCACGAGGATCTCGCGTGTCGCCTTGATCTTGGCAACGTTGGCCTGCATCCACGGCAGATCCTCGAGAGCGGCTCGCGCGGCAACGAGGCTCAGCCGATCGAGGTTATAAGAATCTTTGACCTTGTTGAGCTGTGCGATGATCTCGCGGCTGCCAAAGGCGAGGCCAATGCGCATGCCGGCGAGCGAGAACGACTTGGAGAACGTGCGCAGTACAACGACGTTGGGGCAGGTTGCCAAAAGCGAAAGCGCCGATTCACGCGCAAAGTCCGCGTACGCTTCGTCGACGACGACGACGCCTTTCGCTCGTCGCGCAAAGTCGGCGATGGTGGCCGCGGTGATGAATGTTCCCGAGGGAGAATTGGGGTTGCAAATGAGGTTGAGCCGCGCGCCGACGGCGAGCAGCGCTTCGGTCGGGAGCGCGAAATCGGCGCCGAAGGGGATCGTCTTGGGCTCGACACCCTGAATCTGCGCCAATGTGTCGTAGAGGCTGTAGGTCGGCACGGGGTAAGCCACGTCGGCCGGCGCTCCGGCGTCGACGCAGGCGCGAAAGAGGATGGAAAGAAGGTCATCCGAACCGTTGCCGGCCAAGACTTGGTCTGGCCCGACGCCGTACACGTCGGCCGCTTTGGCGCGAAGCTCTCGGGCCGTGGGATCAGGGTAAAGACGAAGATCCTCGGCCACGGCGTTGCGCAGCGCTTCGAGCACGTGCGGTGACGGCGGATAGGGGTTTTCGTTCGTGTTCAGCTTGATGTAGCGTCGGTCCTGTGGCTGCTCGCCGGGTACGTACCCCTCCATGGTCCCGATGGCCGTACGCACAGGACAGTCTTTGGGGCTCACGGTACCGGGGAGATAAGCAACTTTTTCGAGGTGTAGCAAGTTGAGACCCAGCGATTTGCCTCTCGTCAGACGGGCCGAAAGTCCTAACGCTCGTGCCTCGGTTCTCGTCACACACGAAGCGCGTCAGCCGATGCAACCATGAGCCACGTCTCCTCGAGATCGAGGATCGATCTCGACGCGAGAATCTGACAGAGTCACTCCGGGCGACAGCGAAGGAGCGTCATGATCGACTTTCAAGCGACAGAAGAACAAAAGGCCCTCATCGACACGGCTCGCCGTTTCACCCGCGAACAAATCATTCCCATCGCCGCCGAATGCGACCGTGATGCCAAGTTCCCGATGGACGTGTTCAAGCGTGCTTGGGAGATCGGTCTCGTCAACACCACGTGTCCCGCCGAGTACGGCGGCGCAGGGTTGGGCGAGCTCGAGAACGCGATGATGACCGAGGAGCTCGCCTATGGTTGCTCGGGTATCCAGACGAGCATCCTCGCCAACGTTCTCACGCTCACACCCATCAAGCTCGCTGGCAACGAAGACCAGAAGAAGAAGTACCTCGGGATGCTCACCAGCGAGCCGATCATGGCGAGCTATGCGACGAGCGAGCCCGGTGCCGGCAGCGACGTGGCGGGACTCACGACGCGTTTCGAGCAACACGGAAACGACTATGTGCTCAACGGTCAGAAGTGTTGGATCACCAACGCCAGCTACGCGCGTTTTTACGTCGTGTTCGCGACGAAGGACCCAGCCTCGCGCCATAAGGGCATCGCCGCGTTCATCGTCGACCGCGACTTGCCCGGAGTGCGGCCGGGAAAGAAAGAAGACAAGCTCGGCCAGCGCGCCAGTGACACGGCGGTGGTGCACCTCGACGACGTCAAGATCCCGAAGGCGAACCTCCTTGCGCCCGAGGGTCAGGGCTTCAAGCTGGCGATGGAAACATTCAATCAGACGCGACCTGACATCGCGGCCGGCGCGGCCGGCGTCATGCGCCGCGCGCTCGACGAATCCATTGCGTACGCCAAGGAGCGCAAGACGTTCGGCGTTCCCATCGCGCAGCACCAGCTCGTTCAGGCGATGATCGCCGACATGGGCATTCGTCTCGAAGCGACGCGGCTCCTCTATCTAAAGGCGGCCTACAATCTCGATAACGGCGTGCGCGATCCCATCGTCTCCAGCTATGCCAAGGCCTTCGGCGCCGATGCAGCCATGCAGACGACGATCGACGCCGTCCAGATCTTCGGCGGCAACGGGTACGTCAAAGAGTACCCGGTAGAAAAGCTGATGCGTGACGCCAAGGTTCTGCAGATCTACGAAGGGACGAGCCAGATCCAGAGGCTCGTCATCGCCCGCAACCTGCTCGCGTAGCCTTTTCCTTCCTCCCAACCGCCCCTTGAGACGCCCCCAGCCCGATGCGGATTGCAAGTCCGCCTACATCATTCGCGTTCGGTTCTGCGATACCGACTTAATGGGCATTGTCCATCACGCGAAGTACCTCGAGTACTTCGAGGCGGGGCGGGTGGAGTACATGCACCGGCGCAATATCGGCTACCTCGATTGCGTCAGTCGCGGCATCCACTTGCCGGTGGTCGAGACGAGCGCTCGCTACCGGCGGACGGTGCGCTTCGACGAACGCCTTCTCGTCGATACGATGCTCGTCGAGCTCGGGCGCGCCACGATTCGTTTCACCTATCGGCTGCTGC
>DATHEQ010000209.1:0-2071 GCA_035318505.1 Polyangiaceae bacterium | reverse complement strand
GTTCGTACTCGCCGGCATGATCGTGACGAGCGGGATCATCTTCTTGATCGGAGATGAGCGCAAGCTCTTCGAGAAGAAGCAAGAGTATCAATCCGTATTCCGAGACGTGCAGGGCCTCAAGGGTGGCTCACCGGTGCGCATGGGCGGTGTCGACGTGGGCACTGTCAGCCGGGTGAGCTACGCCGACGACCCGAAGGACTCGAAGCTGTACGTCACGTTCACGGTCGTCAAAGACGAAGCGCGCCGTATCCGAACGGACAGCGTCGCCACGATCGACAACAAGGGTCTGCTCGGCGACAAGATGATCGTGATCACGATCGGCGGCCCCAACGCGCCGCCGGTGCCGGATGGCGGACGGGTCAAGAGCGACGAGACCAAGGACATCGGTGAAATGATGACTCAGCTCAGCACGCTCAGCGCGAAGGCCGAGTCCATCATGACCAACCTGGAGACCACCACGGCGACCTTGGCGGACGCACAATTTCAGCAAGACCTGCGCTCCAGCGTCAAATCGCTGGCCGGCATTCTCAAAGCGCTCGACGAGGGCGATGGTTACGCGGCGCGTTTGCTCAAGGACCCGGCTGAAGCCGACCGCGTGTCGCGGACACTGGCGAACGTGGAGCGCACCACCGCCGAGCTCAACCGCACCTCGAACGAGGTGACGCAAATCATGTCCCGCATCAACAAGGGTCCGGGCTTCGCTCACGACGTGATCTACGGCGAAGGTCCCGGGCAGGCGCTCGCGCAGTTCGGCGGCGCCGCCGACGAGCTCAGCAAGACCTTGCGCGGCGTGCGCGAAGGAAACGGCATGGCCAAGAGCTTCATCTACGGGGATACGCAGTCGCAGCAGGTCATGACGAACCTCAACGCCATGAGCTACGACGTCCGCCAGATTCTCTCCGACATGCGCGCGGGTAAGGGCACGCTCGGAGCGCTCTTGGTCGATCCGAGCGTGTACGAAGACCTGAAGATGCTGCTCGGTAACGTGGATCGGAACAAAACTTTGCGGGCGTTGGTTCGCTACTCGATCCAGCGCGACGAAAAGGCCTCCGGCGTGGAAGTTCGTGATCCGACGCCCGCCTCGGGCGTCGCACCCTCCGGTACACGCTCCGGTACCGCCAGCGGCATCATCGAGGTGCCGCCCTCCGGCCCGCCTGGACGACCACTCGGTCCGAACCCCGAAAACCGAGACTAGCGGCGCTGTTTGGGGCCGGGGACCCAAACCAGGGACCCAAACCAGGGAGTGGGGCCCCGTTCCGATTCATTCGGAGGGGGCGAGGGGCAGAGCCCCTCGATGACAAGTAACGGCTCGAGCCATTCATTCATGAGATGGGCTCGAGCCTCGACCGCACCGCCCGTCGGCATATACTCGCCGGCGATGCGCATGCTCGAGCGATTTGGTCGCGCTCTGGTCGTCCTTGGCATTTTCGGCTTGGCTTCGTACTTCGCCGTTCGTTTTGGAACGGGCGGGCTGTGGCGTGGGCTGGAAGCGGCGCATGCGGTGACGGCTCCGGGGCAGCCCAAGGCCCCGTACGATTTGACGCAGCTCGTCGCCGTCAACGAAACGCTGAAGACGATTCGCGACAAGTACGTGGAGCCCGGCCGCGTGAAGCCGCGCAACATGTTCCTGAGCGCGCTCAATCAGATTCAGAAAGAAGTCGCCCAGGTCATCGTCCTGCACGAAGAAAAATCGCCCACCGTGAAGGTGCGCGTCGAGACCGAGCAGCGCGAATTTCGCGTCGACAACGTGCAGGGTCCCTGGGACGTGGCAGCGCGCCTCCGCGAGGTGTTCGCGTTCCTGCAAGCCCACCTCAAGGACACGGAGGTCGAGCTCCGCGACGTCGAATACGCCGCGTGTAATGGCATGTTGCAGACGCTCGACCCGCACAGCGTGTTCATGAGCCCTGACGCGTACCGCGAGATGAATCTCTCGACCTCCGGGCACTTCGGCGGGCTCGGCATCGTGATCTCGATCCGCGATCAGATGCTCACCGTGATGCGCCCCATGCCCGGCACCCCGGCGGCGCGCGCCAACTTGAAGCGTCTGGACCGGATCATGAAGATCAACAAC